>NZ_JAUSVA010000001.1 GCF_030813695.1 Kitasatospora herbaricolor
GGGTCCCTACGGGCCTTCGGCCCTCCGTTCGACCCCGGCCTCCGGCCGGGGCGGACCCGCTCCGCGTGTCCGTGCCCTGACCTCCGGTCAGGCCGGCCCGGGCTTCGCCCGGGCCCGTCGGTCACTCCGCTTCGCTCCACTCCCTCCAGTCGGCTGATGCCTGCTCAAGTGGCTGAGCTGGGTTTTTGGCTGATCTCACTACGGGCTGACTAGGGGGAGGGGGTGCTCCGGGGGCGCGTGCGGGTCGGCTTCGCTCCCGCCAAATTGGTCTAGACCGTAGTCCAGGCCTGCAGAATGGCGGCGCGGTCGCTCGTGCCCGCAACTCTGGTGGAGTGACCATCAAGAGTGATGTATCAGTTTTGACCTGCTGGGTGATCCCGCCGCAGGGGTGGTATGGATCCTCCCTGACGGGGCCGTTTCGTCCGGCAAGAGGGTTCTCTTGAGTGAATCCTATTTCCCTCTCTGGCTGAATTCAGATATCAGAACTACCCCGGCCGTCCTTGGCCGGCCCATGTATCAGAAAAGCACTGCTCGACATTCCGGCAGAAATACCGTGGTCGGTCCCGGGAATGGGTGAGCAGAAAAGGGTCCTGTGAGTATCGTAAAGCCGGGTCAGTCGGCCATCCTGCGGCCTCTGACGCCCCCTCCGGGGCTGTTGACGCCGAACGGGCTGCCACCGTGCAGATGCCACGGGCTCAGCGACCAGCGGTTCATCCTCAGCTTCACCGGCCTCATCTCCGTCTTGTACCCGGTGGCCGCCGGCCACATCAGGCACAGGGCGTGACTGCCCTCGTGACCGCGTTCAAGTCGCTGGCCCGGTAGCCACCGCTGGACGGCCCGGCCATCGCGCCGGTGAGACCGCCCCAGCCCCGCTCGTCCTCGCAGCCGCCGGACGCCACCACCAAGTCCCTAGGGCAGGCGGCCAGCCCGTGTCAGCCGCGGAACCGAAAGAGAGGCACTCGACAACCGCCAGGTCAGCGGGCTTACGCGCCGATCTGAGAAAAAAATTTTGGCGAAGGGCGGCGGATTCGGTGGCCTCGCATCGTCTTCAGGGGTGAGCGCATCAGATGGGCGCTCTTGGACCCGGCCCCCGTGCCGGGGGCCACAGGAGAAAGGGCGCACCGTGAAAGATCACGTTGCCCTGACGGAAACGCCGGACACCTCCTCGGAGTCGATCCACTCCGAGGAGGTCCGGCTCCTCCTCCCGCGCCAGGCACGTGCGGGAGGAGATGAGAAGCAGGAGCCGGAGCAGCTCGTCCCCAGCGAGGAGTCGGTGCGTGAGTTCGCCGAGTTCGTCGCCCGGACGGACAAGAAGATGTTCCGGCGTGCCTACGTCCTGTGTGGCAATCAGGTCCTGTCCAAGGATCTGATGCAGGACGCCTACCGGAAGTTCTGGAGGAACTGGGACGGCCACTACCGCGAGGTGATGGTGGCCGGCTCGAAGGCCGAGGCGAGCCTGACGCTGAGCGCCGTGGAGAGCGCCTTCAAGGACTACTTCAGGAAGTTCTCGAACCAGAAGGAGAACGCGGACGAGACGGCGCACGAGGACCGCAGCAGCGGTCACCTCGTCGACGTCGAGGTCCTGCGGGGCCTGATGTTCCACGAGGTGCGCACGGCGGTGAGCGGGCTGGAGGTCAGCCTGCGCGAGGTCGTCATCGCCGTGTACTTCGAGGAGCGGTCGCTGTCCGCGGCCGCGCGCAGGCTCGACATCTCCGAAAGCATGGCCCGCCGTCGCCACCAGCGGGCCTTGAAGGTCCTCCGGGATGTCCTGGAGAGCCGGATCTGAAGGTCTTTCGGGGTCTCCCGGTGGACCGGATCTAGAGGAAGGACAGGTCATGGAAGGCGTCGAAGAGCGTCTTTGCCTGGCCGCCGAACACCTCGACGCCGTGGTCGCCCGCTTCGACTCGGAGAGGTTCAGGTCCAAGCTGTTCGCCGACTTGAACATCTCCGTCCCGGACGCGGTCGGGTCCGGACGGGACGCCCCGTCCGGACCCGCGGCCCGCGGCCGCCAGTAGTCCTGCCGGCTGGGAACTGTGACGGGTTTCCGGCCGGCAGGGGTCGGCGCGAAGGAGAGGTTCGAAGCCAGCCCGAGTCCGCGTGAGCGGGCCTAGCACCATCCAGCACAACCTCTGCCCGGATCAGCAGAGGGTCCAAGCAGCCCATCACTGACACGCTCACCACCAGCGGCACGAGCAGCTGGTGGAACGACAAGGAGAGGCAATGCGATATGAGCAATCCCTTCTCGGCGCGTGATTGGAGCGGTATGCGACACCACTGACATCGACTCCAGCTTGATCGTCGAACGCTGGAACGCGCAGGAAAAGCAAGGCTGTTCCCACTGTCCGGCCGTCGGGTCCCTGAAGGGGGTAGGAGCCACGGTGCCGGACAGGCAGGACGACATCTCTCACCAAGGGATGTTCACGGCTGCAGATTGCGTGAACGTCCAGCTTGGCGAGTGCCACAGGCCCGAGAGGGCCAGGACGAGAGGCTAAGTTGAGGTAATCCGCTGTTGTGCGGGATAACGGGAGGCCCCGGTCGGCATGCGTCGACCGGGGCCTCTCCTCGTTCACGGCGGCGGATCGGGGCGCCCGGCACCGTCTGTCAGGGCAGGGGGCGCCACGAAGGCGCCCGGGAGGAAAGAGAAAACCGATCATGAACCGCTGCTTCTCCAAGCTGCGCGGCGCGCTGACCGACCCGGCCACCGTGCCGGGCGTGATCGCCCTCGGCGTCATCTCCGGGCTGATCGTCCTCGGCGTCGACATCACCCTGCACGAGACCGTCCTCGCCCCGCCGCGCACGATCGTCGAGGCTCCCCGCACCGTGGTGCCGGCCCCGGACGAGCATGCCGCCCAAGGCGGCCCGGACGTCGTAGGGCCGCCGAACTGCGGTACCGCGTAACGCCAAGGCGCCGGGGTCTGCCGTCGCGGGCGGTGAGCGAAGAGCCTTCCCGCCTGCACGGCAGACCCCACCCTCGTAACGGCCCGCCGCGCGGCTACCGTCAGCGCAGGGAATCGGCCCGCACGGCCGTCTACGCCTGGGTGCGGGCCGGCTGAGTTGCCCGACCCCACACCACCGAGGCCCCGACCGCCCAGCAGCGGCCGGGGCCTTCGCATGCGCCGGCCCAACCGGGCTCCGGTCTGGAGCGGGGGACGGATCTCGCGCCCGCGATCAGGAGGCCAGGGGCGAGGCAGGCGGGGCTACCTCGGTCGTCTCACCTGATTCCTCCAGCTTCCATTGAATTCCCGCTTCGTCCGTGAAGTAGGCGACCGGGCGGTTGTTCTGCAGGGCGGCTCCCGGCAGGTTGGAGGATAGGAATTTCGCCGTGCGGCCCGGTCCGATAAGTGCGTCCGGGACCGACAGGCGTCTCCCTCCAGATCCGGTCTCCTGGGCGTCGGTGGAAAGATAAGCGGATCCGTATTTCACATTCACATCGCGTATTGGAGCACCGGAGTTATTCAAGATGAATACTTGCCAGTGATCGGGTTCCGCCGGACCGTATGCAGTATTGCCTGGTGAGGCCTTTTCTGCCCTTATGGAGATCCGGCGGGCCTGGTCGATCCTGCGGTCCTTGGCCTGGGCGAGGAGCTGGCCTCGTTGGAGTTCGAGGACGGTGGCTTGCTGGCCGATGAAGTCGCGCTGCTCGCCGATCTGGTCCCGTTGGCTCTTGAGGGTCCAGACGGCGGCTGCGGCGGCTGCGGCGGCGAAGACGGCTCCTACCCAGGTTGGGGCGTCCCCCCAGTCGATTGTCATCCGGTCAGGTTAGTGGCGTGGATCACCGCCGGACGACGGCTTCGGCGTAGCAAGATGGCCGGGCTCACGCGCGGGCGTACGGCTTCTCCTTGGCTTCTCGGGCCTGGCAGTTCATCTCGACGAGGTCTACCCGTCAACGGGGCTAATTCGAGCTACGAACTGGCCATTGCTTGGCGTGGAGTTGGCGCATTTCCCACCAGGGATCGTTCAGCTGCCCCTTGCGGGCTTGGCGCTCTTCGGCGCGGGTGGGCTTGGGCAAGAGGAGCCGGCCCAGTCCGTTGTTGCGGCGGTCGATCTCGCAGGAGGGGCACTCCAGGGCTTCGGCGGGGGCTTCCTTGGTCAGTTCCAAGCCGGAGCCGAAGGCGCCGCCGAGGGGGCCCTTGCAGGTCCAGCAGGGCCAGCGCTTGGCGTGGGCGTCGCGGACGACCTGCTGCTTCTTCTCGGCTGCGTCGTCGTCGGCCTTCTGTCGGCAGGCCCCGCAGGGCTCAGTGCCGTCGCTGGCGGATCCCTCGTACTCGAACTCGTCTTCGCGGCGGTCGCAGCCGG
This sequence comes from Kitasatospora herbaricolor, assembly GCF_030813695.1. Classification (NCBI taxonomy): domain Bacteria; kingdom Bacillati; phylum Actinomycetota; class Actinomycetes; order Kitasatosporales; family Streptomycetaceae; genus Kitasatospora; species Kitasatospora herbaricolor. Next base: position 4,297 of record NZ_JAUSVA010000001.1, read on the forward strand.
GGCAGCGGGTGGCCTCCAGCCGCTGTTCCTCGGCTTCGTAGGCGGCCTGGGCGTCGGCGTCAAGGCGGGCCTGGACGCGGGCGCGGTACTCGGTGTGGGCGAGGGCGTCGGCGAGGGTCTCCCACTTGTAGCCGCCGAAGCGCCACCAGATCTCGGCGTGGGGGCCGTACTTGGTGAGACTGTCGAGGTGGCAGGCCAAGATCGGGATGCTGCCGGTGAAGTCGAACGGGTCGCCGTGGCTCCAGCGGTCCAGACTGGTAGGCCGCCAGTGCTTGCGGGTGAGGTCCTTGACCTTGTTCAGGAGGTTGTTCAGGCCCCGGGGTCCGGCGCCGGCGAGGACCAGGGCGATGGGCGGCAGAGAATCGGGGCCGGCCATCGGGTAGCGGCGGCGCCAGGTCGGGAGCTTGTCCGCGTCGCTGGGGTGGCCGTCGTGGGTGGGGTCCTTGTAGGTGAGGGCGAAGTACTCGGCGTAGCGGTCGAACTTGGCGGCGATGAACTCGGGTGTCTCGTTGTGGAGGTCGACTTCGACCAGGAGGACGGGTACGCCGTCGGCGGGCGCGGTGAGGACGGCGTCGGCGAACTGGGTGCGCTCGCCCGGCAGCGAGTGCGGGGCCTCGGTGACCCAGTCGGCGATCCGGCCGATCGCCTCGCCGGGGGTGGCCGGGCTGGTGAACGCCATGATGGTGTCGTTGACCGCCATGGCGTGCGGGGCGCCGGTGGCGCGGCCCACCGAGCGGGCCCGCCCGCCGACCTTCCGCTCCGAGGGCAGGGTGGACTTCGCGGCGTCCAGGCCGAGGTCGGTCAGCCCCCAGATCACCGCTCCCGCGCCGGGCGGGCGGACCGGCTTGCGCTTCGCCGGCCGGGCCGGCTTCGGCCCGGCCGCCGCGGCGCCGTCGGCCGGGTCCGGCTTGGGTGGCAGGCCGGAGGTGCTGCCGCGCTGCTCGGTCAGCTTGTTCTTCGCCAGGTCGCGCAGCCCGGAGGCGACCGTGTTCGGATGCTCGTGGTCGGGCTGGGCCAGGAGCCAGACCTGCTTGACGGTGGCCACCTTCAGCACGCCGAGCACCTGGAGGATGTTGTGGCGCAGCGGGCTGGTGGAGCCGTTGGGGTAGGCCTTGGCGCGAACGAAGTGGACGCGCTTCTTCGGTGCTGGCCGCTGGTCGCTCTCGTCCTGGCTCATGCCGGTGCTCCCCGTGGTTGGTGATCTTCCGGCTTCTTCGATACCTCATGCCACCGACAGGCCGGCCGGCGTCCGCCGCCGTCGTCGCCCCATCACCCAGCCCGATCACCGAGCGGGCGAGCCGACAGGCAAGAAGAGAAGGGCCAATCAGCGGCCCTGGAGCGCGCAAAACCCCGCACGCCCCAGAACCGCCAACCTCAACTACCAAAGACAAGGGCACAGAGGGGTTGCCGGGGTTTCGGCGGGCCTTGGATTCGGCGTCTGAACTGCACGAACGTCCCTGATTCGGTGTTGATCGGTGGTCGGGGAGTTGGAGGGGGAACAGGTTGGGGAACTGGAGGGGGAATCCTGGGCCCTGCGAAGGGCTCCAGCGGGGCGAAATCACCGCTGTCGGGTCCCGGCCAGCGTACCCGCGCCGGGGCCGGCGAACACCGTTTCCGTTCGGCTGCGGGGCCTGGTGGGGCGTCAGGCGAGCAGCTGGCCGCGACCTCCCACCGCGACCGCCGGGCGCAGAAGCAGAGTGACGGCTCCTGGGCGGCACGGGTCGTGGCGTCTAGCGGAGCGCGGTGTTCACGGCTGCGGTGTACTTCGGGCAGTAAATCGCCGGGGCCGACGTGGTCATGGCCTTGGCCGCGTCCGGATAGGCGCTCTGCATGGTCTGGTACACCGACTTGGGGCTGTCGCCGGAGTCGAGCAGGGAGCACACCAGCTGTCCTTGTACCGCGAGGTTGTCGTCGCTCACGCGGGCGAGGGAGGGTGCCTGTGCCCGGACGGCGGCGGCGTAGCGGGCGGCCTGCTCTGTGGCGGGGTCCGGGGCGGACACGGCGGGCGCCGGCCGGGCGGACGTGGAGAGCGCCGGGGTGGGCGATGTCGGGGGTTTGGTTGCCGTCGGGAGGGCGAGAGCCGAGACGGTGGGCCGCGGGGCCGCGTCTCGCCGCGGTGTCTCACCGGTGCCGAAGGAGCAGGCTGCGGTGCCCCCGATGAGCAGGAGCGTGGTGAGCACGACGGTGTGACGGCGCATGAGGAGTCCCCCGGGACGATCTACGGGGGGCGGAGGCCGCCCCGCCCCGGACAGTACTAGCAGGCAGGCAGGCGCTGGCGGGCAGGGACTTGGGGTCGCGGTCGCGGTGGGCGGCCTGGAGGGTAGCGATCGCGGTCAGGGGCGGTGGGGTGGATGGCGACCTGGTGGTGGCCCGGGTCACGGACGAAGTGATCGGGCCGGCCGGGGCCGCCGTGGAGAATTGCCGCCCACTGGGGAACGTCATGGATGCCGGCCTCGACCTCGGCCGTGGTGGAGCAAAACGTGGACCTGGCGGGCCGGGGCGCGCTGATTCGAACGGACGGCTATCCAGAGGACCGTGTCGGCCCGGAGAGCGCCGGCATCCGTACTGCCGTCCCGCGCACCTCGCCGCTTCGCTCCACCCGGCCGCGCTGCTCCTCCAGCCGTACCGATCTAGGTACGAATCGGTTCAAAAGGGCTCAGAAAAACCTGAGGGAAATTCCTTTTTTGAAAAAGATTCGTATCCAAATTTCAATTTCAAAAGAACGCATAAATACATTTCTTGACACCCACCGGCGAGCCTGGCAGTCTGCTCCAAGTAACAACGTTCGACGGTCAGTTGCCGTCGACAAGGAAGGGAAGTTGACATATTGGAAAACTATGAAAAAGGTGAAGAATATGGCCAGGAACAGCAACAAGCGCAACCGTGCCAAGCGGCGCAAGGCGGCACGACCTGCCCTCAAGAGGCGGCCTGACCTGCAGGGACGCCAGAAGCACCAGGGCGCCTTGCTCGTGATCGCGATAGTGACTGCATTGGGCGGCGCGGCTTCTGGGGTTGCACCGTACATCGACCACAAGCCCACCACTGCAGTGGTAACTGTCCACGAAGGCAACATTCCGTCAGCGAACTGCTATTCTGAGAATCGAGGCCATTCCTGACAGAATGTGACGCATTTTCACTTTCGGGATGATTCGGCCTTCTGAAGCCACTTCTCGAATAGCGGTCCGGGATGCCCCGGCCATCTGCCTGACCGCCGGTCGCCGGTACCGGCGCCCAGGCTGATGGCCGGCCCCGGCCGCACAGCGAGATCGCTGCGGGTTGTCCTCGGCTCAGGGACAACCCGCAGCAATCTCGCCTGGTCAACGGGCAGGTACTGCGGGTTGGCGGCGGCCAGGCCCTCGGCGGCCTCCCGGAGGTACGGGTCTTCGCCGGGCCGGTGCAGGAGCACCTGGGCGAGGTGCAGTGCGCCTTCGAGGACGGCAGCCGAGGTGCGAACGTGGCGCAGCGCGGAGATGGCGTCGCAAGCCTGTTCTGAGGGCCGTGGGCGGGGCTGTGGCCGCGGGGCGGGCGTGGGTCCAAGAGGAGGCGGTGCCGGCCAGTAGGCAGCCAGCCGGCCCGCCAGGTCGGCGGTGACGTCGCCGTCCTGCAGAGCGGTGGCGAGCGGGGCCGGCAGCGGGCCGTCGGATGGCGCGGTGTCGTCGGCGCCCGGCGTCGGCGACAGCATTTCGCCACTGAACCAGTACCGGACGACGGCGGCCGGGGTCGGCAACCCCTCCAGGACCGGTCAGGCAACGGGCCGCCACCACCGCACCCCGGGCAGCCGGCCACCCCGGGCTGGCCGGCTGGCCATCAAGGTGTCCGCCCGACACCTTGATGCCCGCTGGCGAAGGCCGCGCAGCCAGTGGCGCCCGACCCGCGAAAAGGGGTCTGTGACCTGCGGTATCAAGGTATCCGTCCAGGTGTCCGGCAGTACCTTGATGGCCGTTCCCGGCAGCGGGCGCATCAGGCGCCGGCTGCTCTGCCTGCACCTGCCCGGGCGACGGCCGGGGCGGGTCACACCTGCTGGAGGTAGGCCTTCATGACGGTGTGGGCGGCCTGCTCGGGGGTGTCGTGCAAGATCGGGTAGTCGGTGCCGCCCGCGACGAGGAAGGACTGCTCGTAGATCGCAACCCACTGCTTCGGGTCGGCGACGCCCCGTTCGACCCAGCCCACGGTGGGGCCTTCCGCTGTCACGAGCCAGACGTCCGGCTGCACGGTCCAGCCGAGCAGCTGCCAGTAGTCGCCGAAGACGGCCGGGTCGAGCCGGCGGTGGGCGTCGTTGTCGGGCATGCCGCGCAGGACCGGGTCGCGGGGGACCGTCACCAAGCCGGGCTCGGTCGCGCGCGGGCCGATCCATCCGGAGGTCCGCGGCGCCGGACGCTCGGCGTCGGGAGTTCGCGCTGCGGTGGCCGGCGGCGTCACGTGGGCGCTGCGGAGGGCGTCGAGGGCCTCCCTCCGGTCGCGGTGGATGCGGGGCCGCCCTAGGCCTGCGAGCAGCGGCTCCGCGCGGCCGTCGGCCAGGTGCAGGACCGCGATCCAGCCGCCCGGACCCCACGGCCCGTCACCGAGCAGAGCGGCCCAACCGACACGGGCTCCGTGGTGGTGCAGCTGGTGGACGCCGGCGGCCTGCGGCGTGGACCAGGACGACGACGTCCAGCCCTGACCGAAGGTGAGCTCAAGGTCGTCGGCGCGGTCGGGCGGGCCGAAGCGGCGTACCGGGTCGGAGGTGGCGCGCAGCACCGTGTCGGGCTGCAGGTCGCTGTCGTCCGGGTGGGCAACCGTGGGTGCGGGGGCGGGTACGGGGGCTGGGCGGGCAGGTGCGGGCACGGGTCCGCTGGCGGTGGGCGGGGTTTCGTCGCCGCCACGGAACGTGGGCCCGTCGGGCTCCGGGTGGCCGGGCGGCGTTTCGTTGCCGCCACGAAAGTCGTCGCTCCGGGGCTCCAGGAAGGCCGGCGGTCCCCCGTCGGCGGCCCGGGGTTTCGTTGCACCGGCCACCGGTCCGGCCTCCAGGGCGGCGCGCTCCGTCAGCTGCGTGGCGGCGGCGAGCAGCAGCCGCAGCGCGGCCGCCGTCTGGGTGGCGTCGTCGTCCTGGTCGAGGGCGTCGGCCAGCGCCAGGGTGGCGGCGGTGACCGCGTCGGCGCCCTCCAGCAGCCGCGCCCGGCGCCCGGGCTGCGCCTCGTTTGGGGCGGCAGGGGCGGTGGCCTGCGGCGTTTGGGTGGCGGTCTTGGTGCGGCGGCGGTGCGCGGCCGAGCGGCACGTCGAGCCGCAGAACCGGGGCGGGCGCCCGGTGCCGGCCGGTTGCAGCGCACGGCCGCACCCCTCGCAGGCCCCCGGGGGCCGCAGCGGCAGGTCGACAAGGGCCGGCTGATCCACGCTCATAGCCGCTGACCCTACGGGTTTCGTTGCATCGCGCCCGGCTCCGGGTCCCCACTCGCAGGGACCACTGGAGTACCGGCCGCCGGGCCGTGCAGCACATCAGCGGGTTTCGTTGCAGCAACGCAACCCCGGCCCGGGGAGGCCATCGGAGTGCAGCAGCGTTTCGTTGCGGCAACGAAACCCCGGCTGATCGACCTTCTCTGCGTAGAGGCGTCGACTACCTGAGCGTGGGTCGCAAGGGTGCTTCAGCGCGGCCACAGGTAGCGCCGCAACTCCTCCTTGAGTCGTTCGGTGAGTTGTTCCCGATCGGCAAGGTCTTCGACCGGCAGCCGGACGACGGCGACACCGCAGCGCTGCCATTGGAGATCCCGGTTGCGGTCGTCGGCGTATCGACGGCTGTTGCGGTGGTGAGGTCCGTCGACCTCGAAGATCATGACGCGGCCGTTGCCGAAGACCGTGATGTCGGGCGTCCATGTGTGGCCCGCGCGCAGTCGCACCCCTGGAAGGGGCGCGATGGCGATCGTCTTGTCCTCGGGGACGGCTACCTGGATGTCCTTGAGCGCGAGATAGACGATGCGCTCTTCCTTACTGGCCAGGGCCAGGCCGTCCTCGATAAGGGTGGTGGGCGCCGCGCGCTCCCGGCGTGCCTGGTTGGACGGCCGGGCGGTGGTCCGCTGCGCGAACTGCTCACGCCAGTCGGGACCGATCTCAGGAAGGACCTCGCGGACGTCCAGATGGTCGGCAGGCGGGAACCCCCGACGGCGGGCGACATCAAGGAGCGGGACCTTGATCCGCTCGCGCATCCCCTCAGTGAGCAGAGGAAGGAGGTGACTCTCAACGAGGAGGACCGCCTGCCAGCCCGACGCGCCCCAACCGCCTGTGGCCTCCTCGAATTCCAGGCCAGCAACGTCGAGGAGCAACTGGACGGCCTCTTGGTCACCGCGTCGGTCGAGCAGGGCAACCGTCTGGCCCAGAACCATGTCAAGGTCCCATGCCTCTTCTTCCTCTATCCCCATTGGATCAGGATGACAGCAGCGGGTGACACTGCGGGAGTTGTTCGGCAAGACCCCTGGGTGGCGACCAGGCCATGACCTCCGGGGCCGCAGGCCGTTCACTGGCCATGACCCCTGCTCCTCCCTTCCGGCCCGTCTCACAGCCGATCGACCACGACAGCCAGGACGAACTGGAGGTGGTGACCGACCAGGTGCGCGAGGCGCTCGCCCAGGCCCACCTGGAGGTACTGGACCTGGTCGGCTACATCGACCAGGACATCATCGGCTGGCTCGCCAAAGCCAGCCGCTTACCCCAGCTGCTCGCCACCCGGCCCTGACCCTCGGGTCCCGGGCACCGCCGGCGGTGAGAGCGGTCAGCTCCGGGTCTCCGGGGCGACGGCAAGGTGCCTGGGACCGAGCTGGCGACGCGCACCCGGCGCGGCCGCCGGGGCATCGGCCGCTGGCGCCTCCAGGAACGCGGCCAGCTCGACAGGCAGCAGCCAGGCCTCGACGGGCAGCTGGACAGGGGTGGCGCTCACAGGGATCCAAGCCCCATGCCCGGGCGCGCAAGGCTGGTGTTAGGGCCGTGTGCAGTCCCCTGCCGGCCGCGCCTGTTATAGATTTAGGTCATCGGTAGACGGCTCGTCCACCGAACAGCGGGCCCCGCCCCTACCGGTTGGCGCCAGAGGGGCAGGGCCCGAGCGATACGAAGTACAGCTCAACAGGCGGCCTGTGTCGTTAGCACAGGTCGCTTTGCTGTTTGCGGATCAGGATCCGATGAGGCCGGAGTCCTTGGCGATCTGCCAGCCGAGCTGGAGGAGAGGGATCACCACCAGAGCGAAGGTCCTCAGCCTGTGTTCCTTCGCGTCGCCACCGTCGTCCCCAGGATCAGGACCCTTCTCCTGGGTGGTCGGCGGCTTCGTCATGTCTCTCCCTTGCTCGAACGGATAGATCCGGGACACCCACCTCCGGCAAACATCTGCGAAGAGGTCAATGAACCCGATCCGTCCGGCCGCAGCACGGTTGATCTGACGTACCGTGATTTTAGAGCACAGATCCCCAGCCACGGAAAATCCCCGAAACTTCACATAGCGGACATACGGGATCCAATGCATTGGGCATTCCCGCAGGTCAGCGGCCCGTATTGATGCACTTGGGGTATCGCAAAGATTCGCGAAAAGTAGCGCTTTGCCTGCACTTTCGATGCTCCGCCAGCTGTGAGGGCGGTCAGCTCCGGGTCTCCGGGGGGACGGCCAGGTGCCCAGGACCGAGCCGGCGACGCGCACCCGGCGCCACCGGCGGGGCATCAGCCGCGGGCGCCTCCAAGAACGGGGCTCGCTCGATGGGCAGCAGCCGGGCCTGGTCGTCGACCTGGACGGGGGTGTCGGTGGCGGGCTCGGAGAACGGGCGGTACAGCGGGCGGCGGTCGGAACTCATGATCACAGTCTGGCAGCGCTGGCGGCCCGCCGGGCGCGGTCCGGCGGTCCGGGCCCGGCCGGGATCAGTTGCCGCCCTGCGGGCCTTCCTCGGCGATCCGGGTGAGGCGGCCGGCCCCCTGGGCGAACAGCCCGAACGCCAGCATCAGCGACTCCTGGGGATCCGGGCGCCCCGACCCGGGATCGAGCGTCGGGGCGAAATGGCAGGCGAGCAGGGCGGAGGCGGCGGCGACCGCGTCCCGCGCCGCGGCCAGGGCCTCGATGTCCGGGTGCTGCTCGTCCGGGCCGGCCGCCCGGCCGAGGTCGTCGAGCAGCAGGCTGGTGCGCAGGACGAGCAGCAGCCGGTCCAGGTTCTCCGGGTCCGGCACCGCGGCCGCGACCACTTCGTCGCGCACCGGCCCGTACGCCGAGCGCAGCGCCTCGATGTCGGCGCCGGCCTGCTCCGCCTCCAGCTCGGCGCCGACCAGGTGCGCCTCGGCGGCGCCGAGCAGCGCGGTGGCCAGCATCACCGCGCGGGTGTCGTCGTCGGCGACCGCGTCCGGGCGCCAGTCGACGCCCAGCACCGCAAGCGCTGCGCGCAGCCGCGCCACGTGCTCCGCTGCCCGGCCGGCCATCGACCCACCTCCGTCCCTCGGCCCGCCCCTCACACCCAGCCTGCCCCGCACCAGACCAAGGCGCTGCCCGGCCAGCTTCCCGCCGCTCGGCGGGGCTGCCCGAATCCCATGTCCCATGTCCCAGACCTGCGCCGATGCACTCCCACCAGGGGTTATGGGGTGGGACAGTCCTAGGACTGTCCCAGGGTTGTCCTAGCGAATCGGGGTATACCGGGCGGTCCAGGTAGGAGCCTGACGCGGTCGTCCCAGGCCGGTCCCAGGCCGGCGGCGGCACGACGGCGCCCGCCGGCGATGGCCCGGATTGTGCGTCTCGGGTCCGGCGGGCGCCAGGGGCACTGTAGCGGGCGAAGGCCCGCCGCCCTGGCTTCTTGGCGGGGTGGGGCAGGTCTTCGGGGACAAGGGCGCAGATGGTAAGAAGAAGGCCCGCACGCCGTTGGCGTGCGGGCCGAATAAAAGAGGGGCAGTGGCTCTTGGCGAGTGCCCCTTCAAGTCTGCAATGACTGTAACACGGCCACTAGGTTGTCGGCGTTGCCTGCGCCAGCTTTCGGATAGTGTCACCCGATGGTCTCCGCACCGGTTCCCGACCCCTACGCACGTCACGTCCTCGCGCGCATGGCTGACTACTTCACTGACGAAGGCACACCTTGGCCCAGGCGCCTCTGGGACATCGGATCCGTCCTCGCTCTGGAGGAACTGTGGGAGGCCGGTCACTGGCAGGCCCACAACGTACTGTCGCAGTCCGCATGTGACTGGCAACGCAACGAACTCAGCGCTCTCATCGGCCCCGACCGGGGACTCGGTGAGAAGGAGTTGCGCAGTGAGATCACCAAACTGCTCAGGCGCCCGCTTCCGGATCCTAGCCCGGAGCGCCGCAGACTCAAGGAGATCATCGGGCACGTCCGAACCGGCTATCTGGAGCGTTGGGCCGGCGCGGTGAAGGTCCCCGAGGCGGACCGTGTGAAGCCCGAGCGATTCTCGCGAACGGTGGCCGCACACCTTCTGGATCTTGGCTACAGCGCCAGCCACCTGCGCGCCTGGGCGGCAGACCTCGCCCGCAGCCAAGCCACCATCGCCGACATCGCCGACAGCGCCGCCGAACTGGCCTGCACCCCCGCCCGGACCCACGATGTCCTCGTCGCACTCGACAAGGTGCCCCGCCGGGAACTCGCCGAGCCCTTGGAGCACTGGCGCTCCAAAGGCAAGGTCGTCGCCTGGCTGAAGGAGCACGGCCACGACACCACCGGCTTCCGCGCCGGCGGCGGTTTCGTCTACCAACTCAATGCGCTGGACCCGTACGGCGCCGCAGAGCAGGCACGGCAGCTACTGGACCGCATGACCGCCCGGTCGCAGTTCCTGCGCGCCAACCGGGGAGGCATCGTTCCCCTCCCCCACATCTGGGTCGCCGGGCAGTCCAGCCCCGTCCCCCTCAAGCCCCCCGCCCGGGGCGCCGACGTACTCTCCCTCGTCCACGAGGGGCACCTCTACAAGGTCGACAACAGCAGCAGCCGGATCGACGACGCACTGGAACTAGCGGCAGCCATCAACCAGGGATCGCTCGCACCAGCGGTCGCCGGCGGCTGGGCCGCCGTCGAATCGCTGCTCGTTCACGCGGACGACTCCAACGGCGGTGGTGAGCGCTCGGGCAAAGCCGTCGCCGCCGACCGCATGGCCGCCATCATCGCCTGCTCCTGGCCCCGCGCCGAGCTGACCACCCTGGCACACCGCCACAAGCCGGATCAGCCCGACGAACTATCACGCGCCATCAAGGCCTGCACCACCAACCGGGAGCGCGCCCGCCTGGTCGCCGAAGCCATCCGCGTCGGCGGCACCGCGGCCCTCAGTCTGTCGAAGGGAGCCACCCGATACACGGACCAAACCGCAGCCCAGCGGATGACCACACTCATCGCCGACCCGCATCAACAGCTCACCGAGGTAAACAAGGCGTTCCGCATCGCCATGCGACGCCTCTACCGCACCCGCAACATCATCCTGCACGGAGGAGCGACCAGCGGCGTCGCCTTGGAGGCATCGCTGCGCATCGCAGCGCCCTTGCTCGGGGCGGGCCTCGACCGCATCGTCCACGCCGCCTACACCGAGGGCCTCGACCCTCTCGACCTGGCCGCCCGAGCCGAAGTAGCACTCCAACTCGTCAACGGCGAAACCGGCCTCACCACCGTCGACCTGCTCGAACCACCCTGCTGATCAAAGCCAGCACCCCGCGGCAACAGACCGAAGCGACCCCCCTGCGCACCTGAAGGGCGGGGCCGCCGGCGGGCCCGCGTCCAACAGCCAGGTGTCGGGGCCGCGCCAATGGCCTCCAGCTCGGTGACGACGCGGGCGATGTAGTCGCGGTGCGGCAGGTGGCCGCCGTTCTTCTCCATGAGCTCGGGCGAGGTCTTCCCCTCGGTCGCGATCGGCGTGCGGGGCCAGATTCGTTCCGGCCCCGCTGGCGATCCTGGGGTGACCCGCCTGTGGACGGTTGACACCGCACGGTAGGCGTGGCCCGGCCCGTACCCGTCCGGCAAAGGCCAGGCGCAGCGCTACGGCTGCTGGGCGACCAGGTCGATCGTCTCGGCGACGAGGAGCGGCACCCTGTCGATGGCTTCGTTCAGCAGTTGTTCGAGCGGGACCGCGTGGCGGCTGCGGTCGACGTCGATGTGGCGTGCCCAGTCGGCCGGCTGGTAGCGGGCGAGCATGGACAGGGTGTGCAGGACCGCCCACCAGGCCATCAGGGGGTGCATGCCGCTGGTGGTGCCGGTGATCGCCGGGAACAGGTACCGCGTGCCGGCGTACGGGTGCGTGCGGGCCGTCAGGAAGCGGAGCTGCTCCGCCGGGTCGATCGGCTTCCCCTCGGGGAGGTCCCAGTGCATCAGCAGCTCGCCCGTGCCGTCCGGGTGCTCGTCGAACTGCGGGTCGGCGTCGGGCTCGTGCTCACGCGTCGGAAGTCGGTGTGGCCCTGCGCTCCCGGAAAGCCGGACAGGTACTTGCTGAGGGCCTTCCGTCCCTGACGGGGCTTGATCACCCAGGCCGGGAAGCCCACCACGGGAACGCTGACCGTGGAACGCTCCTCGTAGATGTTCCGGTGTTCCACGAGAAGCGGCATGCGGCGTGAGGAGTTGTCCGGGCCGAGCGATGAACTGGCGTTGCCCGGCAGGCAGTCCCAGAGCTCGTGCAGGGGCACCCTCGACCTTCCCCACAGGGGCGAGCCGAGAAGCTCGGAGAGCCGCACGAAGCTTCCGGAGTCGCCGGCCCGCTGGGTGGTCACCTGGACCTCCGCCAGCGGCCTGTCCATGCCGTGGCTGCGGATGCCGTGGCCGTTGAGCTGCCACTGGGTGGCGTCGAAGGCGGCTGCGGCCGCGGCGATGGCCCGCCCGGCCTGGCTCAAGCCGTAGAAGGCGAGCAGGGGCTGAGCCGAAAGATCGACTGCCGCAGCCGCGCGGAACAGCTGCTCGGCCTGCTCCAACGCCGTCACATATGTCTGGCGGCGATCCGGGTCACCGGCGGCGGGAGCGGGGGGATTCCACCTCGTAGCCCTCAGGACATCCCACACCGGCCGGGGGCCACTGCCAAATCTGTACATGGCCGAGACCGTAGCGGCACCACACGTCCCTGCCCACCGAGATACCAGATCCGCCCGACAGCGCGGCCGGAGCCCTGGGGCAGGGGGGTGCCCGGGCTCCGGCCGTGGGAGGCGCCGGCCGCGCCCCAGACGTGGCCGACCTGCTCGGCAGCCCGTTTGACGGGGCGTGGTGGGGCTGCCGTGCCCGGAATGCTAGACCTCCGCCCCGGGCATGGGTAGAGCTGTGACCAGGCATTTTCCCGGCGCGAGCATGCCAGCGCGCGGGGTCGGCGGAGCTTCTGCCCCGGCTCAGCGGTTTGTACCCGCCACCGGACAAAGGTGCTACCAGTGGTGGTGACGGCGCGCTCGGAAGCCGACGCGGCGTGAGGTCAGAGCTGCCACGCCTCCGGAAGCGACCTGCGGGCCCGCGCCGATTCCGGTGTGGGCCCGCAGGTCGAACGCGGTACTCGAAGTCTCGCCGCTGTCGGTCAGACCGAGTCAGGCGCGCCGTGCTTGGTGCTCGCTGTCGCCGCCGGCGCGACGAAGGGGCAGGACGTTGTCGCTGCCGTCGGCCTTCGCCGTGAGCCGGTAGTAGACCGTGTCGTCGATCTTCTCCATCCAGCCGCGCTCGACAAGCTGGCCGCGCAGCCGGGAGAAGAGGGACGGGTCCATGTTGATCTCGGCCGCGAGTTCCTTAGCGTCCATCGACACGGCGCCGCTGTCGGGGTCCTGGTCGTGGGACGCGTAGAGGATGACGACGATCCGCTGGTTCGGCGCCAACGGGCTGGTCACCCGCATGAGCCGGCGAACGTCCTCGCGCGAAGCGATCTGCATGGTCATCCCTCCCCCTCCGTCTTCTTGTCGCTACGAGTCTTGCGGGTCTTGGGCTGCGGTTCCACCCAGGCCGGGATCTCCGGGGGGTTCCACGCCTTGAGCGCTTCACGCTGCTCGGCAGCCCCAGCCTGGAAGCACAGGTACGGCGTGACCTTCCAGAAGGTGTAGCGGCCGAGGACCTTGCCCGGTCGCAGCAGGCGCATCCCTTCCAGTTTCTCGATGTGCCGCTTGAGGGACTTGGGGTCCATCTTCAGCCGGCGGGCGATCTCCGGGACCGGCTTCTCCACCGGGAGGTCGGCGCCCGGGGTGTTGGCCACGAACCACAGCAGCACCCGGCACTCGCGGTCGGTCAGCGCCTCGACGCCCTCGGCGATGCCGTTCATCCGCTCGTTGTCGACGGTGCTGTAGCCGCCCGCGTAGCCGAACCGGGTCTGCGGAAGGGCGTTGCCGTCACCGTCGAAGCGTTTCGCTCGTGCTGCTGCCATGTCCCCCTCCTTTGAGCCACACGATGGACTCTTAGTACATTTCGAGGGTCCCGCGACCCCACAAATAGACTATCGGTCCATGGACTATGAGTCCATTAAGGGCGCGCCAGGATCCCCAAAATGGACTCTTGGCCCATGGACTCATAGTCCATTTGTGGGATCGCAGGATCCCGTCCGGGGATCCTGCGATCCCTGTTGGTGATCCCAAGATCCCCCTTCGGCAAATGTTTCCGCAGGTCAGAGCGCTGCGTGGCTGTCCCGATCTGGTTGCTGGTTAGTGACGTGCGGCAAGCTCCCCGCGGTGCCCACCTCAGGCTGTAAGCAGCAACCTGCGGCGTGTCGCGGCCGAAAGGAGCGGCTCCCGTCGCGACGCCTCCGGCAGGCTGCCGATCCATGCCGCTGCCGCCGCCCGGGTCCGGCTGCTCGACAAGGTGCGAGGATCGCAAGTGGGTTGCGCTCACCACGCCGATCACGGAAGTCCGGCTGCCGCCGGACCCGGGCCTTGACGGCCCTTTCCGCGCTCATCCACCGGGTGATCAGCCTCCGTGCCCTGCCGGTACGCGGTGGCGGCGCGGGATCACGGGCGTGGGCTGGGCCGGGCCCACGCTGCTTCTGTGGGGGCCGTCGTGATGGTGGCGCAGCGCGTTCTCGTCAGGTGGGTTCTGGCGGCGGGGGCTTCAGGGTTGGCCTGCGGGCCGGTGGCCGGGCTGGCCGGTGCGGCAGGTGCCTTGGCTCGCACGGGTGCCTGCCGGTTCGTGGACGGCAACTACCCAGGGAGCGCCGTCTTCGGCGCGAGCGGTGCGGCGGCGGGCCGGCGGCTGGGCCGGCCACGGCCCGGGCGGCGGATCCGGCGGCGCAGGGTAGGCGGCAGCCGGATGGTCCAGCGCATCCGGGCGCTGGTCACGGGTGCGGGGGCGAAGCACGCCGCGGCCCGCCCAGGCGGTGCCGCAGTCCGCTTCGGTGGCCTGGTTGCCGCCCGAACCCGGCCGTGCGGCAGGGCAGCAAGTGCACCCGGCCGGGGTGGGGAGAGCGAGGGGAGGTCAGCCGGCGGGGGTGGCTGGTCACGGCCGGCGGGTCGTAGGCTCACGCGGTGAGGGGCCCTCGCGATTCGAGCGCGAGGGCCCCTCACCAGTTCGGTGTCGGGTTCAGCTGGCTGCCGCGGCGCAGGCCGAGGGGCTGGTGTGCCAGTACCGGAGCTGTCCGGCGCTGCTCTCCCCCGGCAGCGGCAGGTCGGACAGCCACCGGCCAGTGATCGGCAGCCCGCAGTCCGCACACAACGGCAGGCCCGTGTCCGTGGTGCCGTGGACGACGTCGCAGCCGACGTCGGCGCAGCCCAGGTCGGGGTGGGCACTCTGGTGGCCGGTCAGGACACAGGCGTCGCAGTGCCCGGGAAGGCCGGCGGCCCTGCGGGCGGGAGACGGGGTTCCGGTGAAGCGGCCCGTGCCGACAGGGACCGCGTTGGAGTGGCTCACCGGCCGGTCCCGGTGGTCGGGGCGGTGCGGGCGATGGCTTCGACGTCGAGCTGGTCGGCGAAGTCGGCGAGAGCGGAGCCGAGCAGGCCGACGGTGTGCGGGTCGAGGTCGGCGTGGCCGGTGGCCGCCCAGCCCTGCCAGATCGAGCTGAAACTGCGCAGCATCGCGGTGACGTCGGCGACGGCGAGGTGCTGCTTGCCGTCGAGGTTGCGCAGTCCGAGCTGTACTCCGGTGGCGGTCACGGAATTCCTTTCGTCGGGAGAATTCGGTGCGGGGTGACGACGGATTGTTTATTGAAATGGTCGGCGGCCGGGGTCGGCGGGGTCGTTGAGAATTTGGTTTGGCGACACGGGGGCGCTGAGCTGGGCTTACAGCTCGACGTCCATCCAGGCGATGTCGTTCAGCTCGACGTCGAGGCCGGCGGCGCGGCGGCCGTTGTCCTTGAAGTAGTGCTCGCGCAGGCCCTCGGCGAGGATCCGCTCCTGCTGGGCCTGGCTGGCTCCGGCGTCGCGGGCCTCGTACAGCTTCTTGGCGACGTCGCCGGGCATCTTCTGGGTGATGGTGCGGGAGCGGGGGTCGTCGGTGGAGCCGCGGGCCGCGCTGTAGCCGAAGGTGCCGCTGATGTGGAGCATGAAGCCGTTCTTCTCCGCGTCGCGGCGTACCCGCCGGCGGACCTTGGGCTGCCACTTCGCGCGGACGACCTGCTCCACCTTCTTCTCGTTGGCCTTGGTCATCACCGGCTGCTCGCCCTCCTTCAGCGCCCTGGCCCAGCGCTGGGCGGTGCGCACCGAGATGCCGGCGGCCTTGGCCAGGGCCTTGGTGTCGCCCTTGGCGACCTTCTCCCACAGGAACCTCACCCGGGTGCTCAGCTGCACCGGGATGGGCTTGGTGCGCTCCGCGCGCTCCAGGCCCTCGTCGATCTCCCCCATCGCACTTCTCCTTCCTCGTGATGACGTTCGTGGTGGCCGGGTCGGCCGCGGTCAGCGGGCCCAGCCGATGAGGGTGAAGTGGTGACCGCGGTCTTCGAGCTCCGCCCGCGAGGTCGCCTCCTCGCGGGCGTGGACCAGCGGCAGCACCAGGTCGTCGCCGCTGTCGCTGGTCGGGACGTCGTTCCACACGCCACCCGTCTCGTCCAGCCACAGGGCGGCGTGGTCCTCGCTCGGCGCGGCGATCGGTGCGAGCAGGTCGGCCTGCTCGGCGGCGCGCAGCCAGGTGTCGGCCTGGTCGAGCATCTGGGCCCGGATCTCGGGTTTCAGGCGCGACCAGGCGGCCTGGCCCGTCCTGATGCGGTGCCAGTAGGCGATGGCGAGCTGCTCGACGCGCGGATCCTGCTCCATGCCGGTCCCCTTCCGTTGGGCCGCCGGTCGGCGGCCCGAACTGGTGTTGGTCGTGCTGTGCGGAGCCGGGCCCACATGGTGCGGGCCCGGCTGGGGTGCGGCTACTCGTCGGCGGAGACGAATCCGCCGGCCTTGATGTGCCGGGCCGGGTTGGCCTGGTCGGCGAGCAGCTCGGCGATCTCGCTCATCGGCCGGGAGCCCTCGAACTTGACCATCCCCGGGCTGACACCCAGGCGCAGCGAGGTGGTGAGGGTGCCGTCCGGCTTGGTGAGGACGTCGAGGGCGCCGGGGCCGGGGGCGGCGAAGACGGCGCAGTCGGAGAGCACCGCGATGGCGTAGAGACCCGTGTCGCCGGCCATCTTGCGGAGCTTGCGGTGGAGGTTGACGGTGGCGGTGTCGATGACCAGGGCGCGCATCAGCGGGTCCCAGGTCGGCCGGTCCAGCGCTGCCCAGCGCTCGCCCGGCTTGTAGCCGTGACCGCGCGGGCGCTCGCGCATCTTGCCGATGGCGCCCTTGGCGCTCTGCTTGATCGCGGTCAGCACCGCCACCTCGGCCGGGTCGCCCTGCTTGACGGCGGCCATGGCGTCCAGGAACGCCACCGGGTCGGTGTCGGCGAGGGTCAGCGGCACACCGAGGGCGGCCATCGTGTCGACGTACGCCTGACGCAGCCGCTTGTGCCACGGGTCCAGGTACGGACCGGACTCGTGGCGCAGCCAGCCCTCGGTGGGCCGGACCTTGGCGCCGAGCTCCACCGCGTAGGCGACCTTGGCGGTGGTGTACCAGGCCGGCCCGGTCGGGCGGGAGCCGTCGGCGGTGAACGGTGAGGGGAGCAGCGGGTTGGTGTCGATGCTGGACAGGTCCACCAGCCAGCTGCCGGGCGTCTTCGGGTCGAACGCGGGGTTCAGCTCGTGCACGGGCCCCGAGAGCGGGAGCACCAGGCGGCCGGCGGCGGCCAAAAAGGCCATGTTCACGTCGAGGCCGACCGCGAACGGCGCGGCCTTCTCGGCGTCGGTGAGCTCGCGGTGCCAGTCCCACGCCTCGGTGACCAGCTCGCCGCCCTCCTCGCGGTCCTGGGCGAGCGGGTGGACGTCCGGGACCTCCGGCGGCGCCGGATCGAATCCGTCCTTCGGGCGGGAGCCCTCCACCGGGCCGGACGTCCAGCCGGACTCGGTGCGCACGGCGCGGGTCGGCGGGCGCAGCGCGGTGACCAGTTCCAGGCCGGAGACGGCGGTGGATCCGCGCGGGGTGAGGACCCGCTTCGCGTAGGTGCCGAGCAGGCGGGCCAGGTCGGCAGCGTCGAGGTCGTCGGGGATGGTCCAGCCGCCGGAGGTCAGCGCGCCCCAGGCCGGGATGCACAGCTGGACGCACTGGCGCTTGCCGTCCTCGGGGGTGCGGTAGATCCGCGCCCACGGGCCGAGGCCTCGCTGGGTGAGCAGCCAGCCGGCCCTCTCCACCTGCTTCACCGACTTGTGGGTCTTCGGCAGTTGGCCGAGGCGCTGGACGAACTCGGTCTTCTCGTCGCGGCCTATCCGGGGCAGGCCGATCTCGGCGAGCGCGGCGTCGGCGATGACGACCAGGGCGTCGCCGTCCTTGCCGTGTCGGTGCAGCCGCGGCGAGCCGAGCCTCTGCTCCAGCGCCCACTCCACCACCGCCGCCAGGGTGCGGCCGGCCGGGGCCGTCGGCGCCACCGTGCCGTCGGCGAGGTAGGCCACCAGGCCCTTGCCGTCAGGGGCGACGTCGAGGACCGCGAGCGGCCCGGACGGGAACCGCGCCGCCGCAGCCGCCTCCCAGTCCGACGGACCCTCAGCCGCCGCCGTGGCCGTCTTCGCCGGGGCCTTCCTGGCCCGGGACGAGGCGACGGGACGCGACGATCCGGTACGGCGCGCGGGCCCAGCGGTAGGAGCGCCGGCGGGCGCGGCCTGGCGGGAAGCAGCGACCGGCGCCACCACGGGGGCCGGGGCCTGCTCGGCGGTAGCCGGCTGCGCGGCCGCGGTGCACCAGCCGCCCATGTGCACCGGGCGGCCCTGCGAGCGGTACGGCGTTGGACGCCCGCACCGCACGCACGGCTGCGGCTGACCGGCGACCAGGTCCCCCGCCGCGTCGCGGTCCAGCTCCATCGCCTGGTCCGCCTGGTCGCCGCCGAACGCCGCCGGCACGGAAGCGGGCGCACTCGGCACCGTCTCGGCCGGGCCGGCCGCAGGCGTCGGCTCGGCCATCGGAGCCGGAGCTGGGGCCTGGACGGTGGCGGGTGCGAGGCCGGCGGCCTGGGCCCGGCGCAGCCACTCGGTCGGCTCGACCGTGCCGTGCCGCAGCGCCAGCGTCGCGAGGAACCGGATGTAGATCTCCCGCTTGGGCGGGCGCGGGTCGGTCGACCCGGCCTCCCACCGCACGATCGTCTCCCGCCGGGTCTTCAGCGCCTTCGCCAGGTCCTCCTGGGTGTACTCCGCGGCCTTGCGCAGCCGCTCCCGCTCGGCGGGCACCGGCAGGTCGTCAGCCGGCTTCGGCCGCTCCAGCAGCGCGTCGATCGCCGCGAACAGGTCGTCGCTCATGAACACCTCCCCTTTCACTAACTAGCCTAGCCCGAAAGTCACTTTCGGATGTAACTTTTCCTGTCACTTTCACTCGTTTGGGGATGCCAGTCGACGTCTGCATCCCAGGAGCCGCAATCTGACCTGGGGTTTTGTCGCCCACGGGGGATCGTTCGGTCGGCGGAACTCGCAAGCCATGACGCTCCGTCACGCCGGGAGTGGCCCTTGCGGGCCAGTGATCCTCCGCATCGGATCGAGTTTCGGCATCTCGCCCCCGCGGCCGCCGCTCTCTGGCATGCTCACCGAGAGTCATCAGGCTGCGACCAGGGGTGGGGCATGCAGTACACCGTCAGCGCGAGCGTCTTCCTTGCGATCATCATTTTCGTCCGCCTGAGACGGCGCACCCAGTCCCGCTCCCGCGTCGACGAGACGCTGACCGTCCTCAGCGCTGCCACGTTCGGCATCCTGATCGCAACCACCCCTCTGGGGCAGGCGGTCCTCCACCTCGTGGGAGTGGCGGCCGACGCCACTCGCTGACCTGAGTCGGGCGGCATCCCGGCAGGTGAGCACCCGGGGCCGGGACGACGACGAAGTGCTTCCGTGCGCTGCTGACGTGCCCCGTCACCGCGTGCTGTCATGGCGCCGCAGATGTGTCGATTCGGGTTGGTGGGGGTGGGGCACGGGTGGGTTCGCGAAGGCCGGCACGGCGCAGGGGCGGGCGAAGGCCGGCGGTGAGGGTGGAGAGCGGCTCGGTGGTCCTCGCGGCCGTCGCCTTGATCGTGGGGGTGAGCCTGCTGCTGGCGGTGCTGCGGTGGCTGGCCGCGCACTGGTGGGTGCCGCTGCTGGTGCTTCTCGCCGCGGCGGGCGTCGGCGCCGCCGTGTTCTGTGCGCGGGCGGCGCAGGAGCGGCTCGCCCAGGAGGGCCGGCGGGCGCTGCGGCTGGCGTTGACCGGTCCGGGCGGCATCGACCAGCTGGGCCACGACGCGTTCGAGTACGCGGTGCGGGACCTGCTGATCCGCGACGGCTGCCGGGCCCGGAAGGTCGGGCAGTCCAACGACCAGAGCGTGGACGTGCTGGCGGACGACCCGCTGGGCCGGCGCTGGGCCCTGCAGTGCAAGCACAAGCAGGACCCGGTCGGTGGCAAGGCCGTCGGCGTCGGCGTGCTGTACTCGCTGGCCGGCACCTACCAGCGCGTGCACCGCGCCCAGGTGCCGGTGGTGGTGACCAACGGCCGGTTCTCCCGGGACGCGGTGAAGTGGGGAGCCGAGCAGGGCGTGCTCCTGGTCGACCGCGAGCTGCTCGGCCGCTGGGCCTCCAGCGGCCGCCCGCTATGGGAGCTCATGCCCCGCGTCCCCGCGCCACGCAGCGGCCACCGCAGCTGATCCTCCGCTGAACGACGACGGGCCCGGCTCCGCTTGGAGAGCCGGGCCCTTCACCATGCGAGGGGCCCCGTCGCACGGTGAAGGTCAGCTCCCGGCGCCGATGTGCATCGTGACGCGCGGCGCCGGCGCG
This sequence comes from Kitasatospora herbaricolor, assembly GCF_030813695.1. Taxonomy (NCBI): domain Bacteria; kingdom Bacillati; phylum Actinomycetota; class Actinomycetes; order Kitasatosporales; family Streptomycetaceae; genus Kitasatospora; species Kitasatospora herbaricolor. Next base: position 24,439 of record NZ_JAUSVA010000001.1, read on the forward strand.
GGAGGTTGGTCCGCGCTCTTGTCACCGTTGTTGATCAACAGCAGCAGCAGGACCGCAAGGATCGTGCCGCCCAGCCCGCCGGCTGCCGCCGTCGCTCCCCCGATCAGACGGGTGTGCGCCCGCACCCTGGTGCCGTCCTGCTTGATATAGCCGGTGACCGGGATGATCCTGCCCATCGGTCCCTCCCCTGGGAAACTGCCGCCGCGCGACCACCGCACGAACCGCTGATTAGACCACGCACCACCGACAACACCCCTACATATCAAAGTCGTTGGGCGTTCTACGTGCAGTTCTGGACGGGCGTTCGAAACGGGCGACGGGGATGGCATTGCTCGCGACACGCAGGGCCAGCGTTCGACCGCTGGCGATCAGCCAGGGGCTCACCTTCGCTGGCGCTGGCCCGGCGGGTTGGCCTGCTACTCAATCGGTGTGAGGGCGGTCTCCCGTGGCTTTGGTCGGGCCGGGGTGCATGCCGGCTTTGAGGTCACTCATAGCCGCCCGGGCGACCTGGTGGACGGGGTCCTTCTCGCCGAACCCGTAGTCGATGGCGCTCTCCCGGTGGCCGGCTGGGGCGAACAGCCACCGCAGCCCGTATTTGGTCGTCCCCAGCCACACCTCGAACTGCTGGCCAGCGTAGGTGAAGCGAACAGACTCGGCACCGTCCACCGTGACGATCTGCCCGTCCAGCCGGTAGGCGAGCTCTTGCAGCGGCGTCCGCTCCTGATCCTGCACGGCTTCGGATCGCACGGCGAGGACCGAGAACAGCGGCCCCGTGATGACCGAGCCCTCCTCGGTGGTGAGCCGGAAACCCGGCTGTCCCGCGATATCGGCCGAACTGCCGTCGGTGGCGCCGGCGAAGGCGAACGGGCCCACGGTGAACGTACCCGCCTTGGCTTCATGCCATCCGTCGGCCAGCAGCACCGCCGCGACCTCGGTGGCGTTGACGTGCAGGCTCATGACTGATTCCCCTTCTCGGTGGCGCGGGCCGCCTTGTCGGCCTTCGCCTTCTGCTCCGCTAGGCGCTGCACCTCGCGGTCGTGCTCAAGGCGCCGGGCCCGCTCGATCGGCTCCGCCGCCGAGTGGTCCGGTTCGGCCTCCCGCATCGCGCCCGGGGCCGGCTCGTAGGGGCGCCTACCCCGGGCGAGGGGGATGCTGCGGGTGCTGCGCGGCGTTCCATGAGTTCGCCGGCGCTGCGCCCGCATGGCCGCCACGACGTCCGTGACGTACTCGGGCGACGAGCGTGGTCCGCCGGACGGCTCGGCCAGCGTGGTGTCGACGACGGTCCGTCGGATCCGGCACCGGTGGCAGCCGCCGGAGTCGTCCAGGAGCCAGCCGTCTTCGCACTGGGCCACCTCACACCCGGAGGGGGCGAGCAGGTCGTAGGCGAGGCGGTCGGCCCGCTCCGCGATCTCAGGGCCTGTCAGGTGCGAGTACCGCTGGAACCAACGACGCTCTGCCCGCAGCCGCAGGTCCTCCGGGCCCCGGTGCTTGAGCTGGTCGATCACCAGGGTGCGGACGGTGTGCGGGATGCCCCCGTGGCGGACGAGAGCGGCCAGCAGCGGGCCGGGAAGGCCCTCCGTGACCCAGACCGCCGGGTGCTGGCCGGGAGGGACGTATGCGGGCCCCATCAGCGCACCGCCGAGCCGAACAGCGCGGCGAAGGCCAACCGGGCGGCTTCCGCCTCCGCCGGGTCGATCTCTTCCAGGTCGAGGTCGCCCTCCGCCCGGCAGTCCCCGCACAAGCCGTCGGCCGGCCCGGAGCCGTACGAGTTGTAGCCGCATCCGTCGGTGACGCACCACCACTTCACCGGCCCTGCGCCCTGGCCGCCGGCCTGCGGCGGGATCGCACCGCCGCCCGAACGCTTGGAGCGGCGGAAGTTCTCCCGCCGCTCCGGGCAGACCCGGCAGGGCGCCTTCGTGTCGATGTCCGTGCCGTCTTCGCACCGTGGATGCGAGCACTCGGGCGCCTTGAGCAGTTCCACCGCGATCCCGACCCCGGAGCGCAACGGCTCGCCCGCCATCGCGCTGTGGCACTTCTCCTCCCACCGGTGCTGGATCCACCGCCTCGCGATCCGCTCCGCCAACTGCCCCGGCGTGCGCTCGCAAAGCTGCTCCCGGATCAGGTCACCGAGCGGCCTGACTGGCACCTTGACTGGCAGCGGGCGCTCAGCGAGCTGGCGAAGGTCGGCGGGCAGCGCATCGACGACGCTTCGGAACGCGGCAGCGGTGCTCCTGTCCATCCGGGCGGCGCTGGTCTTTCGGGGCGCGGCGGAGCCGCTTCGCTTCGCGCGCGCGCTACTACCTGTAGATGCCCTACGGGCGTCAGGGGCGCTAACGCGCCCAACGGGCGCAGCGTCATTCGTGTTGTTAGTTGTTGCTGTAGTTACACCCCCCGTTTCGGGGGTCACGTGCACCCCGATTTCGGGGGTCACGTCTCCCCCTGTTTCGGGGTACACACTCTGACCTGCGGTTTCATTGGAATTAACGTTTGTGTCGCCCTGGCCGTCGACCGCACCGCACTGTCCCCCCGTTTCGGGGGAGACATCCTGACCTGCGGTTTTATTGGATTTAACGGCACGGGCGGCCGCAGAGGTAGTCCGCTCGGCCTCCAGCACCGGGCCGAGCGTCGCGTAGAACTCCCCGAGGGTCAGCGGGCCAGCGGCGTAGCCGGGCGGAGGGTTGCGCCGCAGCCGGTACACGTTGCGCCTCTGCGGGCCGCTGCTGTCCGGCACCGAGACCACGATCACCGCGCCGATCGCCACCAGCTCCTTGAGGAACGGGTCAATCTTGTCGCCTCGCGAGTACTGCATCAGATACGCCAGCGCGTCCTTCGACGGCCAGACGTACCGGTCCCCGCGCTTGAGGTTCAGGTGCATCGCCATGAACCAGTACAGGGCCATCGCCCGCGGGCTGACGCCGGACAGCGCCACCCAGGAGCCGAGCTGGGCGAACGGCAGCTCGTCCTCAGCCTCGATCTCGAACGTCCCCTCCTCCTGCTCGGCCTCGCGGACCTGGTCCAGCAGTTTGGCCATCCACGCGGGGATAACAACCTCGGCGAGCTTCGGCTTCTCCAGACTCACGGGGCCACCGCCGAGCCGGTGACGACGGCGGGCGGCATGGGAGCAGAGTTGGGTGTCATGAGCTCAGTACTGACAGGGGCGACCTGTGAATAGAGATCACGATTCCGGGTCACATGGATAGATCCCGGAAAAACCGGCTCGGTGTGACACATACCGAGCCGGAGATTGCGGGAGGCCTGCCGGGAGCGGACGACATGATGGGTGCCCACGCCACTGGCAGGGGCTGCGATGGCCGAAGCGACACGGCCGAGCAGCTCGGAGAAGGGGGTTGAGCGGGCCGGGACGACACGGCCTCGCAGGTTGACGAGGTGGAACAACGGGGGCGCTGCCTCTCGAAGGGGCGCCGTCACCGGCTGGACCTCCGGGGTAGCCCGAGCAGGCGAGAGACGGGTGTCTCTCGCCGAAGCCGGGGTACCCCTGGTACCGTCGGGGACGACTGTGTAGACAGCTGAGCAGCCCCCAGACGCCAATCTTGGGCTGCTTTTGCTGTTTCTGGACTTTGGTGGCGCCCGCAGGCGACCAGATCAGCCTATTGGTCTCCTTGGGTCCTGGAGCCGTTCAGGTTCCGCGTGTCGGCTGGACAGCTCGGCCTCCGCGCGAAGCAGTTCGTCCAGCGCCTGCTCGGCCGACATCTTGGTGTCCTTGGAGTCGTTCCACCGGCTGAGCGTGGAGGCTGCCGAGCGGAGCAAGTCGTCCGGGAGGCCGGCGGCGGCCATCGTGTCCGCGGCTTCCTCCAGTTCAGGGCCCCATCGCCACCCTCGGGCAGCGGTCTTGCCGATGTAGTCCGTCTCGGTCAGGTACGAGCCGGCCCGCTGACCGGCGACATCGAGCAGCGCCTGGTCGACATCGTGCTCCCGTGCGAGGCCATAGGACAGCGCGGCCAGCACCCGGGATGCCTTCTGGAATGCCGTGTAGGCCACCTTCAGCGCGCTGGCCTGCCCGATCTCCTCGCCCAGCACGTGGGTCGATACTGCAGTGCCGGAGAAGATCCGCTCGACCAGCCCGACCTCGTCCACGGGCCCAGAAAGGTACAGCCGGGGCCGCTTCGCACCGACCGGCGGAGAACCGACCACCGCGCCGTCGACCACCGCACGAGCCGTTCCGCCGAGCAGCTGCGCGATCCGCGCCGCCCGCTGCGGGCTGATCGCATTCGCCTCCACATACAGACCGGTGAAGCCGAGCCCGGCTACCTCCCGCGCGACATCCTCCGCTGCGGCTGGCGGGCACAGGCTGAGCACCACGTCCGCCTGCGCCACCAAATCGGATAGCGCCGGCACCGCAGTCAGCCCGAACCGCTCCGCCCTGGCCGCGGTCGCCTCACTGCGCCCCTGCGGACACCACAAGACTTGGCCACTGTTCGCGAGGGCACATGCCGCGACGGCCGCGCCCATACTGCCGGGATGCAGCACACCGACCGTGACCTGTCGATCCGTCATCGGGCACCTCCACGGACGTGGTCCAAGGCGTCCAGGACGTTCAGCGCGATGTAGTCCGGCTCCGCACCTCCAGGCCACGGCCGGCCGTGGGAGACCCAGACGGTGCGCAGTCCGGCCGCGCGGCCGCCGACCACGTCCAGGGCGACGTTGTCCCCCACCATCCAACCGCCCCGCACGAGGCTGCGACCCACGCTCGCGGCAGCCGTTTCGAAGATTGCAGGGGCTGGCTTGCGGGTGCCGGCCTCCTCGGAGATGCACACCTCGTCGACCAGGCCGTCGATCCCGCTCGCCTTCAACTTGGCGCGCTGGATCTCGCCGCCGCCGTTGGTGACGACGACAACCTGCCACCCGTCGGCCCTGACCGCCTCCAACGCGTCCGGCACGCCGGGGAAGGGCCGGACCGTTGCCGGGAACTCCGCGTTGTAGCGGGCCCACAGTTGATCGGCGGACTCCGGCACCGGCAGCTCGGCGCACAGGCCCTCGAACGTTTGCAGATCCGCGCGGATCCGCATGGCGCCCAGGATCCGGCGCTCGACATCCGGGCCCAGCCCGTGGGCGGAGCAGTACCCCGAGATCCACGCCGTCACCGCAGCGAGGCGGTCGATCAGCGTGTCGTCGAAGTCCAGCATCAGCAGCCGCTGCTCGGGTGCGGCGAGTGCCTGGCGGATCCGCTCAGCGGCCTGTTCGGGCGACGCCACGTCTGTGCGGACGACGAGGTCGAACCGGAAGCCGGCATTGGCCACCAGGTCCGCCTGCGTGGCGTCCCAGGCGGCCAGACGCGCAACGGTGTCCGTGTCCCCCCGGCCCGCCGACCGCTCGGCCGTCGACTCCCTCGGGCACCAGAGCAGCACCGTCAGCCATTCGGCGGGGTAGCCGTCCAGCACCGCCCGCACCCCGTCGACCTGCCCCAGGTGCATCACCGGCACCCCGGCCTCGTACGCCGCGTCCAACCCCGGCCGATCCGTCACGTAGGTGCTGTCGTACCTGCTGTTCTCGTAAACCACGGCACCTGCCGTGGCGCGCAACTGCGCCAGCAGTTCCGGCGTCCCCATCCGATAGCCGGTCGACCGGCCCGGTCCCACCTTCACCCTGGAGAACAGTGCGAAGACAGCGTCCAGCGCGGTCAGGGCGGCCGTCACCGTGTCCTTCCCGGCGGCCGGCGGCCCATACAGGATCACCCCGCGTCGCGGCTGGCTGGTCATACGCGCACCTCCGCGAGAGCGAGCCGAGCCTGATCGGCTAGTGAGATGGCTGCTCCCATGCGATTGTCGACCACCAGGTGCGGCACCACTGGCCGCAGCTCCGTGTCGACGGTGGCGATGTAGTCGTTCCAGTTCGCCAACTTCCACGCGTCCCGGGCGGCCGATCGGAAGCCGATGTACTCGCGCATCGACTCTGCGTCGCAGCGCACCCAGATCGGCGACACGTCGACACCCTGGGCACGGCAGCGGTTGACGAGCCGAGTCATCCACGCCTCATCAGCCATCTCGGCGATGAACGGGGCGGTCAGCACAGTGGAGATACCGCAGGCCACATTGGCGTAGGCGGCCTGCATAAGGCAGTCGTACTCCAACGCCCGCACCTCATTTCGGTACAGGTCCGTGTGTCGGTCGTTGGGATCGCCGCCGAGCGAGACGAGTAGACGCTCTACTAGCGATCGGGTCAGCGGGTCCTTGTCCAACAGCGGCCAACCGGTCAGCTGAGTCAGGAACCTGGCGAACTCCGTCTTTCCGCTGCCGGCGAACCCGCCGACCAGGACAATCGAGGGCCGGTGTGGATCGCCGCCCGTGTGCCGCCGACGCCACGCGTCCATAATCCGCTGCTGCAACGACATGTTGTCGGCCTCGGCCGTACCCGGTGCGATCCGGTGCAGCGCCCGCTCGACAGCCAGTACGTGAGTGCCGTTGTTGGTTGCGGACATTGGCGTCAGCGCAAAGGCGGTGTTCTCACCCGGCAGCGGATTCCGGAATCCGAGTTGCGGGTCCGTTGCCCGGTAGAGCGCGCAGTACGCCCGTCGATAGTCCGGGCCAGGGTAGATCTCGCCCTGCTCGTGCTGCCAGATCGTCTGCGGGTGCGCAGCCGGAATGTTCTTCAGCCCGGCTTGCTCCGCCACCAGGCGAAGGCGCTCGCCGGCGTCTTCGAGTGTCAAGCCGTGCGCCTCCCGCTGCTCGCGCAGCTTTTCGGGTCGCCATCCCAGCCGCACCCTTGCCATGCTCCCCGCCTCCGCTGTCGTCATGCTCGCGAGCCTAGGGGCGCTGCCCCGAAACGCATGTGTACGTGGATGTTGAAAACGCACTGATAAACCCACGTACGGATCTCCCCATGGAGATGTGATGGTTCATCACGGCCGAGTCGGATTTGATCTGTGCATCAGAAACCGGCCCGAGGGAGTTCCCGTGGATCACGTCTTTTGGAAGACCGCCTGCTCGACCCGCTCAAGGCGGGCGGCCAGGACGCTGACCTGTTCCCGCAGCTCTTGGAGCTCGGATGTCGTCTCGGGCTCGTCCGGTGGTACCTGCCGTACGAAGCTTCCCTTCCCCTGGTGCGAGTAGATCAGCCCAGACGCTCGGAGTTCGGTGAGTGCCCTCTGTACGGTCCCGTGAGCCACGCCGTAGCGAGTAGCAAGTTCGCGGGTGCTGGGCAGCTTGTCGTCGGGGCGAAGGCGGCCTAGACGGATCTGATCGCGCACGTCCTCCACGATCCGTTGGTAGGGCTGGGCGAGTGGATCAGTCATGAGCCACATCGTAGGGCCACCTCCCTGTCATAGATAGCTTCACCGGCTTAGTTGACACAGTGGCGACTGTATCAGCTAAGCTGACTAAGCCAACACGGAAGTTTTCGTGAAACGGCGAGACCCCGGTGTGCCTGGACAGCATCCACCGGGGTCCCAACGGACCAGCTCGTCAAGGAGAGATCCGCAATGACCAGCATGACCGACCCGCGTAGGAGCGGGAACAACGACCCCACCCTCGCCAGCCACCGTAGTGCTCCCCTTCAGGAGCAGTACGAGGGCCGGGTGCTCTCACTCGTTATCCACGACCTGGCCGCGGTCGCCCCGGCCGCCGGCGAGAGCATCGTGATGGAGCTCGTCGCCGACGTGTGGCGGCAGGCCGAGGAGCACCTCGCCAAGGCCGGTCGCACCGGCTGGGCGCACATCTCCTGGTTCGTCCAGAACGCCATCGCCACCTTCACCCGCCGCGCCCAGATGGCGGGGTGCTGATCATGGCGCAGACGGACGAGCAGGCCCGGCAGATCGCCGAGCGGGCGCAGCAGTTCCACGCCGCGATCCACCAGGCCAGCACCCCGGACCAGATCCGCGAGGTCTGCCAGGCTGCGGCCGCCGACTACGCGGCCCGTAACGGCGAGCCGGCCCGGGAGGTGACCTGGTGAGCTCCCAGCACCTGGGCGACGCCCAGCTCCAGCGCCAGGTCGAGCAGTGGCGGGAGCAGCAGGCCGCCATCGAGCGGGCTCAGCAGCAGGCTGAGCAACTGCGCCAGCAGCAGCAGGAGCGGGCGGGGGGTCGGTCCTGATGGGTCTTCGCTCCTACTTCGGTCTCGGCTCCGGCAAGCCCGGCTTCGGCAGCTCCTCCCGCTCCGGTGACTCCGGTTCGGTGTCGGCGGGCGGTTGGTACAGCCCGCACGTCCCGCTTCCCCAGGTCCGTGAGGTCCACCCGGAGCCCGCCAAGTACAACCCGGACGGCACCCGCCAGCTCAGCCCGAAGCCCGACCCCGCGCACGTCAACCGCTCGTTCTGGAGGGACTGACCATGGCCATCACCGTTCAGCTCGCCAACCAGGCCGACGAGGCGCTGCGCCGGATGCGCGAGGACCAGGCCCGCCGCGACGCGGCGAAGGCCGGCGGCGGCAGCAAGTAGCCCTCTCCTCTCTCCCGTAGTTCGGCAGCATCCCGCCGCCTGTCTCCCTCGGAACCGTCCTGGCATGCCCATGTCGGGACGGCGCCGGGGGTGGTGGTGGGCCCCGCCAAGGGCCCACCACCACCCCCTTCCCCCGCTCCACCCGATCCAGGAGGTACCGCCATGTCCCGCACGCTCACCGGCCGCCGCCAGGCCGAGCACGTCGCCCAGATCACCGGCGCGACGTCGACCTGGGCCTGGGTCGCCGAGGCGTCCGGCCGCGAGCGGACCCGCCGCGCCACCGTCCGGCGCATCGCCAAGCTGACCGGCACCGAGCCGGTCCGCTGGGACGGCGAGATCAGCGACGCGCACTGGACGGCCGTCCTGTCGGCCGGCGCCGACGCGCTGCTCGCCCACGCCACCGCCGAGGAGGCCGCCTTCGGCCTGGACCTGGTCGCCGCCGCCGAGGCGATCAACGCCGAGGCCGCCGCCGCGACCGACACCGAGCTGGAGCGCACCACCGTGCTGCCTACCGGCCCCAGCCCGGTGCCCGGCCGGCACGTCGCCCAGGCCGCCGCCAACCCCGACCGCACCACGTGGGAGCAGGCCGAGGTCGAGACGTGGTCGCCCTGGCGCAACGGCCCGCGGTGGAGCGAGACCCGGCGGGCCCTCTCCGGCCCGCGTCCCGTCCGCGACTAGCCACCCGACGCACGACCAGCTCCACCTGTCGCCCGCACCCGGGCCCGCCCCGCTGCCCCGTGGCCGCCCTGGCCCTCCGGACACCGACCCACCGCCTTGGTGGCCGGTCCCCCGGAAGACCAGGGGAACTCCGGGACCCCGGTCCCCTTGTTCCGCTCTGCCTGCCTCGTCCGAAAGGCCGTGACATGCCGTACGACCAGCTGTTCTTCGCCTTCTTCGCCACCTGCACCGCCACGTCCTTCTGGCTGCTGCTGGCGATAGGCGCCGAGACCTACCTCATCCCGCCCTACCTCAACCGAATGGAGGCCGCAGATGTCTGACGCTCCGGTCCGCGGATCGGGGGTGACGTCGTGACCGTCACCCCCGAGGTCCCGCCCCGCCCCCTGTACGACCCCGCCGCCCCGGAGCAGTCCGGTGTGGTGGACGACTTCTGGTCCAAGCCGCGAAATGTAGGCCACAGCGAGCTCGCCGACGGCCTGGCGGAACTGGCGCAGGAGATGCGCCAGGGCCGCCTGGACGCCGCGATCCCGCGCAAGGCCGACGACGCGGACCACCTGATCGATTGGGTGCGCGTGCGGCGGGCCACCGCCCGTCTTAAGCGCGCGGTCCAGGCCTGGCCGAACACCGCCGCCGCCGGCCTCGCCCTGGCGGGGCCGGCCTGGCTGTGGCGGAGCGGCGTCGAGGACTGCTCGACGAGCTTCCGGCCGGCCGCCGACGTCGCGGACCCGGGCCTGTGCCTGGGGCTGATCGCGCTCGCCGGGGTGCTGGTTGTCGGCCGGGTGGTGCGGGGCGTGAGGTTCCTGCGTCCGCTCGTGCGGCTGGCCGCCTGGTCGGTCGTGATCGGCACCCTGTCCTACCAGCCGGCCCGTTCCTGGGCCGTCGCCCTGCTGTCCGCCATCACCACGGGGGTTTTCCAGTGAGCACGACCGGCATCGAGATCACCCACACCGTCACCCGGGCGGGCAGCGCGATCGGCTTCGCGGTGTTCATCGGCACCTGGGCGTTCCTGTTCTTCAAGCACAAGCGGAAGTTCACCGCGCTGAAGAAGAAGAAGTACCTGGTCCCCTACGCCTGGGGCCTGGGCGTGATGGTGCTGGCCTCCGCCTGCACGGGCGGCCTGCTCGGCCTGGTGTCCGGCTTCACCACCGGCACCGGCAACCAGAGCGGGGTACTGGCCAGCAAGGGCATGGTCGGCGGCGAAGGAACCGTCGCCGTCGCCCAGCAGGCGCACCTGACGTTCTCCGGCTCCTGGATCGCGCTGATCCTGTTCGGCCTGGCCGTCGCGTTCTGCTGGTTCGCCAAGAACATGGGCGAGCGCGTCCTGATGGTCTCCGGCGCGTTCTCCGGCGCCACCTGGGGCCTGTCCATCTCCCTCGGCGGCATCGCCGCCTACACGGGCGTGCCGCTGTCCAACTGGCTCGGCGCCCTGATCATCGGCTGAAGTCCCGGCCCGTGACGGTCGCCCCGGACCCGCCCGCCCTCTGCACCTCGGGGGCGGGGCCGGTTCCGGGACGGCCACCCCAGACCGGACCCACCAACCATCACCACCCGTACCCGACGTCCGGCATGCCCGGATTCCTGTCCATGGAGGACTGCACCGTGAGCACCGAAACCGACGCCAAGGCCGGCACCGGCCCGGCGGCCCCGCCCGCCGGCGCCGCCGTACCGAAGCAGCCCACCGCCCCGCCCGACACCGACGCCACGACCAGCACGGACGAGAACAAGAAGGACGACGACAAGACCAAGGCGGGCAAGGAGAAGAAGCCGCATCCGGTCGCCCGCTGGGCCGGCGCCCAGGCCCGGCGCACCGGCGACGGCGCGAAGGGCATCGGCGAGCTGCTCGCCCACTGGGGCAGCACCGCCGACCAGTCCGGCGAGGAACTGCGCAGGCGCATCGTCGCCGGCCAGCTGGAGGCCTTCACCGAACGCCGCGACGAACTGCGCCAGGCGCTGGTCAGGGAGACGAAGAAGGTCGTACGCATCGAGGAGGAAGCCTCCGACGGCGGCCTCACCGACGCCCAGCGCGGCCAGCTGACCCTGACCCGCGAGAGCGCCCGGCGCCTGGAGAAGGCCCTGCGCGACATGAACAAGGTCCCCTTCCGGGCGATACAGCCCACCGAGCGGCAGATCGCCCGCGCCCGCACCTTCGGCCGACTGCGCCGCGGCGCGGTCCTGGTCACCGGATCCATCGCCACCGTCATGGCCGCCGTCCACGCCCCGCAGATCGCCCTGCTCGCCCTCGCCGCCGGCACCGCGATGGCCTGGCGCACCGGCGCACACCCGCCGCGCCTGACCCACCGCCCCATCCCCGACGACCTGCTGCTCCCCGAACTCGACCCGCCCGACAAGCTGCTCACCGGCGAGAAGCCCGGCGAGGCCCCGGCCGACGTCGAGCAGGGAGTCGAGCTGTTCCCCGGCGACACCGGCAAGCCGTTCCCGATCCGGGACGTCACCGACCCGGCCGTGGCCGTCGAGTGCGTGCGGCGGGCGCTGCTCGCCGAACGGGTCCCGCTCGCCTACGTCGGCGCCCCTGTCCTGCACCCGTGGGGCTGGGAGACGGTGGTCCGGGTGTCCGACGGCACCTGCGGCGACATCGGCGAGCGGCTCGGCGGCCTGGAGACGAAGTTCGACGTCGGCGACGGCGACGTGATCCTCCAGCCCAACCGCAAGCGCACCGCCGAGGCCACCCTGCGGGTGGTCACCGGCGACCTGTTCGGCGCGATGAAGCCCCCGCCCTACCGGGCCCCGCACTCCGTCGACGTCACCACGGCCGGCACGTTCGGCATGAGCGCCGACGGACGCGACCTCACGTTCTCCCTCGCCGAGCTGATGGGCGAGGTGATCGCCCGCTCCGGCGGCGGCAAGAGCACGATCATCCGGGCACTGCTCGACTGGACCACCGCCGCCCACAACGCGGTCACCGTCTTCCTCGACCCCAGCGGCGACGGGCCGGGGAAGTTCACCGACGCGGTCAAGCTCACCAGCACGAGCCCGATCCAGATCGAGTTCGCCCTGCTCTCCCTCTACCGGCTCGCCGCCGGCCGCGCCCGCACCCGCCGCAAGCTCGGCATGGGCGACACCTGGACATGCACCCGCGAGCATCCGGCGATCTTCGTCTTCGTCGACGAGTTCCCCAAGCTCACCAAGCGCAGCAAGCAGATCATCGCCGAGCTGCAGCTGGTCGGCCGCAAGGAAGGCGTCTGGCTGATCTTCGCCGCGCAGGGCGCCACAAGTCAGCTGCTCGGCTCCAACATCGCCCAGCAGCCCGCGCTCAAGATCATGGGAGCGTGCCGGGACGTCGACACCACCCAAGCTCTCGGCGGCGGCGCGATCGACTGGGGCTACCTTCCGCACCGGCTCCAGCCCAAGTCCGGCGGCAGTCTCAACGACTGCGCCAAGAGCTACGTGGTCGGCGCGCCGGGTCTGTCCGAGGACCCGATGCTCCACAAGTGGCACTACATCCCCGACGACGAGGGCGGCCGCCGCGCCGCCGAGCGCCTCGCCGCCGGCCTGGTCGACATCGACCAGGCGTCGATCGACGCCGCCCTCAAGGCACCGAACCCGCCGGGCCTCAAGTTCGCCGACGAGGACGAGTACCTCCGCTACGTTCCGTGGCCGGAACTGCTGGCGATGTGCGCCGAGGACGACGACGAGTCCGGCCCGCAGGACACCGGCACGGCGGCGATCCCGCCGATCCTGGCAAAGATCAGGGCAGCGTTCGAGGCCGCCGGCGACCCGGACTTCCTGTTCACCGATCAGGTCCTGGAGCACCTCGCCACCACCGGCGCCGAGTGGCGCCAGTGGGACGACCGAGAGCCCGCCGACCGACGCCGCGAGGCCGTGAAGAAGATCGGCCGGGACCTCAAGAAGGCCGGCGTCGAGAACCTCAAGACGGACCGCCGCAAGGACCTCGACATGGACAACACGCCCTCCGGCTACTGGCTGCGGGACGTCGAGACGGCCATCACCAGCCTGACCGACTGACGACACACAGTCACCCAGGGGCGATCCGCCCTGATCTGTCTGGTGATCCGCCGCCGATCCGCCCGGCATCCGCCCTGATCCGCCGCAGCGGCGGATCAGGGCGGATGCCGGGCGGATCACCAGACAGATCGTGACCTGCGAAGACGGATCAGGCGGATCAGATCCGAACACCCCCCTCCCAGTCCCGAAAACGGGCCCCGGACGCCCTCCGGGGCCCCTCTCATGCCCCGGTCGCCGAACAGGCCGACCGCGCAGCCCCCTACCCCGCTCAGAAATCACACACCGTCACTACCGCACAGAGCGGAGACCCCCGATGAGCCCGACCAGGACGACGTCCAACCGGCGCCCCGCAGCGCCCCGCAAGCCCGCCCCGGACAAGCCGTCCACCCCCCGCAAAACGGTCGCCGCCCCCGAGAGCATCACCGCGGCCCAGACCCCGGCGACCGAGCCGGCCCGGTCAGCAGCCGATCCGATCCTGGCCGACGCCCGCGACCGCGCCGCCGACGTCCTGGCCCTCGCCGAGGACCAGGCGCTCGCCGTGCTGCACCGCGCAGCCGACAGCGCTGGCCGCGAGCTGGCCACCGCCGGGCAGTGGGCTGAGGAGGCCGAGCAGCTGCGCGCGCACGCCGCCGCTGAGGCCGAGACCGTCACGCAGCGTGCCGATCGGGCGGTCCGGCAGATCCTCGACCTGGCCAACGACCAGGCCGACCTGATCCTCCAGAACGCCCGGGAACAGCGCGAGGAGGCCAACGCTGATGCCCACGCCCAGGTGGACCGGCTGCTGGAGGAGGCCACCGAGCGGGCCGGGGCGCTGCTGGCCGACGCGGAGCAGCGCGCCGCCGCCGTCCGCACCCGGGCCCAGGAGGAGGCGGACCGGATCCTCGCCGGCGCCGAGCAGCGGGCCCAGGCCGTTGCGGCCGGAATCACGGAGGCGGCCGAGGTGCAGGCCGCCAAGGTGCTCGGCGAGGCCGAGCGCGAGGCCGGCCGGAGCCGCGGCCGGGCGGCGGCCGACTTCGCCGACGTCCAGGACCAGGTCGCCGGGGCCCGCGAGGAGCTGGAGCGCACCCGGGACCGGACCGCCAGCGGCCGTGCCCAGGCCGAGCAGGACCTGACGAGTGCGCGGGAGCTCGCCGCGACCGTCCAGCGCGACGCCGCCGCGGCGGCCGGCCGCACCCTGACCGAGGCCGCGGCCGAGGCCGAGGAGATCCGCAGCCAGGCCGCCGCCACCGCCCGCCGGATCGTCAAGGCGGCCGAGGAGCAGGCCGAGGAGATGCGCCAGGAGGCCGAGGCGACGGCCGGTCGCGTCACCGAGGCCGCCCGCGCCGAGGCCGACACGGTCCGCGAGAACACCGACGCCGAGACCCGCCGGCTGCTGGAGGAGGCCGAGGCCGAGGCGCAGGAGCTCCGCGAGGAAGGCGCCCAGCAGGCCGCCGACCTGCGCGAACGCGGCCAGCAGGCCGTGCAGCGGCTGCGCGACGACGCCCAGGGGGCCATCAAGGAGGCCAGGCAGGCCACCGGCGAGCAGCTGCGCCAGGCCAGCTCCGCCCGGGGCAAGGCCGAGGCCGACGCCCAGCGACTCCTCAACACCGCCCGGCGGGAAGCCGAGCAGGTCACCGCCGACGCACTCGCCGAGCTCGCCGAGACCCAGCAGCACGTCGCCGAGCTGCGCACCGAGCAGCAGCAGCTGGAGCAGAAGTGGGCCGACCGGAACAAGGGCCTGGTCCGCCAGGCCTGGCGCCGGTGGGAGGCCAACATTCCGAAGCTGCTGCCGAAGGTCGCGCTCTGGGCGGGCGTCGCCTACACCGCCGCCGGTGAGCACCACCTCGCGGTGATGGCCGGCATCGACTCGTGGCTGGCGTGGCTGTTCCCCGTCGCGGTGGACGTGTGGGTGGTCGCCGCCACCCGCGCCCACGCCAAGGCCGCCACCGAGGAGGAACGCAAGCGGATCACCTGGGAGGTCGTCACCGCCTTGGTGGTGATGATGGCCTGCCAGATCGCCGCGCTGCTCGCCGAACTGCACATCTTCGGCGTCGAACCGCATAACGGAGAGTGGCGGGTGAAATGGGGCCTCGCCGTCCCGCTCGCCATGGTGGTCCCGGTGGTCATCTGGCGCGTGCATGCGCTCATGGGCCACGGTCCCTCCGCTCACGCCGCCCCCGCCGCGCACACGGACGCGAACGCCGCGCCCGCCGAGAGCACCGGCGGCGCACACGACGACCACCCCCCGCGCCCGCCGCACGGCGGCCAGCCGCTGCCCACCGCTCACGGCATCCTGCTCCCCGCGCAGGGCACACCCACCGAGCGCTCACATGAGCGCGAGATCACCGCAGGTCGCGGAACGAATGGCGCTCACCGCGCACTCCCGCCCGCGCACCCGCAGAGCGCCGACGCTCACCCCACCTCGGCACTGACCGGCGCCGCGCTCATGTACGCCCGCAAGGCGCTCGTCCGCCCGCTGTACGACGCTCTCGGCCGCCGCCCGCGCGTCGCGGAGATCCACGCCGCGCTCACCGCCAACGGCCTGCTGAGCGGCGACGAGAAGCAGACGCGCTCGACCTGCCAGCGCGTGCGCGACGCGGTCGAGGACGCCGAGCCCGCGCTCAGGCCCGCCGTGCGCTCTGCGTAACCGAGCGCCCAACGAAACGGCCTCCGGGATGAAAGAGACACCCCGGAGGCCAGAGGCACCCGAAGGCGCCCACGGGGCCGACCTCGCCGAAGGCCCCGCCCCCATCCTCCCGCACCACCAACCGCACACCGAACCCCGTCCCGGAAGGAACCCACCGCCCGTGTTCGCCATCGAGCGTGACGTCCAGATCGCCGCCCTGCGCGAGGTCCACCACGAACGCAGCCGGACGTTGGCCAACGTCCCGGCCGGCTCCCGCTCCCACGCTCGCCTGCTCGCCGAGTGCGAGTCGATCAGCGACGAGATCGACCGCCTCAAGCGCTGCATCAACGTCCCGCGCTCCGCCGTCGCGGCTATCCCCGTGATACTCGCCGTCCTGGTCCTCGCCCTCATCAGCTGACCGGCCGACCGGCCCCGCCCCCGGCCCGCACCGCCCGCCCCGCAATCCAGCGAGGCGGGCGGCACGACTTCCGGGGACAGGGACCGGCCGCCCGGCCGACACACCGCACCGACGAGAGGTACCCGTGAACCTCACCTACCACCCCGGGACCGTGGTTGTTCTGGTCGGCGTCTCCGGCGCCGGCAAGTCCACATTCGCCGCCCGCCGCTGGCCCGCCATCTGGCGCCTGAGCCTGGACGACTACCGCCAGATGGCCACCGACTCCATGGCCGACCAGTCCGCCACCCCGGTCGCCGCCGAAATCCAGAACCTGCTCCTGGATGCCCGCCTCGCCAGGAACCTCACCACCGTGATCGACAGCACCGCGCTTCTCCCGCACGTACGCGCCGGCCTGCTGGCCCGCGCCCGCTACTGGCAGCGCCCGGCCGCAGCCGTGCTGTTCAACCTGCCGCTCGACCTGTGCCGGCGCCAGAACAGCTCCCGCGAGCGCGTCGTGCCCGACCACGTCCTGCGCGAGCAGCACCGCCACCTGCCCACCGCCGAACAACTGCTCGCTGAAGGATTCGCCCACGTCGACCGCATCGCCGCAGCCTCCCCCGCCTACCTGGAGCCGGCCCACATCCGCTGACCGAAGGAGCTGCGAGCGTGCGCGCAACCGACCTCGACCCCACCGGCGAACACCACGGCGGCCTGCCCACCTACCCGTGGCGATTCCACCCCGACCCGGACCTGATGACCCGCCGCCAACTGCGCGCCGTGGGCCTTCGGCCCGGCGGCCAAGAACCGGCCGCCCAGGTGACCTGGCGAAACGGCCTCCGGTTCGGGTACCTGTTCCGCCGCTCCCTCGCCCTGCCGGTCCGCCCGATGACGGCGGCCCGCTGGCGCGCCCACCAGCGGATGATGCTCGCCCGCCGCACGTGCCCGTTGTGCCGCGCCGTCGGCGAGTACTGCATCCCGACCTCGCTCGGCTGCTGCCTGGACTGCGCCGACGGCCTCGCCCTGACCGAGCTGGAGCAGCTGCTGACCCTCGCCCGCACCACTGCGGCCTGAACCACCGAGCGGACCGCCGATGCCGGCCCCGGACCCGACCGCACCCAGCGGCCGGCCACCGGGACCGGCGCGGCTGTTCGGTCACCCGACCCCGCAGACCCGTTTCCGCCACCACCCACCTGCCCGAGAACACCGCGCTGCGCCCTGGCGTGCGAGCGCGCCACCGACGGCGACCCGCTCGTCCTTGCCGCACCTGGGCAGCTCTGGGAGCTGCGCCAGGGCGTCGACCCCGACGACGCGCCCGCCCGCCGCCTCGCGGTCCACCTGCGTGTCTGCGCCGGTTGCTGGAATCCGCCCTCCTCGACGCTTCCTCGTCATTGCAACACCTTCGGGGTCTTGTGTTGCGACGAGATCTGGAACTCACCCGGTCCCCCCGGGGCCAGAAAACACCGTCCTAGACAACCTGCGCGCCCTACCTAGCTGTCCTGACCCGTGAGCTCCCTGACAGTCGTGCCGGGCCCGGCGGCGGGCGGCTTCTGGTGCCAGCACTGCGCGCAGCCGCTCGCCTGGGCAGCCACCGCGGCCGACCAGGAGCGGACCTGGCGCAAGGACGTTGTGACCATCACCCGGCCGTCGCCGCAGCCCCGCCCGAGGTGGCTGCCGCCGAGGTCACCTCTATCTCAAACCTCAGCCCCAAGGTCCTGCTGATCACCCCGGACGTCATCACCCTGCCCTTGGTGCGCCTGCTGGCCTGACCGAACTCGGCGCAGGGTGAACGGCCTCTCTTCAAGGGCGGTTACTGCTCCGGGGTCTTCGGGGTGGCGTCGACCGCGGCGTCACGCTGCCGGATCGCCTTGGCGCAACCCACGACCAGCTGGCGGGTATCTCTATATACCCCATGTCGACAAAACGAAACGGTCCGCCGGACAAACCGACGGACCGTCACGAGACAGCGAGAGAGGTGAGGCTAGCTGCTACCTCAATGCCAGCCGATTGGCGCGGCGCAGGTTACTCATGTGAAATCGAAGCCGGAGCCAATCTCGTATCCGGCTCAACTGGGGATCTTCAGACATTGGCTTGGTGGCATTCAGGCTGCGAGCTCGGTGATCGAAATGGCATCATAGAATGACTCCACGCTTTTTATAGTCGAAATATTCCTTGAGTGAGATAAATTCACATTCTTTGGTTTTCATGTCCACCCTGATTGGAAGGGTGCCGACAATTCCCTGACTTGCATTGCCTTCGATGAATTCGACTGAATTGTACATGATGATGAGGTGGGATTCGTCAATGTACGACTTTTCCGGGATGACTCGAACCGGGATTCTTTCCTCGACCGGCAATGCATCTAGATCGGCAGCCAAAAATTCGGCGGCCAGTTTCACTGCTTCTTCCTTGTTGATCACTTTAGTTTGTCCTTAGTATTTGATACTTGAACCAATTTGCCACATGCCAGGCTTCGCCCAGTTGGCCGTCAATGAATACTATATTCCCGTTGTCGTTGATCACATTGAAGGCGTGCATGGGCTCCGTCGGATCCTTGGGAGTGCCTATCACGATGGCACGCGCCCCATTCCCCCATCGAACCATATCGCCGACTACGTTGGTCAGGCCCTGCTTATCTCGGAAGCTGCCGCTGCCAATTATCGCTGCTATTGCCTCGGGCTGGAGGGGTTTGACCGGGATCGTTACGGGATTCACGCCCTTGCCTCCAAGGAGATAATCGGTTGCACATGCAACTAGTCCGCAATTTCGCCTCCCTCCCGTGGGATTGATGGTCGCTTTGATCCCCGGAGTTAGCGGAGTGAGGTAGGGGCCGTGGAAATTAGTACTTCCCCCACCGTTTCCTCCCCAGTACGTTGCTTCTGCCTCGCGAGATGCTCCTGATTCCGAAGGCTTTGGCTTGATTGGGACAGGGGGGCGAAGTCGGGTTGTGGTGAATTTTTTGATGAGGTTTTTGATTCCGCCGGCTTGGCGGGCGGCGTGGGTGACGCTTTTTATTGCTTTGTAGCCTGCAGTGGCGAGCTTTGTGAGGCCTCCGGCGATGAAGGCGAAGTTGCCGGCGCTGGATCCGCCCCAGTAGGTGTCAGATTCTGTATCTATTCCAAATCCCGAGGCAAATTTATCGATTTTGTGGCCGAGTGCATCGTGGTCGCATGGCCCAGTGGTGCGGAAACATGCGGTTGGCTGATTGATTATTCCGCGGAAGATTCCGGCAAGAAGGTCGATCCCGTTGCCGCTCGGATGGTCCTTTCCATATGTGCACTTCAGACCGTACCAATGCCTGGTGCAACCACTGTTAGGGCTCAGGCCGCTGGGATCACTGAGGTTGACGGGATTATTACTGCTGTAGGCGTAGCCGTTCCACTGTTGTGGGTCGCCGGCGTCAAGGATTGGGTCGGGGCTGATGAAGCGGCCGGTGGTGGGATCGTACTGGCGGGCGCCGAGGTTGGTGAGTTTGGTGGTGTCGTCCTTGGTTCCTCCGACGTAGCCCTTGTCGCTGGCCCATGCTCCGGGGGCGGGTTGGGTGCCGCGGGGGTTGCCGAAGGGGTCTGTGGGGCGGCGGTTGATGGCGCCGGTGTTGAGGTCGACGCTGGTGGTGTTGGTGCCGTGGTGGTCGGCGTTCTGGACGACGAAGGTGCCAGGGGCGGTGCCGACTCCGGTGCGGACGATGGTCATGCCGCCGGGGATGGGGTAGTACCGGGTGCCGGTCTGGTTGGTCTTGGTGGCGGTGTCGAGGGTGAGTTCGTCGGTGCCGAGGTTGATGGTGGTCTTGTCGGGGTTGCGGCGGATGAGCTGGTTGCCGTCGGCGTCGTAGAGGTAGGTGGTGGTGGTGTTGGGGAGGGTCCACTTCTGCCCGGCGGGCACGGTGGTGGCGCAGTCTCCGAGGGCCAGGGCGGTGCTGCTGGTGGTGACGTCGCCGGGGACGGCGAGGCAGCGGCCCGAGGCGGGGTTGTAGAGGGTCTTGTCGGCGCGGGGGGTCCAGGTCTGGGCTGCGGACTTGTCGCAGTTCTGGAGCTGGACGGCTGCGCCGGTGGTGGTGCCCATGGCTTGAGCGCATTTGCCGAGCGTGCTGAGCGTGTTGTCGGCGGTGGTGTAGAGCTGGCTTCCGCCGCTGGAGCAGCTGTTGATCTGGAGGTTGGTGCCGCTCGCGGAGCTGCCGCCGGCGGTGGCTATGCATTTGCCGGCGATGCCGGTGATCTGGCCGGGGGCGGTGTAGGAGGCGAGTTTGCCCTCGCTGTTCCAGGTGAGGGCGGCGGCGCCGGTGCTGTTCTTCCCGGTGCGGGTGGTGTTGCCGGCGGCGTCGTACTGGTAGGCGGTGGTCTCGCTTCCGCCCGGACTGGTGACGGTGGAGTTCAGCAGGGCGTGGGCCCCGCCGGTTCCGCCGCCGGTGTTGGCCGCGGTGGTGGGGGTGTTGCGGGTACCGGCCGCGGGGTAGCCGGAGGTGGTGGTGGTGTCCGTGGTCGGCGGCTGCTTGAGGAGCGACCAGGGCGACCAGACATTGTTGGTGCCATCACGCTTGGTGTAGTTGAGCTGCCCGGAGCCGGCGACGAGGAGCTTGAGGTCGGCTCCGGAGCCGACCGCACCGACGGTGGTGGGTGCGGCGACGGTACCCGCAGCGGCGGTCAGGTCCGCCCAGGGCGCCCACTGGCCGGCGGAGTCGCGCACCGCCCGCCAGGGCTTTCCACCGGCGAGGGCAATGGTCTGCAGGCCGCCGGTGGTGCTGGCGAGGGCCAGCTGTCCTGAACCGGTGAGTGCACCGCTCAGGGTGCCGGTGACGCTGTAGACGTCACCCCAGCCCTGGACCTGCCACTGACCGTTGGGCATCCGGACGGTGTGCCACAGCTTGCCGCTCGCCGAGGCCATGATCTCCAGGCCGGAAGCGGTGGCTGCCGCAGCCATCTGACTCGGACTGGTGAGGGGCCCGACGACGCTGTAAACGTCCCCCCAGCCCTGCGTCTGCCAGGAACCGCTGGCCAGGCGAACGGTGTGCCACAGCTTGCCGCCGGAGAAGGTGAGAACCTCCAGCCCCGATGTGGTGGCGGTGAGAGCCAACTGGCTGGGCTGAGCGAGCGCTCCGACAACGCTGAAGACGTCACCCCAGGGCTGCCACTTGCCGTCTACGCCGCGCAGGGTGTGCCAGATCTTGCCGCCGGCGACGGCCATGACCTGCAGCTTGCCGTCACTCACCGCCGCCGAGACGGACTCCACGTTCGCAAGGGCACCGGCACGGACCATCAGGTCACTGAAGGGCGCCCAGGTGCCGTCCGCGTTCTGCGCGGACGTCCACACCTTCCCGCCCGCCAACCCCACACCCCAGGTCTGGGAAGCGTCCGCCGCAGCGCTGATCTGCGTGACCTGCGAGGGGTCAAGAACGGCCGCTGCGCCGGCTGAGCCGTGGGAGGTGAGGCTGGTGCGGTTGCCGGTCGGGTCGTAGGTGTAGTCCTGCCAGTAGGGGTTGGCGCCGCCGACGGTGTTCGTGGCGGGGGCGACCGCTCCGCTCGTGGGGGTGGTGTTGGTGCAGGCGCCTTGGTCCTGGGTCTTGTGCTGGAGCACGTCGGGCTTTGTGATGCTCCCGGTGTCGGTCCAGGCGGTGGTCAGGCGGCCGAGGACGTCGTAGGTGAAGCACTGACGGTCGGTTGCGGTGGGGGTGTTGTCGGGGATGTCGGTGATCGAGGTGATCGCGCCGGCGGGGTTGTACGTGTAGTTGGTCTGATTCACCGCGCCCTTGGTGGCGGGCTGGTAGTCCAGGTACTGGCCGAGGACGCGGCTCGTGGCCTGGTCATAGTCGGTGGTGGAGACCACCTGTGTACCCCAGGGATTCACCGTGGAGCGGATCGGCCGACCGAACGCGTCGTACTCACTCTCGACGTCGTACCTGGTGGCCCCTCCGTAGTTGACCATCTGCCCGTAGCGGTTATACGAATAGTTGAGATTTTCCCGAGGCAAGCCCCCGAGGGTGGGAAGCATGGTCGTGTCGAGATTTCCGGTGATCGGGTTGTACTCGGCGCCAACGCTGTAGGTGTACGTCGTTCCCGCGCTCTGTCCGACCTCCGTACCGGGAATTGTGATGGTGGAGCCAGTTGGACGATAAGCCTCGTCGTAGCCGGTGACAGCCGTGGTATATGCGAGTCCGCTGCTACCGCCGACGTAGCGGGTGGAGGAAGCAGGGAGACCCTTGACGACCGTGTCAAACGTCCACGCCGCGAGTCGGTTGGAGTCGCTGACGGGGCCCTCGTATAGACCAGTTTTGCGGCCGTCCAAGTCGTACGTGTAGCTCAGCACTTGACCATTTGCGTTCGTGCTGAAGGTTATCCTGGAAGCCGGGTCGAAGGTCGTGGTGGTTGTGCCTGTGTCCGGATCGGAGGCGCTGGTCTGCCGACCGCGAAGGTCGTAGCCGTAGCTCCAGGTATTTCCGACCGAGTCCACGCGAGTTGCGAGCTCACCGTCTGCGGTGTAGCTGAAGCGGCTTACTGCAGCATCAGCGGTTTGGCCCGTGGCAGTGGGGGTGTTGTATTGCCACAGCTCGCTGGTCCGCCCGCGGGCGTCGACGAGAGTGCTGGTCGGCCACGTGCCGGGCGGGGGGATGACGTCGGTACGATCAGCCCCGGGATAGGCAGTGATGGTCTGTGACTGCTGGACATTGTATGACAAGAGCGTCGAGATGACCGGGCGCCCCTGTCCATCGAAGCTTGTGCGGGATTGAGCCGGAACGCTGTCGTCCACAGCATTGAGCAGAGTGGTTGACGGAGTGTCGGCATCGTTGTACCAGGCTGCGTTCGACTTCCATGCTCGACCCTGTGAGTCGTAGAAGGTGTCGCTGATCATTCGTCCTGGTAGGCCGGGCGTGGCGGGGGAGGCCTGGGTCTGCCGGGTGCGGCCGAAACCGTCCAGCAGAGAAATCTGACGCATGTAGACCGATGACTGGCCATCGGACGTCAGTGTCGACATGGTCACGGTCGATGGCACGCCGGTCTTGTCAGAGACGTTGTACTCGAACTTTTTGTTTGCATTGGTGTCGGTCGCTGGTGTACGTCCAGGCGCCCATACACCGGTCAACCGCCCGAGTGCGTCATATGTGCTCGTGACGGTCTTGCTGTTCAGGTCCCTGACAGTTAGAGGCAGGGAACGCCGGGCGTCGTAGGTCGTGACGCCATCCCAAGTGGTATTGGCGTCCGCTCCAGGTACAGGAACCGACACAGTCACCGTTGTCGGAAGCTCTCCAGCTGCCGCTGAAGAGAAATTGAACCTTGTCGTGGCGCCGTTGGGGTGCTTCGAATCGGTGGAGTTGGGGTCGGTAGCTGTGATCGCGCGCCCGTAGACGTCGAAGGTGTTGCTGGATACGGGCACGAATTTCGCTGTGCCCGTGCTGTCATAGTGATCCAGGGCCTGCTTTTCGGTCGGGTCGCCTGTCGCGGTCGCCTGGCCGTATGACAAGCCGTCGTACAGCACACGGTCTCGTGCGACCGTGTTGCCGGCGCCTGCGGTGTCGACCGCGGCGTCAGTGCAGGCCGTGGTGCCCGTGATCGTGAGGCTCTCGGCGACCAGATCGGATCGTTGGGGGGCTGTTGCGTAGCTCGTGATCAGACACAGGTCGGGCAGGCCGTCGGCCTGGTCGAGCAGTGTGTGAGGGCGGTTTCCGTGGTCGGGATCGGTCGTTGACACTGCGGTGTTCGTGCGCCAGCTCGAGTCCGAAAGGCGGGAGCGGGTAGTGGTGGTAGTGGTGGTCGGGGCAATGCGGGCAATCAGTTTAGGGAGCTCGTTACCTCGTTCATGGGTAGCAGTCTCGACCATTCCACTTGAGCTGCTGACGCTCTGTGCTACTACAGCGCCACCTGCCTGGTCGAGAGTTTCGGTCAGCAAGGCCTGCCCTGCGAGCCAGTCGACATCGGTGGCTTGGCCGAGCTTGCTGATGAGCCAGGGGTCCGTGGTGTTTTCGAGTAGCGCGGTGAGGGGGATGCTGCGAGTGCCACCAGCCTTTCGGGCGTCGCCGTCCATGCCCTGGCGGTAGGTGGTTCGGCTCTGGCCCTTGGGACCATCGTTGCCGCTGCCGATAGTGGTGGTGACGTTGGAGAAGCCGCGGAACTCGCCCCAGGTGCGGGCTTTGGGGTCGGTGAACTCGTTGTCGTCACGGTGCCAGCCAGCCTTGCCGTACTGGTAGGCGGTGATCTTCTGCTCGGCGTTGGTGGTGGAATCGGTCTCGGTGAGGGAAGCGACGACGTAGTGGCTGAACCAGTCCAGGATCGGGTCCGCGGCGGCCCCCGAGCCGGGCGGGGACCAACGGACCGGGTAGCAGGCGAGTGTGTTGTCGTCCTCAGCCGCCGGCATCACATGGTTGACGCGTGAGCAACTGGGGAGTTGATAGTTGACGTTGAGGACGCCGCCGGTCTCGTTATGGATCTGTTGGATGCGGGGGCGGTTCATCAGCGGCGGTGCGGGCACGAGGTCGCTGCCGTCGACGCGGTTGGGGAGCATCACCGGGGTGAAGGTGACGGGCGGGGTGTTGAGTGCATCGGTGGCGGTTTTGCCGGTGCGTTGGATTGAGTCCAGCCACAGGGCTTTTTGGCTGATGGTGTCCTTGGGGTAGTCCTTTGGGGTGTTGGAGGGGTCGGGGAAGGAGTGCTTCAGCTCGTAGCTGTCGACATCCTGCCAGGTGTTGTTGACGCGTACCTGGGTGGCGATCTTGGTCAGGCGTTTGGTGGTGAAGTAGGTGGGGCTGTAGTTGGTGCAGGTTCCGGTCTGCTTGCACTCCTGGTCGACGGGAACGTCCGGCCAGTTGTTCTGGTTGGCGACGGTGCGGTTGTTGACATCGCAGGTCGTGCCAGTGCCAAGGCAGCGTTCCTCGGTGCCGAAGGTGATGTGGGCGGCGGGCTGCAGGGTGCCCTTGGCGGCGACCTGGTCGCTGAGTCGCTGGCCGTAATCGATGCGGGCAACGGTGGTCGCGCGAATGTAGCGGTCCCGGATGCCGTTTCCGTTGTTCTGGCCGCCTCCGCGTGCGTACCAGTTTTCCTCCGGGGCCCAAGTGTAGGTCGTCAGATTCCCATGAGTATCGACGACGTAGTCCAGCGATAGACGCTGCCACATGGGCAGGGGGCATGTGGACGCGAGGCCGGTGGCCGAGCTGTAGCACGGGTCAGCAGCCTGGGGAGAGTACACAGGGACGTAGGAGGCCGACTTGGTCTCCGGGTCGGTCTTGTCGCCGCCGGGGAGGTGGTTGAGGCCGAAGTAGTAGACAGTGCCGGAGGTGTCGGTGACCTTCGCGTAGGCGCCGTTGTAGGAGCCGTTGGCCGCGTCCCCGCCGAACTCGACCTTGGTGCCGTCGTCACCCTGGAGGTGCCAGACGCCAGTGTCCTTGTCGGACGCCGCCGCCGTGGACGACTCGCGGACAAGTTCGCCCGAGTGCGAGCCGAGGGAGAGAGTGGCGTTGTACCCGCCCCAGCAAAGGTCTCCCGACTTGGTGATTCCGTCCTTGCTGCAGGGCTTGAAGGTGCGCTCGATGAAGCCGGGGTTGAAGTCCCAGCCGTCGCCTACCCAGGATGCCTGGGAGTTGGTGGCGGATGTCTTGCCGTCCACCGATGAGGAGTTGTATCCCAATGTCAGGTCAGGCTCCGGGCCGGCCAGAGCCGGTGGGGTCTCAACACTGTACGAATAGGTCATTGCACCGGACGAGTTGCCTGCAGCCCAGTTGGAGGAAGAGCTCAGGGCGGTGGCGGTGTACGCCCCGCCGGGGCCGGAGCCATCATTCTCGGCCGCGAGCAGGACGGGAGCAAAGCCTGGCGCCACTGCAGGGGCGATCGGAGCATCCGCAGTGAAGGAAGATTTCGCCGCGCCCACCGATGGGACGACGGCGTCCTCGGGGGCAATCGAAAGGTCTATGTCTGCGACCAGGCGATTGGTGGGCGCGTCGTACGTGGTGGCGACGGGGGTGCGCACCAGGCAGGACGGGACCTGGGGGGTGGTCAGGGCGCAGGCCGGGAGTGTGACCAGGCGTCCGCGGGAGGCGAAGCCGCCGTCGCTCTGGGCGTTGAGCGCGGCCACGTCGACGGCTATCTTCACGGGTGCGGTGGCCGCACCGGTTGGTGCGGCACTGTTCGCGGGGCTGTTGTCGAGTGTGGTTCCGGTCGCGGTGAGGGAGAAGAGCAGGCCGCTCACGCCGGCCGCGCCGGCCTTGGCGCCGTCCGCCTGCTCCACCGTTACGGAGCGCGGTGTCTTCGCGGTGTCGGAGGGGGATTTCGGCGGGCTGCTGGCCCAGACGGGCAGCCCGCCTGCCCGTGCGCCGTTGACAGCGTCGACGGTTCCAAGGTCGGCGGTGGCGCGTTCCTGCTTGACCGATGCCTTCGGCGGTGTCGCCACGGCTCGGGCCGGCACGGGGTAGTGCGGGGCGATCTCGGCGGGCTTGGCCGCCGCTTTCGCTGGCACGGAGGGTGTGTTGTGGAGGGGTGTGTTGGGCGGGGCCCACACCCGGGAGAAGTCGGGACTGGGTTCGGCTGCCTGTGCGGCCACCGGCCCGAGGAGGGAGGAGATGACGACCAGGCCCAACGGCGCGGCCAGACGCCGCCCGAGACCGATCGGTGGTCGTAGATTTCTACGAACTACCACTCAAAAACCCCAATACTATGAAATGGTGACAGAAAATCTGTCACTCCGTCAGCAAAAGAGCGACCGGATTTTACGCCTGAACTACCCTTGCCAGTGGGTCAAATGGGGCAAAATGATCACTGTGATTCATTCCACACTTTGACAAAAGGGCACTTCTCCTCCCTAAGTCCTGACAATTCGTGAAGATCAGTCTTTGACGTTGCGGTGCGAACGCTGGGAGCGTGCGGCTGACCTCTGCGCGTCCGGCGCTGGAGGCCGGACCTTCTGGGGATTGCGTGCGCACTAGACCCACATCCATGACGGGCCGCCGGCGGCTCCTCGATCCCTCGGCGCCACGGCGATCGGCCCCGCTCCAAGCGGCCGTCACGGTGGCCGTGCTGGCTCTGACGGCGGGCCTGCTTGCGCTCACCCCGCTACCGGCGCGAGCCGATCAGGCGGACCTGCAGGCCGCAGTCCGCGCCGGCGACGCCAAGCACGCCGGCGAAATCCTCTCCCCTCATCCGGTGGAACAGGCGATAGCCGACGCCGTCAAGACCGGCAAAGAGGTCCCTGTCCCTTCGCTGACCGACGAGTTCAGCAGCACGGTCGCCACCCCTGAGGGCAAGCTCCGTCAGGACCGCCACCTGGACGCGCAGCGCACCAAGCGCGCGGACGGCTCCTGGACCGCTCTCGACGACACGCTCGTGTGGAGCGGTGACGGCTCGCTGGCGCCGGCTGCGGCGAGCGAGAGCCTGGTGATATCCGGCGGCGGCAGCGGCCCGCTGGCCACCATGACCACCAAGGACGGTAAGCAACTCTCCGTGGGGTCGCCGTTCTCCGGGGCGCTGCCGACCCCGACGGTCAGCGGCAACAGCGCGCTGTTCACCTCCGTCGCACCGGACACGGACCTGAAGGTGACCGCCACTGAGTTCGGCGGCTACACCACCGTCCTCATCCTCCACACCCCCGCGGCGGCCGCGAACCCGGCCGTACGAACCCTGAGCTTCCCCACCACGTCCAAGGGCCTAGAGCTTTCCGCACGCGCCGACGGAAGCCTGAAGGCCACCACCGCCAGCGAGAGCGTCTTCGCCGCACCCCCGCCCCAGATGTGGTCGGCCGGCGCACCCACCACCGCAGCTGCGACCACCGGCGGCACGACGGCTACCAAGGGCTCCGTAGTGCAGAGCGCGTTCACGGAGCAGGACGGCCCCACCGGCGCCGAGCCCTCGCCGTCAGGTGAGCCCAGCACTGCGGACGGCCCCGGCCCAAGCGCCACGACGGCCGGCATCCCAGTCACCACGAGCGGCGACGCAGCCGGCAAGGGCGCGATCCACCTCTCCCCGAGCCCCGAACTGCTGGACGGCGAGAACACCAGCTACCCGATCTACGTCGACCCGTCCTGGTCCAACGACGCCCGAGGCAAGAGCCACCACACCTGGGTCCAGTCCGGCTACCCGAACATCAGCTCGAACTTCGACAAGACCGGCTCCACCGGCCGCGACCGCCCCGGCGTCGGCTACCAGGGCTGGGAACCTGTCACCGGCATCGAGCGGTCCCTGTACGAGTTCAACCTCAATGGCTACTTCAGCACCACCGCGATCAGCTACGCCAACCTGCACGTCACCCAGTCCGTTTCCGCCGACTGGTCCTGCACCACCACCTACCCGGTGAACCTCTACCGGGCAGGCGCCTTCGACAACAACACCAACTGGAACAACCACGCCAACACGCCGCTGGAGTGGGTCGACGGCAAGAACGTGCCAGGCAACGGCAACAACGCCAACTGCATGGGCGGCATCGGCGTCGACTTCAACATCACCGCCCCCATGCGCAGCGCCCTCGCCGACACCAGCAAGCCCCTGGCCTTCCTCCTCGCCGGGAACGAGGGCACCGGCGACAAGAACGGCTTCAAGCGCTTCGACTACGACGCCGTCCTGTCGACCCTGTACGACCACCCCCCGCTGACGCCGAGCGACCCGAAGGCACTGCCGACGCCCAACCGCGTCACTGGGACGGACACCGACGCCTGCTACGACGCGCCACTGTCCGACTACGGTTGGATCACCGACACCGGAGTGCGCCTCAGCTCCGTCGTCAGCAGCTACAACCAGACCCAGCTCACCCAGTTCGTCAGCATCTGGGACAACTCCGTCCCAGGTGCCCCCGGCGTCAACAGCGGCTGGACGGGCTTCGTCCCCAGAGACACCCGGGCCACCTACACCGTCCCCCTCGGCACGCTGAAGGACGGGCACTACTACGGCTGGCAGACCCAGGGCGACGACGGCCTGCTCCGCGGCGCCGCCACCCCCGTGTGTCACTTCGCCGTCGACACCACCCCACCCGTCGCCGCCTTCGGCACCTTCACCGACCCGGTCACACAGTTCCCGCCCTCCGGAAACGGTCAGATCACGAATCTTCGCCTGGGCGCCACCGGGAAGATCCCCTTCGCCGCCTACGATCCCAACCCCTCCGGGCTTCTCGCCTCCGGCCTCGCCTGCGTTCGTTGGGGCTACGACCCGCAACTGGACCTGCAGAGATCCGATCAGGTCTGCGGCATCCCGCTGAGCGTCACCGAGCTCACCACGAAGCCCACGCACTGGGGGACCAACATCCTCTACGCGCAGGTCTTCGACGAGGCCGGCAACGCCTCCCAGACCCTTTCCTACGCCTTCTACGTCCCCTGGACGGACGGGCCGGTCGCCTTCGGCGACACCACGGGTGATTCCCGCCCCGACATCCTCGTCCCCGACACCGCCGGCAACCTCATCACCCACGGCCGCGCCACCGACCCTGGGAACGCCAGTGTCCTTCCGAGCGGCACGGCGGCCGCCATCAATCAGGCGCCCGAGCCCACCGCAGGAGGGTGGAAGGATTTCCATGTCACTCACCGCGGCTCCATGGACCCCGGATCCAGCCGTGACGACCTGTTCGTCCACCGAGACGGCGGTGACAAGCTCTACTACTTTGCGAACCCTCAGTCGGACGCCGGCCATTTCGTTCAGAGAACAGCGGTTGAGCTGAAGCGGCCGAATTGCCAGGGAGATGCGGTCGCCTGCCCGGCCTACCGGCAGAACGAGTTGTGGCAGAACACCAGCCAGATAACCCCCATCGGAGCCCCGAGCAACGTCCGCATCCCTGACCGTGATCCCAAGAACGCCACAGGATTCCTGGCAGTCCACGCCCACAGCCTCTGGTACTACCCAGTCGAATCTGGCAACAAGCTCCGCGCACCAAATCTTGTGTCAGCCGGTGGTTGGGACGACCTCGACCTGATGATCCCAGGCAACACCCTGGCCATCGACGTCAGCGGCACCGTACCCATCGCCCCGGCGCTCTGGACTCGTACCCGCGTCACTGCCGGATCCGGCCAAGAAGGGGACATCAACCAGTACGCCCTGACGACCCAGACCCGCACCGACGAGCTGGGCGACTACACGGTAGTTGTTGCGGTCTCTCCTACCTCTGCTTCGCTGATCCACACCGGCATCAAGACGGAGGACTACCCAACCGTCGGCGCCGATGGTGACCAAACCGGTGACGGCATTCCCGACCTGTGGGCCCTGGACAAGGTCGGCAACTTGCACGTCTGGCCTGCGACGGCGACCAACGGCCGTGTCACCGCGCTCGGCACCGACCACTATCGCGGCAACACCCAAGCCCCTGGCAAGCAATGGCCCCTGCACGAGAGCGGCGACGCCGTCCCCGGCACCCCCAACGCCGCCGAAACGAACGTCGCCTTCATCAACGACCAGGTCGACGGCCGCCCGACTTCGGTTGCCACGTTCAACGGCAGCACCTCAGTCATGGCCACCGCCGCCGCCCCTGTCATCGCGAACCCCAACCAGAGCTTCACCCTCAGCACCTGGGTCAAGTCAACCGGCGCCGGTGGCGTCGTCGCCAGCCAGAGCACCGCGCACGCGGCCAGCTTCCTGCTCTACAGCGAAGGCACCGGCGGATCCTGGCGCTTCGCCCTCGCCACCGCCGACAACGACGCCTGGCCCTACGTCTACACCAGCACCAGCAACAACGCCGCCCTCGTCAAGACCGGCACCTGGACCCAGCTCACCGCCAGCTTCAACGCCGTGACCGGCGAGATGAGCCTGTACGTCAACGGCATCCTCGCCGGCAGCGCCAACCGCTCCACCGCCCCCAGCCTCACCACCAACGGCTCCTTCGTCCTTGGCCGCTACCAGTACCAGAGCAGCCTGGCACCCACCGCCCAGAACCCCAGCTTCAACGGCAGCATCAGCAACTTCGCCGTCTACAACACCGCGGTCGTCCCCGAACCCACCACCACCGCCATCCGGCACGCCTCCACCGCCGACTGCCTGGACGTCCCCAACAACGACACCAGCCAGGGCATCTCCATCACCGGCTGCAACAACAGCCCCGCCCAGAACTTCGTCGTCAACCCCGCCGACGCCACCATCAGCCTGCGCACCACCATGTGCCTGGAACTCACCAGCGGCAACACCGCCAACGGCGCCGCAGTCGGCCTCGCCACCTGCGCCCCCGGCACGGATCGGCAGGAGTGGCTCGCCCGTGCCAACGGCAGCCTCTACAACCCCGCCTCCGGCCGCTGCCTGGAACTGCCCAACAACGACACCACCCCGGGCACCCGCCTGCGCATCCTCGACTGCAACGGCACACCCGCCCAGACCTGGAGCATCCCCACCCTCAACACCCCCGCGCTCCCCGTGAACCCCTGGATCCTCCCGGCCCCGAAACCGTAGTCCCGCTCACCACAGGGGCCCGCGGCGCACACCATGCGCCGCGGGCCCTCTCGCATCCACGGCTGAGTTGGTGTCAGGAGGGTTTGGAGGTCGTCCGAGGAGCGAGGGACACTATCCGGCCCTCCCGTCGAGGTGCCCGGTGGCGGTCGTGGCGGCGCTCCGAACACAGCGGATGTGGGCGCTTGACACACGCACCGGACCTACAAGGCCGGCATCGGCTGCAAGAAAACGGATATTTCAACCATATCTAGCGTGTCTGATGCTCGGTCACACACCCAAACGTCAGTATGCTGCCGTCATGGCCTCTCCATACTCCGGTGGTGACCGGGAAAAGCTGACGTCGAAGCTGCCTGCTCCCCTTCGACAAGAACTCAAGGTTCGTGCTGCCCAGCTCGGCGTCGACGTCCAGGACGCCGTCGCGGCCGGCATCACCGCCTGGCAGGCACACGACTCGGCGCTCCCCACCATCGACACGGCCGGCGCCGACTCCTTCGGCACCTACCTGCCCGAGGGCATGTACGACGTCTTCAAGGCGGACTGCGCGGACCGCGGCGTCTCCTACATCCAGGGCCTCGCCCAGGCCGTCCGCCTCTGGCTCGACCAGAACGCCGGCACCGAAGCCACACCCCGCAACGCCCAGCCCGCCCGCCGCATCGTCGTCGCCAACCAGAAGGGCGGCGTCGGCAAAACCGCCGTCGCCGGTGGGACCGCCCAAGGGTTCGCGGAACAAGGCCTACGGGTCCTGCTCATCGACTACGACCCTCAGGGCCACCTCAGCCACCAGCTCAACATCCCCGCCTTCGACGCGGGCGAGGAGAGCCTGGTGACCCACATGCTGGAGCGCGAGAAGACCCGCAAGACCATTCGCGACCTCGCCGTCGTCATCCCCGGCGACCGCTTCGGCGGCCGGCTGCACGTCCTGCCCGCCGCCTTCGACGCCTTCCTCCTCGACGGCGGCCTCGCGATGTTCCGAGGCCCACGGCACGCCGTCTTCGAGCGCGCTCTCGCCTCCGCCGAGACCGACTACGACGTCATCGTCATCGACTCCCCGCCCAGCCTCGGCCTAGCCATGGATGCGGCCCTCTACTACGCCCGCAAGCGCACCGAGGAAGACACGGGGCGCTCAGGGGTGGTGATCCCGGTGGAGGCCGAGGACAGCTCCGCCAAGGCCTACGGGATGCTCATCCGCCAGGTCGACGCCCTGAGCGCCGACTACGACCTCGACATCGAACTGCTCGGACTCGTCGTCAACAAGTACGACGCCCGCCGCGGATTCATCGCCACCTCCTCGCTGGAGAAATGGCAGGCCCTCGGCACCCCACCCGTCCTCGCCGTGAACAAGGACCTCCGGGAGCAGCGAGAGGCGGTGCGCGTGACGCAGCCTCTGCTGGAGTACGCGCCCGACAGCGAGCAGGCCCACACCATGCGCAAGATCGTCAAGGAGCTGTCATGAGTGCCCGGACGAAGGCGGCTCTCCTCGGCGGATCCTCCACGTTCGACGCCGTCTCGCCGCAGGCGCCGATCAGCGCCCGCGGCCGCGCGCTCGCCGCTCTCGACGGCAAGCCGGTGGAGACCCCCGTCGGCCCCGTCACCGTGTCCAGCAGCCGGGTGCGGATCGAGCAGCTCGCCCACAACCCGTACAACCCACGCGAGACACTCACCGAGATCAAGGAGATGGCCGACAGCATCGAGGTGCACGGCATCATCCAGCCCCTCACGGTGGTCACCCGCGATGCCTTCCTGCGGGCTCACCCAGGACAGGACGCTGCCCTGGCGGCGGCAGATTTCGTGGTCCTGGACGGGAACCGACGCCTTGCCGGCGCCCACCTCGCCGGTCTCGACGAACTGCCCATCCACGTCGACGACGCCCAGGCGGAAACCGCCGACGACATGCTGGAGAGCGCGCTTGTCGCAGCCGTTCAGCATGTCGACATCGAGCCTCTCGACCAGGCGAAGGCACTGGAGCGGCTGGTCGTCGTTCACGGCTCACAACGACAGGTCGCCAAGCGGCTGGGTAAGTCGCACGTCTGGGTGTCCCAGCGTCTCGCCCTCCTCAACCTGACCCCTGAGCTGCAGCAGGCGGTCGAGGAGAAGGCACTCCCCGTCGAGGTGGCCAGGACGGTCGGCCGCCTGCCCCAGGTCGAGCAAGAGCAGGCAGTTGAGCAGGCCCTTGAGCGGAGGACCCAGGCACCGAAGCGCCAGCGCAACAGGAGCCCCGAGCAACCGACCCCTCCGGCCGGGGGTGGAAACGCCGTTTCCACCCCCACTCCGCACGCTGCTCAGGCCGATCTCCCCGAGCAGCGGGAGCAGCCCGCGGCGGAGCCACGCACTGCGCCCGTACAACGAGCCGCGGACCTGTCCCGGCTCAACTGGCAGGAGGCTGAAATCGACGAACTTGCAGACGCGATCTGTGAGGCACTCAGCGTGGAGAAGACCTACAAACTGGCCGACGCCCTGGCTGACCGAGTTCTCGGTATGAGGGCAGGTTCGGACGAAGGCTGAGGCCTGTGGCCACTTCTATGCACAGGGGCTTCGGCCGAGCCCGCGCCTCTCTGCATCGGATTCGGCCGGTGGGTGGAAACGCCGTTTCCACCCACCGGCCGGACGTCGCGAGGTTGGCGAAGGCGCCGTGACGGCGGCTATCTGTGCTCGCTCCCTGCCATGTCTCCCTCGGGACGTTGGCCGCTTCACCTTCCCCATGAGTGACGGGCGATAACGGCTCCGCAACTCCCCCACCAGCCCGTCACTCCTGCTGGGAACCTGTGCTGCGCCACACCAGCCCGCAACAGAGGACTCCGCCCATGAGCAGCCCCGACCCGCAGCATCCAGACGGCCCGGACCGGCTGCCCCCCATGCCCCTCGACCTCACCAAGCCGACCTCCGCGCCCGCCGACGGCGCGGCCGCGAAGGCGGCACCCCCGGGATGGCCGCCGGCGGATCAGCCGGCATTCCCGCGCGTCGGACGAGGGTGCACCTGCGCACCGACGACTCCCCAAGCGGTACAGCCGGCCGGCGCTACGCAGAGCGCGCCGAAGGCGTCGCGCCTCAGCCCCGTCGCAGCGGCGATCCTCGGCGTGGTCGCCACCGTCATCGTCCTTGCGATCAGCGGATCGTTCAGCGACGACAGCGTCACCACCCCGAGCTCCGCGCCCTCGCCCGTCAGGAGCAGCAAGGCACCGGCCCTCGCCGCCACCCCGCCGAAGACCCCTACCCCCAGCACCACCGCCAGCAGCAGCACCATCGACGCGAAGGTCGCCAAGGCCGCCGCCGAAGGCCTCTACGCGTCCAACGTCGGCCGGCAAGCACCCAGCCTCCAGGGCGTCCCACCGGCGGACCTCGCCGACGAGGGTTACAGCATCTGCAAGCTGCTGCGCTCCGGCCAGTCCGTGAAGGATGTCGTCGCCCGGGTACGTCTCGGCTTCGAACCGGCTGAAGCAGGTGCGATGGTCGGCGCCGCCCCGGTGCTGTGCCCCGAGCAGACCGACAAGGTCGCGGCCAGCGTCGTCACGCTCGGCTGACCGCGCCCTCAGGTTCTGTCCGACGGATCATGACGTCGTAGGCTGCAGCGCATGCACAGCACGCTGACTGAGCACGCCCGGTGTCTTTACGGAGATGAGTACCGTCCGACACCGGCGTGCGGTCGAGGGCACGACGAGCACTACTTCATCGAAGAGCTGACCTTCGCCGATGCGGATGCGATTCTCTCGATGCTGCGGGAGCTCTGCCCGAACGTGGTCGACGGCTGGCTGCCTGTGCGGATTCGCAACCTCGCCTATCGGCTTGTGCTTCTGCAGAAGCCGGACCAGCCAGCTCTTCTGCGGGAGGCCGCGCAGAATCTGTGGCTACACGGTCCGGACTGGGACGACATCGCGACGGAACTCACGCGGCAAGCCGAAAAGCTGGAAGCCCGCTGACGGACCGGGCCGTCAGGCCTTGAGCCACAAGCGGATTGAGGCCGGGATCCGTCACGCCGTTTCGCTTGAGCAAACTGCCGAAGGAAGCCATCGAGAAGGTCCCCAGCCTCGGGGCTGAGACGATCGGCCTCGTGGGCGGGTAGCCGTTCAGCTTGGCGATCCGGCAAGGCACGCTCTCTCGAAGCCCAGTTCGCCGAGCGGAGCTTCGCAGCCGGCGGACCGGAGCTTAGTGGGCGCGCGCCGGCTGGCTGTACCACCGGCGGCAACACGCCATCTCTCGGTGGTGTTGCCGCGTGCGGGGGAAGGTGGCTTCGCAGGTAGCGCCGTCGGCCGGCCCGTGCGGCTCGGCCGGACGGGGTATGCCCGTGTCCCGGGGATGGGTGGGTGAGCGATTTCGTGGGCGAGGTCAGTGCCCGGATGTTCGATTCACTGGCGTATGTGGGGTGCCGGGAATGCGGGGTGGCTGGTTCATATCCGCTGGTGGCCGGGGGTGTCGGGGAGGGGGCCGGTTGTGTCGGAGGCCGCTGATACACCAGGTTCCGGGACGGTCCGCGCACGGTGGACCGCCGGTGGGGAGGGGATTTCCATGGCTGGTGTACCCGAGGGCTTTCACCGAGTCCGGTCGCACATCCGGCGCAATCCGCGCCCGAGCCCGAAGAAGACCAGCGGCTGGGTGATCGTCGGCGCGGTGGCGGCCGTCTGGCTGTGGGGGCAGGTCTTCGGCTTCTCCGACGCGAGCACCGCGGCGCCGACGGCGCCGGCCCCCTCGGTGTCGGCCCCCGCCGCAGCACCCGCTGCGCCGTGACGACCAGGCGCCGCAGCCGGTTCCGCAGACCCCGTGGCGCCGTCGAGCACGTCGCCGCCGGCATCGTCGCGCTCGCGGGCGCGGTGCTGGTGCTGCGCATGGTCCTGGCCGTGGGGCGGGTTCTGCTCGGAGGCTGGCCGCTCCTTGTGGTGGCGGCGGGGTGCGCGCTGGCCGTCGCTGTGGTGCTCCGCCTACGCCGGGCTGCGGCGCAGCGCCTGCGCGGCGAGCGGCTGGCGAGGCTTCGGCTGACCCTGGCCGAGGTCGACGCCCTGTCGGACCGGCAGTTCGAGTTCGCGCTGCGCGACCTGCTGATCCGCGACGGCTGGTCGGCCCGCCAGGTCGGCCAGCAGGGCGACCAGGCCGCCGACGTCATCGGCCGCCACCCGCGGCGCGGACGGATTGTCCTGCAGGCCAAGCACACCAAGGTCGGCGGCAAGGTCGGCTCCCAGGTGATGTACCAGGTGAAGGGGACAGCCGGCCCTGCCCACCGCGCCGACATCGCCGTCGTCGTCACCAACGGCACCTTCACCCGCGATGCCAAGGCCTGGGGCGACAAGCACCAGATCCACTGGGTCGACCGCGACCGGCTGCGCGCCTGGGCCGAACAGGGTGTCGCCCTGAACGATCTTCTGGGCCTGCGGGACGGGGCGCGGAGGCGGGCCTTCGGACGGCCGGCGCCGTGAGCGGGAATCCTGCCGGCACCGGGAGTCGTGCGGCGGAGCAGGAGGGCCCGCGAGCAGCGACGGGTTGGGCGGCTCACCGTGCGGACGACCAGCACGATGGGCGGCCGGATCCCGAAGGGACCGGCGGCTTCGGCCTGGCCGCCGGCGGAGGCGGGGAGGTCGAAGCCGGTGGGGTGGTGTCGTCCCGGTGCGAATTCCGGCACCTGGGCACTCAGCAGCGGGTCGGCCCCCGCGCCGTGGTGCGTTCCGCCGGGCACCGGAGGGGTGCGTGTGGCGGGGGGTGGCGTTTGGTGGCGCTTCGCCAGAGCGAGGCACGGGGCCTTCGCCGCTACTGGACTGGATCTTGGGGCGCTGACGTGCGGGTTTCTGTCGCGGAATCAGCACTTCCGGTTTTCTGGCTTTCATATGGAGACCGGGAAAGATGCCGCTGCGTAACAGAAAAGGCACAGGGAGTCCGCGTGGGCGGCTAAGGTCCCGGTTGAGAGGCCCTGCTACGGCAGCTACCAACTGAGCGCAGGGCCCCTCATCACCGGATACTCGACCAAGGAGAACGCATGTCCCTGAATCGCAGTGCGGCCCGACGGCCAAACGTGCTGCTCAACCGCCGTCCCGACCGTAACACGGCATACATGCCGCAGTGGGGGAGCGCGGAAACCTCCAACGGCGTTGACTACGCGGTAAATCTGACGCTGGGTGCCTTCGTCGCCGTGCCCGTGGCCGGTGTCATCCTGATCTGGGGCCTGGAGCCGACGGCCGCAGCGGCAGGTCTGGTGCTGGCGTTGACGGGCATCGCCGACCGCTCCTACCTGGCGATCCGCCGGGCCCGCGCGAGCTGACACCGGCGCCCGCGGGGCGCCGCGCCGTCTTGGCCGGCGCCCCGCGGGCCCGCCCGCCGGTGATCGAAGTCCCCGGCGCAGCATTCCGACCGCTGACACAGCGGTGACAACCCCACACCACCCGTCAGTGTCCGTGCCTCGTGCAGAGGTACGAGACAGGCAAGGACGACCCCCGTGACCACTGAACCGGCCCCCAACGAGTCCCTGTGCCGCAGCTGCGGAACGCCGTTCCCGCGCGGCACCATCGGGCGCCCGGCCGTCTTCTGCTCCCCCGACTGCCGCATCTCCGCGAGCCGCGCGGCCGGCGCCCCCGTCAGCCCCCACCCCCGCGAGGTGCGCCGGGCCGTCACCGACGGCCAACAGGTCGCCGCGGTGGGCCAGGACATGATCGCGCGCCTGCACGCGCTCATCGACCTCGCCTGCCTGCCCGAGCCGTCCTCTAACACCGTGGCCCTGCAGGCCTACCGCGACCTTGGCAGCGTCTACGAGGCCCTCGGCGCCGCGGTCGTGGAACAGTCCCGCGAGCGCGCGGCGAGCTGGGCCCAGGTCGGTACCGCGCTGTTCGTCAGCGAGGACACCGCCCGCAAGCGCTGGCCCGCCCAGAACGTCGACAAGATCTTCGCTGCCTGGCGCATCAGTGTGCCCCGCCGTCCCGCCGCACCCCCTATCTCGGCCAGGGCCCTGCGGCGCGCACCCCGGCCTCGGGCTGCCGAGCCCCGCCGGGCCCCGGCCCAGCCGGGCGATGCGCAGCGCGGCGGGTCCGCTGGCCCCGGCCAGGACAGTGCAGGCGCTCACCCTCAGGAGCAGGCCCAGGTCCCGCCCCCGACGAATCCCGGCGAAGCCGCCCGGCTGCTGACGACCGCGCTCTCACAACTGCAGCGCGCCGGCGGCAAGACCCTGCGTGTCCTAGCCCGCGACGCCGGCATCTCGCCGTCCTACGTCACCCGCCTCCTCGCCGGGGAGCGTATCCCCTCCTGGCAGGTCGTCCGCAGCCTGGCTGCCGCCTGCGACGCGGACGCCTCCTCCCTTCGCGGTCTGTGGGAGGCCGCCCGCGGCACCCCGCTCCAGCCCCGCGCCGACGCCCGCGCGCAAGACGCGGCAGCGACCCTGCACGACATCGTCTCCGACCTCCACCTCGCCGCTGCCCGGCCGGCGCCGTCGGTGATCTGCAAGATGGCCAAGGGGCGCCTGCGCACCCGCGACGTCACAGCCCTGCTGGAGAGCGGCCGGGTGCCCGACTGGAGCGTCGTCGACCAGGTCGTCACCGTCCTGCACGGACAGTCCGCAGAACTGCAGCCGCTGTGGAACCAGGCCCAGTGCCAGGCCGCGGCCACCCTCCAACCGGCTCCTACCGAGCACGCCACCGCCGCCCGCCCAGGCAGCACCGTCTGCTCGCCGCCCGCAGGCTCCTTCGGCTGACCACCAGGCACCCCACCCGGCGACTCGCCCGCACCCGCCCAAACACCAGGAAGGGAGAACCATCATGAACGCCGCCCGGTACGCCGACCCCGCCGCCTCCCGAGCCCCCGCGACGATCAGCCTTCCCATGGAATTCCTCGCATTCTGCGAACTCCACCGACCCCGCTACCTCTCCTACGTCCTCCTGCACACCGGCGACGAGCACCAAGCCGACCACGTCGTCCAGAAGGCGCTCGGCGATCTCGTCATCCACTGGGGACAAGCCCTGGCCAGCTCCAACGTCGCCGGCTACGCCTGGCCCCTCCTCAAGCACCACCTCGCCTGTCACACCGCCACCACCCCCGTCCGGCCGCTGCTGCGGACCGTCCCCGCGGACGTCAGCGACGAGATGCTGCTGCGGGAGGGACTCCAACTGGACGAGGAGCAGATCGCCGAGACCACCGGGCGGCTGCGCGTCCTGCCCGCCCGTCGCCCTCAGCAACGCTCGGCTTCGGCTATCGCCGCTTCCAGGGCGGCTAGATGTCCTGACCCGTGAGGTTGGGGACGCGGCTGGCGGGTGGTTTGCCTGCGAGTGCGGTGTGTCCGCGGTGGTGATTGTAGGTGTGGAGCCAGGCGGGGTAGGCGTCGCGTCGTTCCTGTTCGGTGCGGTAGGGCTGTGCGTAGGCCCATTCGTCGAGCAGGGTGCGGTTGAAGCGTTCGACCTTGCCGTTGGTCTGGGGCCGGTAGGGCCGGGTTCGCTTGTGGGCGATCCCGGCCGAGACCAGGAGTTCGCGCCAGAGGTGGGACTTGTAGCAGGAACCGTTGTCGGTCATCACGCGCTGGACGGTGATCCCGGCCTGGGCGAAGAAGTCCTGGGCGCGGGTCCAGAAGGCGGTGGCGGTCTCCTTGCGCTCATCGGGCAGGATCTCGCTGTAGGCCAGGCGGGAATGGTCGTCGACGGCGTTGTGCAGGTAGCTGTAGCCAGCGCCGGAGCTGTTCTTCTTCCCGGCGGGGCGGCCCAGCACCCGGTGGCCGCCGCCGTCGGGGATGTTGCCGAGCTTCTTGATGTCGACGTGGACCAACTCACCTGGAGTGCAACGCTCGTAGCGGCGCACAGGCCGGCCGGTGGCGCGATCGAGGTGGGCCAGGTGGGCGAGCCGGTAGCGGGTCAGGACGCGGTGCACGGTGGCCGGGTTGAGGTGCAGGAGGTAGGCGATGCGGGCCGGTCCCCAGCGTCGCAGGACGCGGATCTTGATGATCCGCCGCTCGGTGCGGGTCGGGGTCCGGTGCGGGCTGTGGTGCGGGCGGCTGGAGCGGTCGCTCATGCCGGCCTCGCCGTGGGCGCGGTAGCGGTCGGCCCAGCGTTTGGCCGTGGTCGGCGAGACCTGGAAGCGCTCGGCGGCCCGCCGAAGCGGCCATCCGTCCTCGACCACGCAGCGGGCCAGGCGCAGGCGTCCGGTCTCGGTCAGCGGTGCGTTACGGTGTGGCATGAGGGCCTTTCTGGCGCTGGTGCAGATGTCGCAATCCACACCGAGCCAGAAGGCCCTCACTCATTTCAAGATCACCACGCCGTGAGTCGTGTCACCAACCTCCGTGGTCAGTACAGCTAGACGGTAAATGACCATGGGCGACGGCGACAGGCCGGTCAGATAGGCCGGCTGCGGATCGAGGCCCTCCCGCCTTCGCGACGGCGGTCCAGCGCTGCCTTGCTCACACCGGGGCGGTCGGTCAGCGTCGGTGTTCCGGACGGGGGTCGACCTGGTCGACGGCGTCGTGGAGGCGGGCGAGGACGGCGGCGGTGGCTTCGCGGGTGACGGGGTCGCTCTCGTGGTCGAGTTTCTCGGCGAGGAGTTCGGCGGCGGCCGCGATGACGGCGGCGGGCAGGGTGACCTCGCGCAGGGCCAGCATCTGGGCGGCGGCGCGCTGGCCGGGGCTGGAGTCGTCGGGGCGCTGGGGGATGAGGGCGGTCAGGCCGCGCTGGCCGGGCCGGGAGGCGCTGCTGCTGGTCACCGGGTGATTCTCCCGCGATGCGCGTGGCGGCCCGACCAGGTCATTCGCCATCAGCGCACCCGGCGGCCGGGCCGGCCTGGTCGAGGGCGAATTCCATGACCGTGAGCAGGGCGGGCAGGTCCCGCTCCCAGGCGATGGTGGTCATGGCGAGTGCGGTGCGGGCGCAGCCGGTCAGGAGCAGCACGGTGGCCAGCTCCGGGTCGCTCAGGGGCTCATGGTGGTTGGTGAGTGGTGCGAGGAGGCAGCCTGCGGGGCTGAAGTACAGGTCAAGGCGCCTGCCCAGCCGGTCCGTCTCGTCCTGGCCGGCGGGCTGGTCCGTGAGGGCGTACTGCCCCAGGATCTCGCCGACGGCGTGCGCCATGTCGGTGAGGACCGCGCCCGTCTCCGTCCAGGGCTGCCGCCCGCCCAGGGTCCGCAGCCACTCCTCGGCCAGCTCCCCGCAGGCAGCCGCCCGGCGCATCGCCAGCTGCAGCTCCTGGTCCTGAGAGCGGTCCGCGAGGGCGGTCGCGGTGCGGGCCGGCGGGAGGGTGCCGCGGTCGGTGCGAGGAGCCTCGTTCGTCATGCCTTCTCAACCCGCCCGCCCCCGTGACGGTCACGGCCGGGCGGCGGCGAGTACGGCGTCGCAGCGCTGGCCGGGCCCGGGCGGGCAATGTCGCCCGGGCCCGGCCGGCGGTTATGAAACGGTGCGCAGGTGCTGGCCGTGGCTGGTCTTCTCCAGGGCGTGCTGGAGTTGGTCGCGGGTCATGGTGGAGCGGTGGGGGAGATCGGCCTCGGTGGCCCGCTGTACAGCTCGGCCTTGGTCAGCCCGGACAGGTCCTCCCGTCCCTGCGGCTCACCTCGGGCAAGGACCACCCCGCAATGGTGCCGGCCCTGAGGGCGATCTACACCGCGCCCACCGAGCAGGCCGCCGAACTGGCCCTGGCCGAGTTCGCGGACTCCGAGCTCGGGGCCCGCTACCCGGCCGTGGTCCGCACCTGGCGGGCGGCCTGGAGCGAATTCACGCCCTACCTGGCGTTCCCACCCGCCATAAGGAAGGTCGTCTACTCCACGAACATGCTGGAGTCGATCAACTCCCGGCTTCGGAAGGCGACCCGCAACCGCGGCCATTTCCCGTCGGAGCAGGCTGCCCTGAAGGTGCTTTACCTCGCCCGTCAGGGAACAGATCAACCCCAGAGCACGCGACGCGAACCACGTCGCCGCACACTGGAAAGAAGCGCTGAACCAGTTCTCACTGTTCTTCGAGGACCGGCTCAGCATCCGATGACACCAACCGACTTACACAAAGTCACTGGCTCTGTCGCACATTCGGTAACGGAGTGTCATGTAGGTGGCGGCGGAACCAGCTGCCGGGAGCCTGCAGGTCAGCAGGCTTGCGGGGCGGTGTCTGCGGGGCGTTCCACGGCAGCAGACGCGGGGCCGCCCGACCTGGGTGGCCGTGCGCCATCGGGCGATCCGTCACACCAAACCCTCCGACCTGAGGCTGTCACCCACCGTGAAATCGGCCACGCTCTGCTACCACCGGATGTGCGACAGAGTCAAGTCACTGACAGGCCCCGAGAGCGCACCGTAAGACCACCGGGGTCGCTGAGTCGGCTGGCCATCGTGCTCCGACGGAGAGGCCGGACAGGCCCCATCATGGCTGGCTCGGCTGTCTCCCTCACGTCGGCGGCGGACAGAGTCAAGCTAGGTGTGCGCCCTGGCTTAGGTGGGCTGTTTCTGGCACGCGTGGATGTGGGGAAACGACCGGCGGTTAGTGACCGCCCGACGGTACAGTCGGCCATGCCTTTGACTGATGGTGGACGCCCCCTGATAGCTGTTGTCGGCAGCGCGGCGGATGATCGCGTGTACGAGCCGCCGCTGAAGGACCTTGCCCACGTGCGTGAGGCGTGCCAGCAACTGGGTCGGGAACTGGCGCGGGCCGGCTATGACCTCGCAGTGTTTTCGAGCAAGCCGAAGTATGTCGAGCAGCACGTGGTCACCGGCTACGCCGAGGCCTTCGCCTCCGGGACGGGTGGCCGGGTCATCGGCTTCGCTCCGCGAAACAGGCGCTTGGAGTTCGTGCTGCCGCCTGAGTCCACCCTTCCCGTTGAGGTCGTCCGTGACACGAGCGGCGAGTGGGAGGTCAGCTACTACCGCACGCTGATGAACTCGGATGGCGTCCTCTTGGTCGGTGGAGGGCAGTCGACCCGCGTCGCCGGCATCGTTGCGATGGCGCAGCGGGTGCCGGTGTTGCCAGTGGCGGCCTTCGGGGGAGGTGCTGGTGAGGTGTGGGTGAATTTGGACAAGGTTCGCAACGATGCCGTGGATGAGGACATTGCGGTGTTGGGAGAGGACTGGTCGGGTTCGTCAGCCGAGCGCCTGGTGGCGTGCTTGAGTAGGCAGGTGAGGCGTCGGCAGGAGCGGGCGGTGGAGGAGGAGCGGTCGGCTCGGTCGGGGCGGTGGAGTTCTGGTGTGGGTATGGCCGTGTCAGGGGTTTTCTTGCTGGCTTCGCTTGGTTTGTTGGTGACGGCTGGTGGTCCGAGGCCTGCGGGGATGCGGTCTCTTGCGGTGTTGGTGGGGGCGCCGTTGTGTGCGGCGGGTGCGGGTGCGGTGATCCGTAACTCGTTTGAGTCTGATGCGGCGTGGGTGCGGGCACTGGTTCGGGGTCTTGGGGCTGGGTTGGTGTCGGTGTTGTTGTACTTCGCGTCGCAGTTGCTGGCTGTTCCGGGGCTGTTTGACGCGATTGATGTGCGGCGGTTGTTGTTCTTTGCAGTGCCGCTGGGGTTCAGCGCGGGGTTCACGTTTGACCTGGTCTATGAGCGTTTGCGGGCGGGGGCGGTGCCTGAGCCCCTGCCGGCGTCGGCTGGCGCTGGTCTCGGGGCTTCTCCTGGTGGAGGTAGTGCTGCCCGATGACGGCGGGGCGGGGTGAGAGAGGGCTTGCGGTGTTGTTCGCCTCCTCGTGGCCTTGCTAGTTGTGGGGGTGGGTAGCGTGACTTTGACAGCCTTTGATGCCGGTCTCGTGAAAGGTGGTGATGACGGTGAATCCGGAGCGTCTGGTTTCGCCTGAGTTGCTCTTGGTGTTGGCGGCCGGCCAGGGCTGGGACAGTGTGCTGTGGAGGGAACTGATGGAACTGGTGCGCTCGCGCGGGGCGTCTGATGGGGTGTTGGCTGTGGCGAGTGTGGAGGCTTTCGAGGGGTTCGAGAGTTCTCCGACCCCGAGATCAGCGGAGTTGCTCAGCGAGGTTTTGC
The DNA here is from genome assembly GCF_030813695.1 of Kitasatospora herbaricolor. Taxonomy (NCBI): domain Bacteria; kingdom Bacillati; phylum Actinomycetota; class Actinomycetes; order Kitasatosporales; family Streptomycetaceae; genus Kitasatospora; species Kitasatospora herbaricolor. Next base: position 68,688 of record NZ_JAUSVA010000001.1, read on the forward strand.
AGAGCAGGGCCATGTCGGATCCTGGTTTTCAGGAGGGTCTGTCCGGGTGGGCCGATGCTTTCGGGGATCTGCCGTCGCGGCCGGTCAACATGATCAGTGGTGGGACGTTCCACGGGAGCGTGGTGCAAGGTAGTGCTGTTGTCGGCATCGTTCATGTGTTCACATCAGATCCTGCTGACGGCGGCTGAGTTCGGAGTGCTGCCTTCGTCAGCGTCGGCGGGCTACCTGGAGCGGTGGACGGCGGCGTTGCGGTAGGCCCGGATCCGCCTGGTGTTCTGCTCGTCGCCGAGCTCAACGAACAGGCGTTCGGCCCTTATGAGGGTCGCGAGTGCCTGGCCGGTTCGTCCGCCTCGTAGCTGGGTGATGGCGAGGTTGGTAAGGGTCTGAGCGCGTTTGTGGCTGTCTGCGGTCTCGGTGAGCATCTGTACGGCCTGCTGAAGAACTTGGATGGCGCGTTGGTTGTTGCCGAGTGAGCTGAACGTGTTTCCAAGGTTGTTGAGCGATTGGGCTGCCGCCTGGTGGTCGCCGAGGGTGGTGTAGAGGTTGGCGCTTTCCTCAAGCGATGGCACGGCATCCGCGACGCGGCCGCTTTCTAGGAGCGCGATGCCGAGGGTGTTGAGGGTTTGAGCTTGCCCGCGGGCATCCTGTGTGCGCCGGAACAGGGAGAGGGCACTCTCCAGTGCGCTGAGAGCTTCCTCGTATTGCTGGGAGCGGGTGTTGAGGTTGCCGATGTTGAACAGGACTTCTGCTTGGCCAGCGACGTTGCCGGAGCGCTGATGTAGTTCCTGGGCGCGCTGCAGGTAGCGGACAGCGTCGCTCGTCCCTCCGATCTCGAAGCGGGCGAGGCCGAGATTGTTGAGAGTATTGGCCATTTGCTGGGGGTCATCGAGCCGCGTGTGGACTTCCATCGCCTGGTCAAGGTAGCGGGTGGCATCCTCGAAGCGTTCGGCTTCCATGAATGCTGACGCAAGGCTGGTGAGGACTCCACCGCGTGTCTGGATGTCACTTGGATCGGGCAGGGCATCGAGCGCAGTCTCCAAGGCGACGATGGCTTCGGAGTGCCGGCCCGCGTACCGGTAGGCATTGCCGAGGCTGTAAAGGGCGAGTGCGAGACCCTGCTGGTCATTGAGACGCTGGTACACGTTGGCGGCCTGGTGCAGAGTCTCGATGGCTTCGCTGGATCGGTCGGATTCCAAGTAAGCGCTGCCGAGCCCGGTGAGAACGAGGGCGAGTTCCCCGCGCCGGGACTCGTCGGCGCCGGCGATGCCTGCGGCGTCACGGTAGGTGGCGATGGCTTCGTCGTAGCGGTGAAGCTGCAGGAGAGTATGGGCGCGGTTGCCGAGGATCTGGCCAAGGGCTCGTGAGGTCGGCGCATCGTTGTAGTAGGCAGCGGCCTGGTCGAAGGCAGCCAGAGCATCGTCAAAGCGCCTGGCGTTCAGCAGGCTGGCACCGATGTTGTTGACCACTTGGGCGTGGTGCCGGCTGGTGTTCTCATGAGAGGAGGCCGCACGGCGGAACAGCTCGAGAGCTTCCTCGGTGCGCCCAGTCCCGTACAGCGCGATGGCGAGGTTGTTCAGGGCACCGGAGAGGGCGGCGCGATCGCCTGTGGACTCCGCGGCCCTCACGGCCAGCCCCGCGAGCTGTTCGAGCTCATCGAAGCGCCGGGTGGTGGTGAGGTACTCGGCGAGGCCTGTGGCGATGTCGATGACCGCCTGATGCAGGTGCTGCTGATGTGCTTCCTGAGCCAGGGCCAGCAGGTTCGCCCGTTCCGTCTCGAGCCACGAGATGTTCTCGGCCTGGTCGCTGTCATGGACGGGTTTCTGCGTCCTTAGCAGTGCGTCCGCCTGCTTGAGGAGGTGAACGTAGTGCTCCAGCAGCCGGAGCAATGAGCTGCGCTGCTCGGAGTCGTCCTTGCTGGCCTGCTGGGCGTACTGCCTCACCAAGGGGTGTATCGACCACCGTTCGCCGCTGCGGCCAGCCGACGCATTCATCAGCCCGGCCGAGGCCAGGGCCCGGAGGTGGGCCAGTGCGTGTTGGTGGGTGTACTTGGGGCTCAGCAGGAACAGCGCCGCGTCGGTGCCTAGGTCAGGTCCGGGGTTGGCGGCGATTTCTTGCAGAGTCCTCGCCTGTGCGGTTGTCAGACGTTCGTAGGACACGTCGAAGGCCGCCCGAAGACTTCTGCTGCTGTCCAGCGCGGTTAGTCCCAGATGACGTAGTTCTTGGGCCAGGGCGCTGAGCGATATGGCGCGATCTCGCATGAGGGTGTCCGCGATGATGGTCAGTGCCAGTGGCAGGTACCCGCAAAGGGCCGCGATTTCCCTGGCGGCCTCTGGTTCATCGCTGACCCTGTTGTCGTGGGGCCACAGTCTGGTCAGGTGGTCCTCAAGGAGAGCGACAGCCTGCTCGGGCTGCAGGACACCGAGCTCAATCTGTCGCCCCTGGAAGATCCTGGGGGAGCGCTGGCGGGTGGTGTAGAGCAGCGCACTGGCCGGGTCCGGGGGCCTCAGGACAGTCATGCTGTCAGGGTCGATGACGTCGTCGACGATGACAAGAACTGGACCTGATTGCCTGGTCCGTTCGGCGAGCAGCGAGCGGTAGATCTCGGCTCGGTCAATGGCGAACTCGTCGGGGACACTGTCGCTCGCAACGCCGAGGGCGACGAGACAGCGGGTGAGCGTGTCATCGGTTTCCCTGCGGCCTGCCCGGGCATAGATGATTCCTCCGGGGAAGTAGCCCAGGCGTCTGAGCCAGGTGGCCGCCTCAAGGGCCAGGGTGCTCTTGCCGATGCCGGGCATGCCGACAATGCCCACCACTGACGATTGCTGCTGCCTGTCTGCCGGGGGCCCGGTGAGAGCCTCCAGCACCAAGTCCAGTTCCGGTGCATGGCCGGTGAAGACACTGGGCTGTGGTGGCAGAGCGGACATCGGGTAGGGCCCTGGCCAGATCCCGTCGGTTTGGGTGCTTTCGGCGCTCCGCGGAGTCATCCGGCCATGCGGGCCCCGCAGCATGATTTGCTCAGACTTCGGGAGGATGACTGCACCGAGCAGGTGCTGCAGGTGTGGGTCCGTTTCGATCTGCGGGAAGGCCCGGCGGAGCTCGTTGGCGGAGAACGCGGGCGGCACCGTCACAGTGGTCGCCGCCTGGAGGAGCTCCCTCGCGGTGGCCTCTCTGAGAGCTGGGCCCGCCGGGTTTCGTGTCCCAGCAATCAACACCGGGCCGCGCTGGGTGTCGGCGAGAAGGCGGCGCAGGGCCCCGGCCGTCAGTTCGCCGTCGAAGGCGTCCAGATAGGTGTCGAGGTCATCGAGCCAGATGACCAACGGAGTGCCCAGGGGGCGGTTCTCAAGGGCGGCGGCAAGACTGCCCTGCCCTGCAGAGCCTGGGGGGGACCACAGCCACCAGGCGGGCAGGCTGCGTCGCAACGCTTCCCACAGGGCGCGAGTGCGGCCGCTTCCGGGTTCGCCTTCGGCGATGACCAGCCTGTTTGTGGCTTGCGCGGGATCCAGTACGGCAGTGAGCTTCGCGTCCACGGCCCGGCGAACGTAGGTCGGCAGCCGGGCAGGTGCTGACGTGCTGACCGGGACGGGCTTGACCCCGTGCGCCATGGCATCGCGGTCGGTCAGTTGTGCAATGGCTGTTCCCAGCAGGACATCAGGCGCTCGTTCGGTACTGGACTCCTGTCCCGTGCTCGCGTCTCCGAGTCTGTACACCGTTCCGTGTGATGTGCGCAGGTAGACCGGGACGTGGCTGACCGGGACGGTGAGGATGCTTCCCTTGCGCAGGCTGATGAATTCATTGTCGTCGTTCCAGGAGTTGGTGTCGGCGACCTGCACTTGCAGAGGCTGGGTGTCGGGGATGCGGATGCCGGTGGCGGGCCAGGTGGGGTCGCCGAGAGTGATGTGAGCGCCGTCGTGCCGGACCGGCAGGACGTAGGTGGGCGGTCCCTGTGCCCAGGGTCGTGTCTGCGGACCGCTCGCGGAAGCGCCAGAGGGTAGATCAGCGTCCTCGAGCAGGGTGATTAGCGAGGTGAGCGTGAAACTGGCACGTACGGCTCCGGGCAGGCGCTTCCATGCGCCGCTGAGCCAGCGGAAGAGGCCAGGGCGTCGCTCGGGATGCTCCTGCGCGGCGAGCAGGGCCGGCGCCAGAAGGTCATCGATGGTGGTGTCCGGGACGGGGCGGCCTGCGTCGGCGCGTACGGCGACCCAGGTGGCCTTCTCTTCCAGGTCGAGGATCGGGGCGATCTTGCGGTGTGCGGTGGAGATGATCTCGCCGCACCGCAGGAGGGGGTCAGTTGGGGCGGCCATCTCCAGCTCCTGGACGAGCTTTTCGCGCAGCGGGGCCAGGAGCGTGGGGCGGAAGGCCATGTATTCGCCGCCGGCCCGCATGACCCATGGGCCGAACCAGAGGTCTGATTCGACGCCGACGTCGAGTGCGGGCCGCACCGCGAGGCGCATGGTGCGCAGTAGTGAGGGTTCGATGCGGGTGGCCGTGCTGAGGGTGATGGCGAGTTCGAGGACGGGACGGGGCATGTCCTGGAGTGTGAGCGCTTCGGCCCGGGTGTCGTAGTGAGTGGTCATGGCAGGGCCCGGTGGGTGGCGATGGTGGTGGGGGCTGCGCGGTCCCAGGTGAGGACGGGCATGAGGTGGGTGAGCCAAGAGGGCCAGCGTGAGGGCGGAAGGGGGACGAGGGCGGTGGGCTGGCAATTCCCGCGCCGCAGGATCTGGCAGATATGGCGCCATTGGTCACTCAGGGCGGCGGGTGTGTGGCCGCCGGGGAGGTAGCTGGCGAAGTTGCTCAGGATGAGGACCTGGGTGCCGGGGGCCGGCGGCTGGTAGCGGCGCCAGGTCCAGCCCGGACCGGGGCCGATGCGGTGCAGGGGTGCGTCGGCGAAGTAGAGCACGCTGGTGGCGTGGCTGCCCGTGATGGCCCGCACCTTGGAAATGAGCATCTCCTGGTCTTCGCTGAAGAGCTGCATGCCGGTGTCGAGGTCAACCAGGATCTGCGCGCCGAAGCGGAGGGTGCGGACGGGTTGGCGGGGAAGGGTGTGTAGGGGCTGGCCCGTTGTGATCATCTCCAGGAGCCGGTCGGTGTCGACGCGGCCTTCGGGCACTACCCGTGAGAGGGCTGTCTGCAGGGTTGCAAGTTCCGAGCGCGGGGGCAGCAGGGAGGGCTTAGGGGCCGGGGCGGTCGTCTCCGTGGGCGGGTGTGCGGGCAGTGGTGTGCCGGAGAGCGTCATGGGGACGGCTTGTGTCTCGGCCAGGGGCAGCAGGAGCTGCAGTGGTTCTTGATCGAGTGAGGAGTGGTGACCCCCGGAGGGGGATGCCGGTGTTTCGCCGCGCGGCGCGGGTGTGGGCGGGGCGGCTGGAGGAGCGACCGGAGTGATGTGGGGTGCTGCCGTGGGAGTGCGCGGCTGAGGTGCTGATCGTGGCAGGTGGTGGGTCTGTAGGCCGAGTAATGAGGCGATTTGGGCAGTTCGGTTGGTGTCGGCGGGGTCGACGTCGAGGGTGTCCAGTGCCAGGGCAAGGTCGGCGATCCAGGTTTCGCCGCTCGAGCGCGGGAAGCGGCCGCGCTGGGCGCCTGCGGAGTCGGTGTTCACTGCGGTCAGTCCTGTAGCTGCTGCCGCTTGATCAGGGTCAGGCCCTTGAGTGTCTCCCAGCGTGGGTCGCCGGGCGTGATGGCCAGGGCACGGCAGGCCCAGAGGGCGTCCAGGTACTCAGCGGTGCTCGGCAGGCGGATGCCTTGGTTCTTGAGGCGGGCACGCAGGTCCTGCAGTTCCTTGGCTACGGCGGCTGCCAGGTCGAGGTCGGCCTGCTCTGCGGTCTGGAGTCGGGCATTGAGGTGGCATTCGGCGACGGCGACCAGGTCGTCGACGGTTTCGGGGTGCTTGAGTTCGGCGATGACGCACCGGCGCAGGAATGCCTGGGGGAGCATCCGCTCGTCATTGGTGGTGATCACGATCAGATGGCCGCCCGCATCGGTGATGTCTGCGATGGATTCCACGCTCACGTGGGTGCCGGTGTCGGTGACGAAGAACTCGTTCGAGGCGAGGGGCACCAGGAGGCCGTTGGGCACGTCTGGGTCTGCCTTGTCGATCTCGTCGATCAGTACAACGGCACCGTGCTTGAGGCGGCCTTCATTGAGCGGCGGCACCGAGGCAAGGGCGGCGTGGCTGCGGGAGGTGGCGTCGGCGGCGGAATACGGGGCGAACGCCCACCACAGAGGGCCAGGCACGACGTAGGCGCTCGTGTCGACGGCCGGGGTGCGCCGGCCCCGGCCAGTCCGTAGCGCCTGAGCGTCTGCGAGACGTCGCACGCTGTCGAAGGTCCACAGCAGATCCTTGGCACGGGTGTGGGACGTGACGACATGCTCGTAGTAGCGCCAATTGCGCTTGCGGGCCACCCAGGGAGCCAGTGAGGACTTGCCGGAGCCCGGTTCGCCTCGCAGCAGGAGCGGCCGGCCGGTCGCCAGCGCGACCTCGACGGCCAGCTCGATCTCCGGGGACGGGACGTACACGAGTCCGTCACGCCGGTCGGGTGTGCCGAACGGCTCAGGTCCGGTGTTGGGCATGACTGGCTCTCCTCTTCATCAGTAGCACCCGACGGGGACGCCACCTGGCGTCATGACACCATCGAGCCTGAACTTGAGCTGGTAGGCGGCCAGCTCTTCTGCCTCTGTCAGCTCTGGCCGCACCGTCACGACACTTGGGGAGCCAGCTTCCCGCAGGGACTTCTCGGTGCAGGCGCTGTCAGCGGTCAGGGTGATCACCGTCAGCCAGGGATAGTCCCGGTGCAGGGCGTTCGCCACCGAGGCGATCTCGTTGCTGGTCCTGCCCTTGGCCCGCAGCACCAGGAAATTGCGGACGCCGGGATCGGACCGGACCACGGCCGGGCTGAGGGCGAAGCCCGGCGGCATGCGGAACACCTGCGGCAGCACCATCCGGCACAGCTCCTCAAGCGCTTCCGTAGCCGTGCGCTCGTCCATCGGGAACTCATCCGGCACCGCCTGCAAGCTGTACGCACCGGGTTTCCTCCGCACGGAGCGCTGCACGTACTGGTCGGCTGTCCATTCCTGCGACGCATCCAGCACAACAACCTGGCTTGAAGGCATCACCATTCGGCCCGCAGCGGGCTGGCCCGCTACAGGGTCCTGCTCGGCTCCCTGGGCGGGAATGAGGCCCGCCGCACCACCGGTCAAAAGGCGGGCGGCCTCGAGGTCGACCCAAGCCGGCAGTATCTCGCTCGCGAGGTGCCGGAGGTTGTCGCTGCTCAGCCCAGGCCGCAGTTCCCCGATCATGTCGGGCAGTTTTGGGTGAAGCTCCCCGCTCAGAAGCCGCTGGGCGAGGAACGTCTCGGAACCGATCTTTGACTGGATATGAAACAGATCGTCTCCCGACAGGCCCGCAGCTTCAGCCGCCGCGATGTAGCTGGCCTCGTTGACGGACCGTGCTGTCAGAAGGAAGTTGGCGATTCGCCTAGCCCAGCTGTCGGAGCCGGCTTCCATCGTCATGACCGGGGCGATCTCTGCGAGGATGCGCTTGGCCACGACCTCCGGCGCAGAGCCGATGTCCTCGGCCTGGCTTCCTGCCACCTGCGCCGCCTGCAGCGACAGGACCGTCCCGAAACCATTCCGCCGTGCGACGGATGTCGTGATGTTACCCACTAGGCCAGGGAAGACGGCTCGCAGTCCGCCGGCTTTGTGCCGGCCCACCAGGACCTCGGATTCCCTGCGGACCCACTCCGACGGTCCGCTGCTGTCCATACCGACGGTGTTCGGGCCGAGCAGGACGACCGCGGCATCGCAGCGGTACATCTCCTTGTACAGCTGCCTGTTCCAGTCGTCACCGACCCTGAGGCGCTCCGAATCGACAAACACGTCGTAGCCGAGTTCTCTCAACGCCGGGAGAAGGATGTCCAAGACGTGCTGGACCTCCGGATCTCTGCCAGCGCCATGGCTGATGAAAATCCGTGGCTTCATCCCGCAGCGCAGCTCGATCCGGCACTGGGCAACATGCCACTGTCCGCAAGGGTCACGGCACTGATTGTGGTGCAGAGTGGTCAGCCTTCGCAGTCAATCTGCCAAAGAAACCTGCCCGTTCGCCTCATCCACGTTCGGCGGAAGGTACACACCCCGGGTGGCTGCAGCAGACTCATTCCCAGTGGTCGGCCTTGGCACCCTGCGCGGTCTCCCTGCGGATCCCCTCCAGTGCCGCCAGGTCGTGCGCGAGCTTCCAGCCGTCCTGCGGCAGAGCAGAGCAGCCAGGCCACCCGCTCCGCAGTACGTTCCGGCCGGGCCAGGAGTTGCTCCTTCAGCGCGCTGATCGGCCTCGGCTCTCGGTCCGTGGTCGCTTGCGCCGGGTCGGCCAGCCGCAGGGCGGCGGCGGCCCGGCGCTCCCGGTTGGCCAGCCCGATCGTCACGGCGATCGCTACCAGCGCCAGGAAGGAAGCGAGCACGGTGCCGATGGCGAACCAGGTGCCGTCCAGGTCGGCGGACACTCGGCCACACCCCGGGACCCGCTGATCCTGATGTCCGTTCTCATTGAAGATGGTCATCGGTGGCCTGCTGACCTGGGCGGACTATGTTCGTTGAGAACGATCTGCCCTCCGCTAATCACTCGGGCTCTGAGCAAGTGCCGTGCAAGGATCTCGCCCATGATGACGAAGCCCACCCTGACGGAACGCCGCTCCCCATGGGTCGTGTTCATCTCCTCGGCCGATCCATGGCTGGCGTCGGAAACGGCCTCGCTTGTGCAGCGAAACGGTCTGGTCCTGCGGCTGGACGGTCGGGAAATGCGGGATCCGGCGTCCGTCTTTCGCACCTTCGCCCGGGAGCTGTCGTTCCTCGGCTACTTCGGCCACAACTGGGATGCGCTCGTGGACTGCCTCCACGACTGGCACGGTCCCGGTCACGGGAACCAGGACCTCGCGATTCTGATCGAGCACGCGGACGACCTGCTGAAGTCGGACTTCCTCGGGCTGTTCGTATCGGTTCTCGCCCAGGCGGCCTGGAACTCCAACCTGCGCCTGGACGGCGACGGCGAGCTCGATGAGTGGCGGCAGCGTATAGCCCAGCACTTCGTCTTCCTCCTGGACCACACTGCACCCGTTGCCTTCACGGAGGCGGCGGCCCGCGGCATGGACGTGGCGGTGGAGCTCTCGGACGGCCGCCTGCTCGCTACTCTGACCGACGTCGACTGGCCCGGTGGGGATCCCGCGTCCGCTCCCTGGACGGCCGGGCCGCTCTCCTTCGCGGACGAGGAGATCCTCAGCGGCAGGAACATCGAGGGCATCAAGCTGTTCCGAGATCACCTCGGCTGCTCGATCCACGAGGCCCTGGACATCCTCCAGTCCCGCTCTGAGTACCTGCGCTGCGAACATTCGGACGGCTGAATGATGGGCGGAGCCAGCAAAGCGAAGGATCGCTCAGTAGACGCCTCGATTGGATGAGACAGGACACCTGGCTGGAGATCGGCCCGGTGGGACAGACCGTTGCCGAGGCGATGACCCATTCGCCACAGTGGTCCACCTGCGACGAAAAGGGCAGGAGTCTCCAAACGGACGTTGTTGCCCGCGCGGCCGGGTCGTGAGCCGCCCCCCGTGCGCCGGGGCGGTCAGCGTCGGTGGTTTGGGTGGGGGCTGACGTGGTCGACGGCGTCGTGGAGGCGGGCGAGGACGGCGGCGGTGGCTTTGCGGGTGACGGGGTCGCTTTCGTGGTCGAGTTTTTCGGCGAGGAGTTCGGCGGCGGCCGCGATGACGGCGGCGGGCAGGGTGACTTCGCGCAGGGCCAGCATCTGGGCGGCGGCGCGCTGGCCGGGGCTGGAGTCGTCGGGGCGTTGGGGGATGAGGGCGGTCAGGCCGCGTTGGCCGGGCCGGGAGGCGCTGTTGCTGGTCACCGGGTGATTCTCCCGCGATGTGCGTGGCGGGCCGACCAGGTCATTCGCCATCAGCGCACCCGGCGGCCGGGCCGGCCTGGTCGAGGGCGAATTCCATGACCGTGAGCAGGGCGGGCAGGTCCCGCTCCCAGGCGATGGTGGTCATGGCGAGTGCGGTGCGCGCGCAGCCGGTCAGCAGCAGCACGGTGGCAAGCTCGGGGTCGGTCATGGGCTCGGAGCGGTCGGTGAGGGGTGCGAGGAGGCAGCCGGCGGGGCTGAAGTACAGGTCCAGGCGCCTGTTCAGCCTGTCTGTCTCGTCCTGGTCGGCGGGCAGGTCCGTGAGGGCGTACCGGCCCAGGATCTCGCCGACGGCGTGCGCCATGTCAGCGAGGACCGCGCCCGTCTCCGTCCACGGTCGCCGCCCGCCCAGGGTTCGCAGCCACTCCTCGGCCAGCTCCCCGCACGCCGCCGCCCGACGCACCATCAGCTGCAGTTCCTGGTCCTGCGACCGCTCCGCGAGGGCGGTCGCGGTGCGGGCCGGCGGGAGGGTGCCGCGGTCGGGGTGAGGGTCCTCTTTCGTCATGCCCTTTCAACCCGCCCACCCCCGTGACGGTCACGGCGTCGCAGCGTGGCCGGACCGGGGCAGGCAAAGTTGCTCGGGCCCGGCCGGCTGTCATGAGGCGCTGCGAAGGTGCCGGCCGTGGCCGGTCTTCTCCAGGGCGGTCTGGAGTTGGTCGCGGGTCATGGTGGAGCGGTGGGGGAGGTGGGCGGCGGTGGCCTTCTTGTACAGCTCGGCCTTCGTGAGCCCGGACAGGTCCTCCTTGCGGCGGCTGGCCGCGGTGCCGGTCTTCTTGCCGGTGGCGCTGGTCGCCGGCCGCATCGTCCGGGTTGAGGTGCTCTTCTTGGCCCCGGTGTCTTTCGGCCGGTGCCCGGCGGAGGCGCGGCCGGCCGCGGCGTCGGCCTTGTTCCCGGCTCCCGCCGCGCGGCTCTTCGCCTTCGCGGCCGCGCTCTTCGCGCCGACCGCGGCGGCCGCCTTGGCATCGTCGGCCTTGGCCGCACTGCCGCTGCCGGCGGTCTTGGCGCTCTCCAGGCTGCGGCCGAGGATGTCCATCAGGTCGAGCACGTTGCTCGGCGTCGGCGCCGCCTCGGGGGCGGTGACCTCCTGGCCGGCCTGCTTGGCGGCGATCAGCTCGTGCACCTTCTCCTCGAAGGTGTCGCGGTAGTCCTCCGGCTTCCACTCGACGGCGAGCATGTCGACGAGCTGCTCGGCCATGGCCAGCTCCCGGTCGGAGACCTCGGCGGTGTCGCTGCCCGCCGCGGGGAGGGTGGAGATCTCCGAGTGGGGATCCCGGACCTCGTCGGCGAAGTGCATGGTGTGGGCGGTGAGGATGCCGTTCTCGGAACGGACCGCGGTGAGGTACTCCTTGCCGCGCATGGAGAACATCGCGATCCCGGCCCGGTTCGCCCGCTCCAGCGCGCGCTGCAGCAGGGTGTAGACCTTGCCGTACTCCTTGCCCTTGGGCCCGAGGTAGTAGGTGGTGTCGAAGTAGATCGGCTCGACCTGCTCCAGGTCGACGAACCCGGTGATCTCGATCGTCTTCGAGCGCCCGGGGGAGATCCGGTCCAGCTCGTCCGGCTCGACGACGACGTACTCGCCCTCGGCCAGCTCGAAGCCCTTCACGATGTCGCCGAAGGCGACCTCCTCCCCGGTACGCTCGTTCACCCGCTTGTTGCGCACCCGGTCGGAGGTTCCGCGCTGGATCTGCCGGAACGAGACGGTGTGGCTCTCGGTCGCCGCGTACAGCGACACCGGCACCGACACCAGGCCGAAGCTCAGGATCCCGCTCCAGATCGGACGCGCCATGACGTGCTCCTCTCCAACGGGACACCGGACGGGACCCCCTCCTCTCCAGTTGTGCCACCCTGGGCCGCTGCACGCCAGCCCTGTTCCGCCCTGTGAGCTGGGAGGACACGCCGGGGCCGTCCGCCGTTTCCTGCGGCCGGTCACCCACGTGCGGGCGCAGACCTGGGCCGACAGCATCAGCTGCACCGTGGCCGTCCGGATGGAGCTGGTAAACCGGATCGCTGCGCCCTGGTGGCAGGGGCGGGCGGCGGTCGGTCAGGGGTTGGGGTTGTGGCGGATCGAGGTGGGCGGGCCGAGGCCGAAGAAGTACGACAGGACGAGCGGTGCGGACTGCGGGTCGCGGGGCCGGGCGTCGTAGCAGGACCAGCTGCAGAAGGTCGTGGGGTTCCAGGGCGCGGGCTGCGCGCACTCGGCGCAGACCATGAACGGCACTGGTCCGGCCTTGGTGTTCTGTTCCACGGCGATCACCTCCACCTGGCGCATCGTCCCTGCTCAACGGTACGACTGTGCGGTCTGAGGGCGTGCGCGCCGTGGTGGCGCCGAGACCGCGGAGCTTGCCCATCTTCGTACAAATGTTCGATGATGGGGGGTGTCGTCCCGTCCTCGCCCGATCCCGCCGCCGGCGGGCTACGCGCCGCATCTGGCCGCCCGGTTGCTGCCGGACGTGGCGGTGGCGGGGGTGCCGGACCACGGGCCGCCGGTGTGGCGGATGGTGGAGGTGCGGGTGAACGGCTACTGGAGACCGGGGGTGCTGAGTGCCTGGCGGCGCTTGCCGCTGGGCTGGGCCGGTCACGTCCGCTGGTCCCCCGGGGCCTACGGCGCCGCCTGGGTCCTCCACACCCCGTGGAGCCTGCGCCCGGCCGTCCTCCTCCACCCCGCGCCACCTCAGGCCGCCGTCCCGGCCGGCCGCCGGAGCGCCGCCCCGGCGGCTCGTCCCGCTCCCGCCCCGGGCGACTCGACCCGAACGGCCGCTGCGCGCCGCGGGCCGGGCCCGCACCGAACCTAGGAGGATCAGCCCATGCCCGACGCTCTGCCCATCCCCGCCGACCTGCTGGACCTGCGCCGTGCCCGCGACGGCGCCTGGGCCGAGCTCAACGCCTACGTCGCCCAGATCGAGGCCCTGCGCCGGGAGCAGTACCCCGACCCCGAGCAGACGGACGTGCGCGCCCGGTGGGAGCCGGAGCAGCGCGAGCGACTCACCGAGCTCCGCGCGGCACGCGACGCGGCCGTCCTGGCCGTACGCCGGCATCCGACGATGGTCCAGGCACTGGCGGAGGGCTGCTGGGCCGCGACCGACACCGCGCTGTTCCACGCCACCGAGCCGACCCCGGAGCCGGCCGACGCGGGGTAGCGGACCGTCCGCCCCTCCCGGCCCTACCTGGTCATGTCGTCCTGCGCTGAGTGCGGCCGTGACCGTGATGCCACGGGGTCGTTGAACGCCGTGTACGCCCACTGCGGCGCACACTCATCCCGTCCTGCGGACGCCGCGCACAGCCCCCCGGGCGGTCGTCCGCAGGACGGTGCCGCATCCGCGCCCGGCGCCCCCGGGCCTGCGCCGCCCAAGCCCCGATCCCTCGGACGGACGACTGCCGCATTGATGCCCTGCCCTCGTTTCGGCCGGCCTCCATGGCGGCGCCGGGGCGGTCGTAGGCTGGAGCACCACAGGGGTACAGCGCGTCCGCCGGGCGAGGCGGACGCCGCGCGAGCTGCCGGGAGAGGGTCCCGAGGTTCGCGTGCCCGGGCCCGGCGGGCACCACGGGCCAGTCGTTCGCCGGCCCGGGTCCGGTCGCCGCCCACTTTGCCGCCATCCACGCCCCGGCGGTCCGTCCGCCCATCTGGCTGCGCCGCGTGCTGCGCTATGCGGTGCGCAGGTGTTCGCGCCGGTCGGTGACCAGGCTCCGCCACCGCTGGCGGGTGGTGTCCTCGCCGTCGATCCAGCGGGCGGGGGAGGACTCGGGGAGGGGGAGGTCGGCCATGAAGTGGGCGATGTCGACGTAGTAGGCGTAGTCCCCGTCCCCGCTCAGTTCCCGCAGCCGCCCCACCGTGGCTGCCAGCTGCTCCTCGTCGCCCTGGACGGCATGGTGGAAGGCGAGGGCCAGCTCCAGGGTGGTCCGGGCTGCGACGATCCCGGCGGTGGCGGTCTCGGCGCGCAGGGCCTGGGCGCGTTGCCCGATGTCGCCCGACCCGCCGGCGTCGCGGATGAGGGCGGCGATGCGGGTGGTGAGGGTGGTGGCGCGCAGGTCGAGGCCGGTGAGGAGCTGCTCGGCGAGGTGGAGCTCGTCGTCGGCCTGCCGTGGGTTGGTGAAGGCGAGGGCGAAGGCACGCTGGGCCTGGGCGGTGGCGCGCTCCCCGGCGACGTTGTGCTGCTCGGCCTCGGCGCGGGCGTTCTCGTAGGAGGCCGCGGCGCGGTCCATCGCGCCCTGGACCCACCACACGTCGCCCTCCACACGGTGGTGGCGCCCGGCCCAGCCGAGGGTGAGGGCGGTGCTCAGGGCGGTGGGGAAGTCGCCGGCGAGGCGCGCGAGGTGGGCGAGCCCGCGGCGGGCGGCGGGTGCGAGCCGGCCCTGGCCGGCGGCGACGTGCTGCATGCCCCGGCGGGAGGCGTCGCTTTGGCCGAGGTCGCGTTGCGCCTTTGCGAGGTAGTAGACGGCCATGTCGTGCAGGTCCGGGGGCAGCAGGTGAGTGTCGACGACGGCGCCCAGGCGCTGCGCGGTGCGCTCACGGTGTTCGTGCTGGCGGCGGGCCAGGGCGCTGAGCGTCTCGACCAGCGCGTCGGCCGGGGTCCGCAGCGCGGAGGCGTCCGGGTCGGTGGGTGAGGGTGGGGCGAGGGGTTCCCACACGGAGTCGCCGATGTAGCGCCAGGTCGCCTCGGAGAGCCAGCCGAGGTTGAGGCGGAAGTCGCGGGCCAGGCGCAGGCCCTGGCGCAGGCAGCCGACGAGCAGCATCCGGTCCTGCAGGGTGCTGGAGGTCCATTGCTCGCCGAGGCCGGCGAAGGCCCGTTCGGCCGCGCGGCGCCAGTCGCGCTGCGACCAGCGGTCGTCGGCCTGGTCGTCGGCGCCGCGGATGGTGGAGCGGATGAGGGCGTGGAGGTGGAAGGGCCACAGGCCGAAGGTGTTCTCGCCGATGAACGGCCGCTCGGTCAGCCGCTGGGCGGCCGCGTCGTGGGTGAGGCCGGCGGCCCGGGTGGCGAGGGGGATGTCGAAGGCGTCCAGGAGGGTGACGGAGCGCAGGACGTGGCGCTCCTCCGCGGTGAGGTCCTGCAGGGTGCGGGCGATGAGGGCGGGGAAGTCGTGGTCGAAGTCGGCCGGCTCGGGGGTGCGGCCGGTGCGGCGCAGTTCCAGGAAGCGCATCACCGAGAGGTCCAGGAACAGCGGCAGGCCGTGCGAGCGGGCGGTGATGACGGCGCGCAGCTCGGGTGGGATGAGGGCCTGGCCGTCGCGCATCAGGCGGCGGGCGAGGTAGTCGTCGCAGTCCTCGGGGCTGAAGTCCCCGATCAGCACCTGCCCACCGCCACCGCCACCGCCACCGCCACCGCCGGCGCCGGGCGCGGCCGGCACGGCGCCGGGGCGGGGGTGCGGCACGGCAGCGGCGGCGAGGTCGGGCCAGGCGGCGGGGCCTGTGAAGTCCAGCTGGCCCTGCAGGGCGTCGTCCGCCCACTGCAGACGGCTGCGGCCGGTGATCACGAACAACGCGTTCGGCATCAGCCACACCACGCGCTGGATCAGACGCTCCAGGTCGCGGTGGGTGCGGTCGCCAGTGTCCTCGAAGGTGTCCAGCAGGATCACCGGGGTCACCCGCTTGCCGACGGGGAGCTGGGCGAGCTCCCATGCGAGCAGGTGCGGGTAGTAGGACAGGGCGTCCAGGTCCGCCTCCGCCTCCAGCAGGTCGGCCAGCCGCACGCACCCGGCCAGCGCCCGTACGGACTGCCGGCGCTCGCGCAGCGCCCGCACCAGCGTGCCGGTCACCTGACCCACCGCGCCGCCCACGGTGCCGGGCAGCAGCAACGCCTGGGCCACGTCGCCGAGCGCGGACTGCATCTGCTGCGGCAGCGCCTTGCCGAACCGGCTCGCCAGCGAGCTGCGCCGCAGGTACTCCTCCAGGCTCTCGCCGGGGTGCTGGTGCTCCCAGTAGCGGCGCAGCGCGATGTCGAAGGCGGGCAGGGGCCGGCCGAGGTCGGCGAGGGCGAGGCGGATGGTGAGGACGATGCGTTCGAAGTCGGTGCCGGCGGAGCGGGCGAGGTCGATGCGCACCGGCAGGATCCGGCTCTCGGGCCATACGGGTGCGCCCCACTGGGCGGGCCGCTGTCCGGCGTCGGCGAGGGCGGCCTCCAGCTTGCGCGACAGCGTCGTCTTGCCGATGCCGCCGACGCCGTAGAAGGTGATGACGTTGCGGCGTGGCGCTTCGAGGTCCTCGACGTCGAAGCCGGGACCGGCCACGCGCTGCAGGTGCTCGGTGAGCGCGGTCGCGACCGCCTGCCACTGGCCCTGCCGGTTGGTGAAGGCTTCGTCCGCGGCCAGCTGACGGTCGTTCGAGCTGAACAGCGCCCTCAGGTCACGGCCTGCCATGACATTCCCCCATGCTGTTGATCGCCTGTCACCAACCTATGCCCGGACGGTATCGCGGGCGGCACCTTCGCCGAAGCCGGACATCGGCGCCACGTCCCCTGGCCTGCAGGAAGGCCGGAGGAGGAGCTGGCTTACACACGGCCGCAAGCGTGTGTCAACATTCCTATTGCGCGCGCAATAGGAATTGCGATGCATTCGTCTGTGAGGAAAGGGGAGCCCGTGTCCGACCATCATCAGCCGCCGGACTCCCCCGACCACTCCGGCCTCGCGGGGTACGGAAGCGCCAGGCAGAGCGCCTCGGACGCGGTGCTGGGCGTGATGGCCTGGTACACGGAGCAGCTCCTCCTGGAGCAACGGCGACCCGTGCCTGATCCGGCCCGGGTCGAGGAGCTGATGTCCGCGCGCCGCGCCGCGCGCAACGACCTGGAGCTGACGAAGACGGCCGACCCCCCAGGAAGCGGAGCAGATCGCGGACGCCTACACCGCCCAACTGCGGGACCTGACGGCCTAACCCCCGGCCACCTCGGCCGCCGGCAAAGCGCGCGGCCCGCTGCGCGCGGGTGTGCGCGACCCCGGCCGCACGCCGACGGGCATCAGCGCCCGGCCCAGCGCCGTGATCTCCTCCAACTCGTCCCGGTGCTGAGGCAGCGCCGCGCGCAGCGCCCGCTGAATGTCCAAAAACCGGCAGGCCTCCTCCTCCGTGTAGGGGCGAGCCCGCTCGGCCGCCAACGCCCGGGCCGCGTCCGAATCGCCACCCCCGGCCGGGTCGACCACGGCCAGCCCGTCCCGGCCGACCACCATCACCGAGTCCACCACCGCGCTCCCTTGCGCCGCCTGCAGCGCCTCGGCCACTGCCCTAAAGCACACGTCGTGCCCGGCGGCCGACGTGAACCGGGCGGGCACCCCGCGCTGCTGCGCCTTGGCGTAGCGCAGCGCGGTGGCCTGCCGGCTGTCCGCCCCGCGTACGGCCAGGACCACCAGCTCGACGCGGTACCCGGCCCGGTGGAACGCGGCGGCGCTGTGCAGCAGGTCCTCCGCGCTGCCGGGCGCCATCTCGATGACCACGTCACCGCGCTGCTCACGTACGAGGGCCTCGGCGGCGGTGAACCAGGCTCGGTAGTCCGCGCGGATCGCCGCGCCGGCGCCGCGGGGGTCGTTCAGCAGCAACTGGCGGTAGTCGGGGTGGGCGGCCTTGAACTCGTCACCCACCAGGTGGCTGGCGCCCGCCCGCATGCTCTTCCTCACGGTACTGGTGACGTCGCTCTTGCCGGCGCCGGGCTGGCCCATGACGAACACCGCCACCGGTCTCTCGCGCGCGACGATGGTCCCGAGGTC
The DNA here is from genome assembly GCF_030813695.1 of Kitasatospora herbaricolor. Classification (NCBI taxonomy): domain Bacteria; kingdom Bacillati; phylum Actinomycetota; class Actinomycetes; order Kitasatosporales; family Streptomycetaceae; genus Kitasatospora; species Kitasatospora herbaricolor. The sequence continues at coordinate 86,317 of NZ_JAUSVA010000001.1, forward strand.
GGGGACGATCAGGTTCTCGAAGATCCAGCGGTGCTCGGCGGCGCTGAGACGGTGGTAGTCGACGCCGGGCGGCTCGCGGCGCCGCTGCGCGGTCCGGCGCACAGGTTCGGCGAGGGCGAAGGCCCGCTCGGCGTCGCGGCGCACCGCCAGGGCCCGGTCGGCCGGGAGCAGCTCGGCGTGGCAGCGGCGATCGGCCGCGGCCAGCTGGAGCCGGAACTGCGCGCTCTCCCGAGCGTTCCACCAGCGCGTGTGCTCAGCGGCGAGGGCGACGGCCGCGCCGATCGGACGCAGCCAGCCCCCACCGGGCAGGAGATCGTTGGCATAGAGCACCTCGGCGCCACGCCGCAGGACCGTGACCCGGTCGGCAAGCTGCTCGGACTCGACGACGGCGACGGTGGCGGCCAGAGCGGCGGCGCAGGCATCGTGGTTCTCCCACGACACGTACCGGCCGCCAGCCGCGTGGGCCTGCTCCAGGTAGCGGTCCAGCACGCCGAGCTGACTCCACGCCTCGGCGACGGCCAGCACCGCCACCTCGATCCGGTAGCCGGCCCGCCGCCAGTCACCCGCCGCCGCCCGGGCCTCATCCGGGTCGCTCAGGGCCGTCTCGACGACCGCGTCCAAGCCACTGTCCCGGGCGTGCGCCTCCACGGCGGCCTGCCAGCGGCGGGTGTCGGGACGGACCTTCACCCCGGCGGTGCGGGGATCCTCCGCCAGGAAAGCGGCATAGAGGGGGTGCGCGCTCTTGTACAAGTCGCTGCCGATGCGCACCACCCCGCCGCGCGCACCGAGAGAGGCCTGCACAAGGTCCCCAAGCTCAGTCTTCCCGCTGCCGGGCTGCCCGGCCACGAACACCACCACCGGCTGCCCCTGCCGGACGGCACCCTCCATCCCGGCCGCGACGATGATCTGTCCCAGAACCTCCCGGCTCTCCTCGTTGGACAGCATCGCCGGCACGGCCTCCCCCTCCCCCACGACACTCCCCGGTCCGTTCGTTCGATCCCTGCGTGTGGCTTGTCAGCCCTGTTCGACCTTCGGCCAGACGTGGAGGCCTGTCACGGGACGAGCAGGTGCCGTTGGTGCGGCTCGATCATGAGCCAGGGGGCTGGTTGACGTAGGCCCACACGTCTCGAAACGCTTGCTCCGCCCCGGCGAAGAACTGGTCACTGCGGGGCGCGGACTCTTCAAGCCTGGGAGGGGCTGTCTCCGCGTTGAAGACTCTTCCCAGCGTGGTGAACCACTCCGACGGCCAGCCCTCGGACGACCGACAAGCCCGCAGCATCTCCTCATCGGCCCAGGGGTTGCCCTCGAACTCGGCAGACCGTTGGACGCCCAGCACCGTGCGCAGGCTGAACTTCTCGTTGGCGAGCCAGAGCACCCAGTCCCAGGGAGCGGTCTTGGCGAGTTCGTATCCGGCCCTGAACCCGTCCTCGTAGTCGGCTCGGGCTGCCTCCCGCAGCCGGCCTGCGGCGGCCGCCAGTTCCTCTGCGGCCCAGTCCGGACGGTACGGCTTCTCCTTGGGCGCGAGCAGGGCAAGCCCCCTCTGCACGAGCTGGCTCACGTTGTCCCCCTCGTGAAGGGCCTGGGCGCGCGCGAGCAGATCATCCGGGATGGAGACGGAAACTTTGGCCATGCGGTGAAAGTAGCACCGTAAGGTACGACCGTTCAAATCAATTAAGTGCTACCTCGTTGGCGTACCAGAGATTCCTACTGGGTGCGGGTCCCGCATCGACAGGTGAAGGATCAAGGAGCGCGGCGGACAGCAGTCGGCCCCGATCACCGGTGCGGTGGTCGGGGCCGTGTGGGTCGACGCCGGTTGCCGGGTGGCGCCGGGATCGTCGGAGCCGGGCCTTGAACGGGGCCGGCGGTCCTCATTGCTCGGTTCCCGTGGAGAACAGGTCGACGTCGTGGACGACGGCAAGGGCGAGCACACTGTCGACGCTCTCCCCGCCGCGCAGGCGACGGCGTACGTGCATGCCGTCGACCACGACATCCAGAGAACCCAGGGACAGTCCCAGTTGCAGGCACCGGGCCGCGGCGTACGCCGAGTGCAGCCCGAGCGCGGCGATCCACCCCTCCAGTTCCAGCAGCGAGCACCCGGAGCGGATCCACTGCCGCGCCAGGTCCAGGGCCTTGGCCCGCGGCAGGCCCGGCGCGCAGCCCTGCACGGTGCGCACCACCAGGTCTTCGACGGACGGCTGGGGCCGGCGGCTTCGGGAGCGCTCGTGCTTGCCAGGGGCGCGCGACGCGGACGGCCGCGTGGTCTGCCGCCGGGGCGACGGTCGCACCGTCGAGAGGTCGAGGTCGAGGCCTTCGCGGCGGGCGATGTCGGCTGCCGTGGTGGCGGGGCGGCTCTGCGGCATGCAGGCAGGCGTCGGTGCCTGGCCCGGCTCGGGAGCTGGGCTGCGCCCGAGCAGGAAGGCGTAGATGGATGCCGCGTCGGTGTCGTTGCCGAAGTCCGGGTTGTTGGGCATGGAGATCCTCTCGGTGTGGCCGCTGGGTGCGGGCATGAAGAAGGCCCCGCCCGGGAGGGGCAGGGCCTGGGGTGACGGCGGCTCAGGACGCCGCTGCGACTTCCTCTCCGGCAGGCGACGGCCCTGGAAGGGGCGGGCCGCCTGAAGGAGGGCATGAAAAAAGGCGAGGGACTGTGGAGTCCATCGCCTGCCAGTTCCCCGTCCGGTGAGATGCCGGGTCTGCCTGTTTCCGGGCAGGGGAGATCTGCGGAAAATCTTGGTTCACTTCGGGCGGCTTCGCAACCCCCTCTCCTGAAGACGCAGGTCAGCCGGGGTAGCGGGCTCTGACGGTGCGACAAGTAAACTTGTCGCGTGACGTCATGGAGGGAATTTGTCGAGCGGACGCACTGGCTCGTCCGCAGCCGGGCCGCCGAAAACTCCGGCCATGGCTATGTCTCCCTCAACCTGATCCGGGAGATGGGGCGCGGCGGGGACCAGGAATGGTCGAAGGACGCGGCCCTGGACCTGCTGGCCGCTCACCGCCGGACACAAGAGGCGATGGAGACCCTTCTGCATCTTTACACCGCCACCGCGTTGGAGAACGGCGCCACCTACGCCGACCTCGCCAAGGTCTGGGGGACGACCCGCCAAGGCGCCCGCCACCGTTGGCAGACGCTGGACAAGCACACGGCCAAACCCTCCGCCCGTCGCACGGCTTCACCGAACGGGCCGCCGCCCCCACCGCCGAGGTCCAGCTGAAGGGCGGCGGCCCCTACGCACTCCAGCTGCGGTTCCACATTGGCAGCCCCGGCGACAGCACCCCGCTTCTCCGCCACCAGGAAGCCGACCCTGGTGTCCGCCTCGGAGCCGGCCGTGCCCCCCGGCGGCCGCGGTCGTTGAACCGGCCGAGCGCCCCGACCAGGGCGTGCGGCTGCGCCGCTGCGCACCGTCCGGCACGTACACCCCCCGTGCTCCGGGACCGCGCGGCGTCGCCGCCTCGGGGCGGCCGGGCGCGTACACAGCCCGGCCGCCCCACCTGTGCCGGACTGCGGTAGTTGTCACTGGGTGCGTCAGCCGACCTGGGTGAAACGGTGGAACGGATCGGGGTAGTTGTCACCGTCTGCTCGTGCTACCTGTCACCAGCACGTAGTTCTCACGCTTGTTGTCACGCCGGATCCCGGAGACGAGGGCGCCGACCTGCCACTTCACGTTGGCGCAGTTCGGTCGCAGCCCCGACGGTGACAGTTGCCGCCAGCAGATGCCAGCTATCGCGTTCCGGCACACCACCCAGCCGACGGGCCCGTGGGCAGGCCGAATGTGGCCCAGATCGTACAAGTGTTCGACAATGGGGGGTGTCGTCCCGTCCTCGTCCGATCCCCCCGCTGCCCGGCTACGCCCCGCACCTGGCCGCCCGGCTGCTCCCGGACGTGGCGGTGGCGGGTGTGCCGGACTACGGGCCGCCGCTGTGGCGGGTCGTGGAGGTGCGGGTGAACGGCTACTGGCGACCGGGCATTTTGAGCGCCTGGCGGCGCCTGCCGCTTGGCTGGGCCGGCCGCGTTCGCTGGAGCCCCGGCGCCTACGGCGTCGCCTGGGTCCTGCACACCCCGTGGAGCCTGCGCCCGGCCGTCCTCCTTCACCCGGCGCCGACGCCGACCGCCACCCCGGGCGACCACCACCCCGGGCGACCACCACCCCGGGCGCCCGGCCGGGCCTCTGCTGCGCCCCCCGGGTGAACCGGCTCCTGGCGCCGCAATCGTCGGTGAGCGCGGACGGTCGCGCCGGGGCATTGAGCCGTCGAGCCGACTGGAGGGCGTGCATGACCTCTGACGGCCGCGACGAACTGCGGGGTCGCTACCTCCAGGTGGAATGCCAAAATCACTAGTCACAGATCTGACAATTCGCCACACTGGTGTGATGCAGCTCACAAGTGTCCATGCGCGTCTCTTCCGCAACATCGTCGACAGCGGGGCGGTGGCCATCGAACCCGATGTCACCTGCTTCGTCGGCAAGAACGAGAGCGGGAAGACAGCCCTGCTGTCGGCGTTGTACCGGTTCAACCCGGTCTACCCCGAGGACACTTTCGAGGTCGGAAAGCACTACCCCCGCTGGCGGCTCGTTAGGGACCGCAAGGTGACAGACCTGGACACAGTTCGCCCCATCAGCTGCGTATTCGAGCTGAGCGACGGAGATCTCAAAGCCGTCGAGGAGGTGCTGGGGGCCGGGGTGCTCACCGGACGGACGTTTCAGATGAGCGTCAACTACGAGGGACGCAGCAGCGTCACACTTGACATCGACGAGGCCGCCGCCTGCCGCAATGTCCTGGACGACGAAGGCGCTCCGCAGGCACTGCGCGACGAGGTCGCCGGCCTCATGGACCTTGACGACATGGCCGACAAGGCGGCCTCCCTCCAGCCGGAGGACGATGCACAGTTCACGGTCGAGCAGGCGCAGGCCGTTGCTGCAACCGCTCGCGCCCGGCTCGCAGGCAAGGGCAACGCCTGGGGACGGGCGGTGCAGATCCTGACGGATCGCCTGCCCAAGTTCTTCTACTTCGGGGACTACCAGACCCTGCCCGGCCGAATCAACCTCCAGGAACTCGGAGGCGGAGACCAGCCCGGAGCTACCGGCCTGCAGACAGCCCGCGCCCTGCTACGGCTCGCCGACACCCACCAGGGAGCGCTGACCGAGGAGGACTTCGAGGAGCGCAAGGCCGAACTGGAAGCGGTCAGCAACCAGCTCACCGAAGAGGTCTTCGAGTACTGGACCCAGAACCCGGACCTGTCCGTCGAGATCGACATCGACAAGACCACCCAGAACACCCACAACGGGCAGACGGCCGTCGCCCGATACCTCGACGTGCGCGTCAAGGACCGCCGGCACGGGTTCACCAACAACTTCGGACAGCGCTCCAGCGGATTCCAGTGGTTCTTCAGTTTCCTGGCCGCCTTCTCCGAGTTCGAGGACTACCCGCACGGCGTGGTGGTCCTCCTCGACGAACCGGCGCTGACCCTCCACGGCAAAGCCCAGGCCGACTTCCTGCGCTTCATCGAGGAGCGCCTCGCCCCCCACGCCCAGGTCATCTACACCACCCACTCGCCCTTCATGGTCGACGTCGCCCACCTCGACCGCGTACGGATTGTCGAGGACCGCGGCCCCACCGAGGGCGCCGTCGTCACCGACGAAGCCCTCGCCGTCACCGGAGACTCCCTCTTCCCCCTCGAAGCGGCCCTCGGCTACGACATCGCCCAGAGCCTGTTCGTCGGCCCCGACAACCTCCTGGTCGAGGGCACCAGCGACTTCACCTACCTCACCCTGCTCAGCGAGCACCTCAAGGAGCTGGGACGAACCCACCTGGATACCCGCTGGCGCATCCTTCCGGCCGGCGGCGCCACCAACATCCCCGCCTTCGTCGCACTCGTCGGCCGCGCTCTCCAGGTCACCGTCCTCATCGACGGCAGCCCCGCAGGTGTCACCAAGCTCAAGAACCTGGCAGACCGCGGTGTCCTGTCGAAGAAGCGCCTGCTGCTGACCGACATGTTCACCGACGGCATCGCCCCCAGCGACATCGAGGACCTGTTCAGCCCCGGCGACTACCTCAAGCTCTACAACGCCGCCTTCGGCACCCACCTGAAAGTCGCCGAACTCAACGGAGCGGATCGCATCATCTCCCGCATCACTCGCGCCACCGGTCAGCAGTTCACCGATCACGGACGCCCCGCCGAGATCCTCCTCCGGCAGCGAACCACGCTCCTGGCAGGTCTCAGCGAGACGACCCTCAGCCGGTTCGAGCGACTCTTCGAGGCGATCAACGCAACCCTGAGCTGACCAGCGGGCAGGACGGTCAACCACAGGCCACGCAGGAATGCTGAAGGCCGCCACCCGGCAGGGTGGCGGCCTTCCGTACTCTCAGAACCGGGAGTCCCGAGGACCGTCCGGGGCGATGAACCGGGCGCCGACGTTGTCGTTCGGGTTGAGGTAGACCAGCGCCGTAAACCACACCGCGGCCGCCTCCGGATCCCGCCGGCGCAGCAGGTCGGCGTAGGCGAACAGGATCCGGTGAGCGGGGCGGTTGTCGAGCTCGCTGTAGAGCAGGACGTCGCGAAACGGCCAGGGCAGGGACTGCTGCAGCACGCAGACCCCGGCGCGGGCCCATTCCAAGGCGAGGTCCAGGTCGCCGGGCACGTCCTGGTCCTCGTCGTCGAAGCCGTCCTCATCCTCGTCGTTCTGGTGGAGGCCGGCGACCTCGTAGGCGATCGTCGCGTAGGCGTCCAGGTCCCTCGGGTGCAGCGGCTGTTCGTCGATCGTCACCGACGCCTTCTCGTACGCCGCGTCGTACGCCTCGCTGCTCTCCTCGTCCGGGGTCCAGACCCGTTCCATCCGCCAGGACTGGCGCACCGGCAGCGTGGCGATCCGCTTCTCCAGCTTCGACAGCTTGTCGCCGCGCTCGCGGTGGTCGGCGTAGAAGCCGGCGGAGTCGAACTCGTTGTATTCCGGGTCCTGGATCCAGGCCAGCAGCGGCCGGTCCAGCTTCGCCAGCGCCTCGGCGGCCAGGCCGGACGGCACCAGCCACGGCAACGTGCCCTCCAGGGCGTCGCTCACGGTCTTCTCGTCCAGGCCCACGGTCTTGTCGTCCATGCCGAGAGTCTCGCCGCCCAGCCGGGGCCTGCGCGGCCGAAGTCGCGAATCTCGCCGTAACGGGGCAGCACACGCCCGGGGGCAGCGCCCGCCGCCGGGCAACGACCCTGCCCGGCCAGATCGGACCCCCGCGGCCGCGCCGCACCGCCGCTGGCCGACCCTCGATCGGGTCCTCCCCGGATTGTTGGTAGTAGCCGGCGTCCGGCGCACGCTCCCGTACACCGCCATATCGCGGAACTGACCCACCGGGCAGCGGGCGCCGCGGAGCCACCGATCCCCGTGTCGGCTCCGCAGCGCCCCGCCCGGCGCCCTACCGCCGCAGGACCCGGACCAGCAGCACGACCAGGACCTCGACGGCCACCACGGTCAGCAGCGCCTTCAGCCCCGGGACCTCCCCGGTGACGGCGTGCTCGGCCAGCAGACCGGCCGACTTCACCACGATCTCCTCCCCCGCACGCCGCAGAGCGGCCCGGCAGACCGCCGACCACCCGGCCCCCGCCCGCAGCAGCCCCGCGGCCGCCCAGGCCCCGGCCAGGGCCACCACCACGGCCGCCACCACCAGGGCGCCGCCCTCGAACTCCTCAGCGGCCACGGCCGCCACCACGGAAGTGGCCGCAACCCAGGCGACCGCCCGTACGATGTTCATGGACTTCACGAGGCCCTCCAGAGGGCACTCACGGCGGGCATCTGTTGTTGCACCGCCTGTCGCCCCTTCGCAGCCCGCAGAGCCCGGCGGACAGCAAGAGGCCCGAGAACGCAGCCGGCCGACCCCGCGAACTCGCGGAATCGGCCGACGGCGCCCTCGGGCAGCGCTACACCGCTACGCCCACTGCAGCCCGTGCTCGGCGAGCTGGGCGAGCTGCCCCGGCGTCAGCTTTGCCCGGCGGGCCTTCTGGTTGTTGACCCAGGCGCCCAGCGACACGATCACGCCGGCTTCCACCTCCCCGCTCCCGTCCGGCCGCTCCACGGCCTCCAGCACCTCCTTGTGCGCCCGGGGCACCCGGGTGTGCCCCTCCCGCTCGACGAACGCGGCCAGCGCCATCAGGCCCTGCTCGAACCTGTCCATCCGGGACACCTTCGGCTTCGCCTCGGCTGCCTCCTTCGCGGCCACCAGCTCAAGGTCGGCCTCGATGCCGATCGCCGCGAGCAGGTCCCGCTGGTCGTCCTCCAGGCCGGGCCACCCGGCCCGCTGCGCGAGCACCCACCGGCCGAGCTGCTCACCCTCGAACACCGTGGACTCGGGCAGGGCGGTCCAGTCGGCCCGGCCGTCGCACTCCAGCCACCACGACCTGGCGACCGAGTACGCCCGCTGCCATGTGATCGGCCACGCCGGGCACCACCACGGGTCGATCTCCTCCAGCGCCCGGCGCCGCTCCGGCGACAGCGCGCCCTGCTCGCCCGCCGGTACCTGCGCCGCGGCCCGCAGCTCGGAGAGCCATGTCCCGATCGCGTACCCGCCGACGGAGGCCCGCGCCGGCGCCGCCAGGGAGCCGCCGTGGCCCTTCGCCCAGACCCGAGCCCAGTCGAGGCCGGCCTCGAAGCGGGCGTCGGAGACGGACCAGATCATGCCGAGCGCGTCCAGCATCTCCACCCGGTATGACGCCAGATCACCATCTGCATTCTCACTCCGACGGTCCGACAGCCACTTTCCGAGCGGGTAATTACCGGATTCCCCGACAAGCGCCGAATAAGGAACATCAAGCCCGCCGGTCTCCTCAAACCACCGCCGCGCGTGACCGATACCCTCACGCCACAGCTGCGTCTCACCGACCAGCACCCGGGACGCGATGAACAGTGCCAGCACGTTCTCGTCCACCGGCGACTGGAACCGCACCGGCAGCGTGAACGCCCCCGACCCGCTCCCACCTGACCCACCCTCACCAGGCGCGAAAGCCGCCTCGGCGCTGCGCCCGGTGGTCCGCTTGCCGGACTTCTGCGGCACCGCGAGGGCTTCCACCACCTTGGCGTCGTGCGACCTCAGGGCAGTCAAAATACGGACCAGCGGTGAATAGCTGTCCGACTCCAGAATGTCCCCGGGATTCTCTCCGGGTTTGAGGAAGACCGGGACGACCAGGCTGGCGATCTTTCCCTCGCCGGGCTTCATGCGCAGGGCCCGGCCGATGGCCTGGACGATATCCACCATGCTGCCCCGGCCCTGCAGAAGTACCGAATCTGCATTCGGCATATCGACGCCCTCGCCCAGGACCTTGCAGTTGCTGAAGATCCGGTGCTTGAGTCCGTCGTCCTCCTCGTCCTTTCCGAAGTCCCTGATGAGTTCCTTGCGGTAGTCGACCTCGTGCTCACCGGAGAGCCATTGTGCCCAGATTTCCGGTGGGTATTTCTGCGGGTTCTCGAAGTGTAGTTTCTCGACCGTCTGGTTCAGGGTCTCCGAGAAATAGCGGACTTCGATCGTGCGGCTGTGGAACGTGATGCACCGCTGGAGGTTCCGCTCCACCATCGTCTTGACCAGCCCGGCCTGGATCGCCGCGATCCGCTCGGCCGGCACCTCGTCCTCGCTGCCGTCCTGCTCCTCGCCGACGCCCGGACCCCACGGCACGCCCTGCTGCTCGGCGCCCTGGCGGTCGCCGCGCGGGTCGCGCAGCTCCAGCACCACGATCTCGAACGGTGCCAAGAGCTTGCGGTCGATGGCCTCCGCCAGGCCCAGGGAGTACACGTGCGGGCCGTAGATCCGCACGTCGTCCATGGACACCGCCAGTTCCTCCGGCAGCGGCTGCAAGGCACCCTCGCGCCCCTTGACCGGGCGCTTGGGCGGCGCCCAGATCCGCGGAGTCGCCGTCATGTACAGCCGGCGCTCCGCGGGGATGGCGCCCTGGTCGTGCACCACGGTCCAGGTCTTCTCCACGCTGCCGGAGGAGCGGTGCGCCTCGTCGCAGACCATCAGCCCGAGCGGGGGCAGCAGCTCGCCCTGACGCTTGGCCCAGTACCGGTAGGCATCCTCGACCGCGCCCACGGACGTGTAGGTGGCGAACAGGGTCGTCGGCCGGCGGCGCTTCGCGGCCTCGGACAGCCACATGCCGATCCTCAGCGCACTGGTGCTCGCCATCACCCCGGACGGCAGCTCACTGTCGACCAGGGAGCAGATGGCGTGCATGTCCCCGGAGCGCCCGGCCGCCCGCCAGGAACCGATCATCTGCACCAGCAGGTCCAGGGTCGGCACCACGACCAGGACCACGCCGTGGGGCACCAGCTTCTGGCCGGCCGCCGCCCCCACGTACGACTTCCCGGACCCGGTGGCCATCTGCACCGTCACCCGCAGCCCGTTCGGGGCAGGGCGTCCCGGCCGGGGGGTGAGGCCCCGCACGATGGCCTCCAGGGCCTCCTCCTGGTGCCCGCGCAGCGAGATGCCGGCGACTGCCTGAGCGGCCATCAGGCCGGGCTTCACGACGTTCACGAAGACGTTTCCCCTCACCCATTCCCGAGCCCACACACGGGACCACACGGGAAATGCTGACAGTGCCCTACTGATACATTCGACGGGCTGACCGATGAATCCAGCCCGACCGAAATACAAGCCTGATTGAAGCGGATATCCGGCAGAATATCAGTTCCCGATCGAAGAGTCCGGTGAATGCCGAAGGAGTCGGGTCCGGACCCTGCTTCCGGCGGGATCATCCGACGCTCCAGGATTGATACACTGGGACCGTTGCTCACCTTGCCAGGGTAGCGCACTCCGACCACCGACGGGGTCGAAACATGGCCTGGACCACGGTCTAGACCAATTTGGCGGGAGTGAAGCCGACCCGCACACGCCCCCGGAGCCCACCCCTCCTCCCAGTCAGCCCGTAGTGAGATCAGCCAAAAATCCAGTTCAGCGACTTGAACGGGCATCAGCCGTCCGGAGGGAGTGGAGCGAAGCGGAGTGACCGACGGGCCCGGGCGAAGCCCGGGCCAGCCTGACCGAAGGTCAGGCCACGGACACGCGGAGCGGGTCCGCCCCGGCCGGAGGCCGGGGTCGAACGGAGGGCCGAAGGCCCGTAGGGACCCGCTCC
>NZ_JAUSVA010000003.1 GCF_030813695.1 Kitasatospora herbaricolor
ACCCGCGGAGGCGGGTAACTAGAGGGCTTCGCCCTCTAGGACCGGTGCCCCGCTTCGCGGGGCACGGTCTTTTCTAGAGGGCGAAGCCTCTAGTACCCGCTTCCGCGGGGACTCTCACGAGATGTGTATCTCTTCTCGCAACATCAAACAACGGAAGAAGGAGGAATAGAGAGAGTTACACATTCTCGTGAAGAGTCCCGCGGAGCGGGTACTAGAGGGCTTCGCCCTCTAGACCGTGCCCCGCTTCGCGGGGCAGGCCGGCGCTTCGCGCCGGCTTAGGCGCGAAGGTTCGGCGCGTTGCGCCTCACTGGGTTGGATTGTGGAAGCCGTTGTCTCCGCTTCGCTACGTCAACGTCTAAGGTTTGATTGATAGTCAGGCGTTCGAGCTGATTCGCTTCGCTCTGTCAGCTCGCTCGCCTTTCTGTTGAGGTGGGTTGATCTCAAAGATCAGCTGCCTGCGGCCGGGGGTCTGTCGGCGGAGCATGTGAGGTGCTTCCTTTGGAAGAACTCTGGTGATTCCGGGGGGTTTGCTACTCCTCCTCTGGCATCTGTGGAGTGGTGTCGGTGTGCCAGTTTGGTCCTAGGTGGTGCTGGATCAGGTGGGCGCTGGCTTGGTTGATTTCGCCGTTCCGCTGCTTGGTGCGGGTCTTTGCGAACCATGGGCCCAGCATGACGCGTTCGCTGTCGATCATGATCCATTCTCGTGCACCTGGGAAGCGGCCTTCCTGACGGATGAACAGGAGCAGGAGGTCGAGTGTCTGGGTGAAGGTTCGGCGTGTGTGCTTGGTCGGGAGTGCGGTGGAGAGCTGGGGGTTGAGGCCTAGGTTGGTGAGGAGTTCTTGCTGCCCGCTGGTGAGGGTGTGCCAGTTGAGGTGCTGGCGGCGCAGCCAGGAGCCAGCTTTCACGGTGCCGATGACGGTGTCCGCTTGGATGTCTTTCGGGTCGTGGCCGGCGCGTAGGTAGGTGCGTAGTGCGCCGTACTTGCGGGTCCAGTCTGGTCCGTGAGGAAGTTGCCATTGAGGGTCGAGGGCGTCGAGTTCGGTGCGGCGTTGTTCGCTGAGTTGTCCGCGGGCTGCGAGGGAGCGCTGCTCGGTCAGGAAGGCGCCGGCGGGCTCGCGGGAGGGGATGGCGAGGTGGCCGTGGTCGGCGAGGTAGAAGCGGATGGTGGTGATGTTGGTCTGCCAGGCGGCGTCGTGGGTGTTCCAGATCATGCCGAGGGCGTCGAGTTCTGCGATCCACTGGGGGTTGTCGTCGAGTTCGCCGGCGTGCCGGGCGTCGCGTTGTCCTTGGACGAAGGCGCCGGTGGCGAAGCCGTGCGGGTCGACGTATTCGCCTGGTACGGCGAGGTGGCCGTGCTTGGTGTGGAAGGCGTGCAGGGCTGCGAGGCCTTGGCGGCGTGCCCTGCTCTGGGGGCCGCGGGGGTCGAAGGCCACCATGTCCATCGCGCGGGCGATGGCTTCCGGGTCGGTGTTGAAGTCGAAGAGCCAGTGGGTGCTGATGAGGGTGCTGGTCTCTTTGGGGAGCCGGTGTGCGCGGTTGGGTAGCCGGTCGGTGATGCGGTGGTCGTGGCTGCGCAGGGCGGAGGCGATGGCCCACACGGACTCGTAGGCGGTGCCCAGGAGGTCGCTTGGGTCTGCACCGGGGCGGATGTACGCGGGGATGACGAGGCTGGAGACCTTGTCGCTGTCGGCCGGCTTGCGCAGGGCGCGGCCGAGCGCCTGGACGCAGCGCACCACGCTGTGGGTGGCGTCTGCGAAGACCACGGCGTCGATGCGACGGATGTCGATGCCCTCGGCGAGGAGTTTGGCGTTGGTGAGGACTGCATAGGGTGCCTGCCTGAAGGCGGCGAGGATGTCGCTTCGCTGCTCGGCGGTGTGTTCTCCGTGGATGGAGGCGACGTGGGGGATGGTGGGGGGCCTGTGCTGGGGCGGGAGCCGGCGCAGGGTGTGGGGGAACTCCTTGGCGAATCGGTTGGCCGCATCAACTTCGTTGAAGTAGACCAGAACGTGGGTGAGTTGGTGTTCGGTGATTGCCTTGGCGACGGCAAGGTGCAGAGCGGTGGTGCGGCGGGCGTCCGGGTGTGCGGTGGGGTGGTTGAGGTGGGTGCGTAGTTGGTCGTCGGTGATGGTGGGGATGAGGACGCGGTAGTCGGCGAGGATGCCGTCGGCGATGGCGGTGGGGAGGTCGTAGTCGTGGACGCGGCGGCCGAAGACGGCTGTGTCGGTCATCGACTGTGCGGCTGCGGGTCGGGCGGGTGCGGTGGTGCGGGGGCGGCGGGGGGCTTCGGGGGCTTGGATGTCGGGGCTGTGCCAGGTGCGTGGGGTGGCGGTGAGGTAGAGGCGGCGGTCGGCGCGGATGCGCTGGGCGTCGTGGATGATGGCCCAGGCTTTGTCGGCCAGGCCGGATACCCGGTGGGCCTCGTCCATGATTGCCAGGTCGAATGGGCGTCCGTTGCTTTTGAGTTGGGCTTCTTCGATCTTGTTCAGCGAGGCGTACGTGGTGAAGACGGTCAGCTGGTCCGATTCGTTGATCATTTGGGCGAGGGTGAGGACGTCTCCGGTGCCGGTCACGCGTGCGGTGCGCAGCCCGTCGTGGGCATCTGCGTCCATGGAGGAGAACGCAGCCATGGGTTCGCGGCGGCCGTCGGCGCGCCAGGCGAGTGCTGTCTGGGCGAGGAGGTCGAGGGTGGGGAAGATGGTGAGGACCAGGCGGGCATGGAGGTTGTCGGTGATGCGGATGGCTGTGAGGGTCTTGCCTGTTCCGCAGGCTGAGGTGATCAGGGCGCGGCTGCCTTTGTGGCGGAGTTCGCGGGTGCCGGCGGTGATGGCTTGTTCCTGATGGGGGCGGGGCTGGAGCCGGTGGCGGGGCGTTGTGGGTGTAGCGGGTTGGGTCATGGGTTCCGTCAGGTGGTTGGGTGTGGCTGGGGGTGCCGTTGGGTGGTGGCAACCCTATCGAGGGGGGCTGTCAAGGGCGGGGCGGTGCGGGTCTGTGGCTGCGGTTTGCCAGATCGGGGGTTCTTCGTGAATCGAGTGGTGCGTCGTGGAGGTGGCTGTAGTCGACGCCGCTGGTCGTACCAGGGTGCGGGGCGGGGTGGTAGCCCCCTTTGCGGTGGTTGGTCAGCGGCGGGAGATGCGCAGCCAGTCCGTGGCGGGCAGTTTCAGAGCGTGCAGGATCCGGGCGAAGAGTGTCGCGAGGAGTGCGAAGATGAGTAGGACCACTGCTTCTGGCACTTGGAGTTGCGTCAGCACGATGACGGTGCCGATAAGGGTGGCGATCATGGTGGTTTGAACGGTGATGGTCAGGGCGATGTGGCGGCGTGGGGAGCGGGCTGGGCGCCAGTCGAGTTCGGTGGCGAGGACGGCGGGGTCGACGACGAGTGCCGGGCACAGTTCGCTCTCGTGGGGCAGGGTGGCCTGAGTGAGGACGGCTGCGCAGAGTTGTGCGATGCGGGCTTTGCTGTTGTGCGGTTGCTGCAGGAGCCTTGAGCGCTCGCCCTTGAGGTTGGTCACCAGGTGCTGGGCGTTGGAGAGGATTTTGGCCCGGGTGTGCGGGTCGGTGCGGGCTGACAGGACTGCGGCTTGTGTCAGGGCGGCCTGGCACAGGCTGTTGATCGGTGTGGACAGGGCCTGGGTGAGGCTCTGGTGGTACTGGGCTCGGCGGGCGGCTTCTTCGCCGGCGCCGAGGAGTTCGACCACGTCCATGGCTGCTCGTGTGGTCGCGGCGAAGATGCTGCCCCGTGCGGCAGCCCGGGCGTCGGCGACGGCCAGCACCGTGGTGACAGTGAGCATCGCGTAGACGACGGCGATGACCCAGCCGTTGAACGCAGGGGGTGGGCTGGTCGCAAGTGCAGCGAGGATCAGCAGAAACGGCACGATCCAGGTCAGGAGAACGCCGAGAGTCTGGCTGCCGAAGGTGGTGGACCGTCTGGCCATCGCATCGCAGGTGGGCAGGTGGTCGAGTGGTACGCCGTGAAGGCGCAGCGTGGAGCGGATGCGGTGTGCGCTGACCAGGTGTCGGGTGTGCGTCGGGCGGATGCGCTGGATCCATCGGCCGGGGCGCCGGATCGCGCGGATCCACATGGCGGCGACGAACGTCAGGGTGAGCAGGACCCACAGAAGCCATGTGGTGACCGTGATTGTCAGGTATGTCATGGCTGAACTGCATCACCTGCGTGTGACAGGTGAAATGACGTTCGATTGCTTCGCAGGCGGATGGGGTGGCTGGGATTCGGAGTGTTCAGGCTGCATTGACCCTCCCCCTGCCACGGACCAGGCCAGCCACCAGGCACGCGAAAGCCGGCAGGACCTGCTGCGCGAACTCCTGCCCGAACCCAGCCCCCACGGTTCCGACGGGTCCCTGGACGCTGTCCTCCAGCGGGCCCGCGCGAACTGGCTCCCCGCGTATCTCCTGCACGAGCACGTCGAGGCCTGGATCCCGGAGGCCTGCGGCGCGCAGCGCTGCGTGGACGCCCTCGTGGGCCTCCTGAAGTCACAACCCGTCAGCTTCCAGCTTGACCCCGGCCTGCGCTGGGTACGAGAACTCACCGCCCCACTCGGGGACATGCCGGTCTCGCCGGGCTTCCTCATGCCCGAATGGCTCGAGGACCTGCGCCCCCTCCTCAACCCCACCACCTGGCCCTCCTGGACACCTTTGCCCAAACAGGACACGCGTTCGCCCGCCGGCTGCAGCAGCAGGACGAATAGCCACCACCCCTGCCGAGCCTCACAGTGCCTTCGGCTGAGGCCAGCAACACTGTGACCGGCTCTGTTCGGCCCGGACGGCCCCGGTAGAACTGCCTGCAGGCCGATCTACGGGGGCGTGGTCTCGGCACGATCGTCAACCGGATCCGTCGAAGACGGGATACCAGGCACATGGCTTGTATGCGATGGATAAGCTTGTCACTCCTTCACTTGGTCACCACACTTCCAGGGGCTTGATGAGCACGCCGCAGCGCCTGAGCTACCACGCCGAGCCACTGTTCAGCGAGATCCCGCTGCCCTCTCAGGCGTCGGTGACAGAGGCACCCCACATGATGGGGGCGTCTTTGGACATCACACCCGTCCAGCGGATGTCGCTGTACTCGGGTGACCAGTGGGAGGAATTCACCTTGGAGTGGGTACTCAGCCTGAAAGCCGAGCGGGAGTACGTCGGCGGGGTGATGCGGCTGGGCGGGCCCAACGACCGCGGCGCGGACATCGTAGCGTTCCTGAGCCCGGACAAAACAGACGGACGATGGCACTGCTTCCAGTCCAAGCGCTACACAGAACCGCTTGGGGTCGCCAAGGCGTACCCCGAAATGCTGAAGATCCTGGTGGCTGTGGCGGAGGGGAGCTTCAAGACGCTGCCGGAGCGGTACGTGTTCGTCGCGCCCAACATCGGCGCGACCTTTCGCACCCTTCTGGCTAAGCCGGAACGGCTGAAGCAGGAATTCCTCGCCGCGCTCAACAAGCCCGGCTCGAGGCTGGGCGCGGAGTACGATCCGCAGACCCTGACAGCTGCCCTGAAGCTCGCCCAGTCGGTGAAATTCTCGATGTTCGAGGCACCGATGCTGGCAGAGATCTTCGCCCAGCACGCCAGCACCGTGTATCACGCCTCCCGCTTCGGCCGCTCCTCCCTGACCCGACCGTCCCCCGAGAAGACGGCTCCCGTGGAGCACTCCCATAGGGAGACGCGGTACATCGAGCAGTTGCTGGAGGTCTACGAGCAGGAGTGGGGGTGCGCGCCGAACGCCCCCGCGGCGTACGCCCACAAGAGGGCAGGCAAGGACCTGCGCAACCAGCGGGTGGCGTTCTACTGCGCCGAGCAGTTGCGGGTCTTCGCCCGTGACAGCGTCCCGCCCAGGGTGTTCGAGGACTTACAGCAGGAGATTCACAGCTACGTGGACCGGATCGTGGACCGTTACGACACTGGCTACACCCGCCTCAACGCCGCTACGGACGCAGCGTGTCAGCTGCAGTTGCGGCAGGACGGCCTGCTGATCAACGTCATCGAACACCAGGACCGCGCGGGGATCTGCCATCAACTCGCCAACGACGACAAGCTCATCTGGTGCGAGAAGGACGAGAACCTGTGACCCCCTTGAACAGCTCACTCGAGGTGGGCATGCGAACACTGGTCCTGTTGTCCGAGTCGTTCCC
This sequence comes from Kitasatospora herbaricolor, assembly GCF_030813695.1. Taxonomy (NCBI): domain Bacteria; kingdom Bacillati; phylum Actinomycetota; class Actinomycetes; order Kitasatosporales; family Streptomycetaceae; genus Kitasatospora; species Kitasatospora herbaricolor. The sequence continues at coordinate 6,138 of NZ_JAUSVA010000003.1, forward strand.
TGCTCCTCTAGACCTGGCGCAGCTGGTCTACATGGACCACGCGGTGCTGCACAGCGCCGACCTGGGAGGGCCCGAAAGTCTGCATCCGTCGTTGCCGGCCGGGCCGGGTGAGCTGGCCATGCGCCGGAGCCTGATCGAGCAGGGGCTGGCGGTGTTGCTGCGGGCGGGGCTCGCCGAGGTGGAGGCGACGCCGGACGGGTTGGTGTACCGCGCATCGGAGGAGGGACCCGGGTTCGTGGGGATCCTGACAGCGCCTTACATGAGCGACCTGCGGTCTCGGGCGCGTTGGCTCGTCCACGAGCACGGGGCACCCGAGGTGGACGCGCGATCGGCGACCTTGGCCATCACCAACCGCTGGGCACAGGAGTTCCGCGACCGACTGCCCTTGGCTGGAGGGGACCATGCGTAGTCTGAAATTGCTTCACCTGACATTCGCCGGTTACGGGAAACCAACCGCGCAGATCGTCTTCGATCCTCGCCTGACCGTGATCTACGGGGCCTCGGACACGGGAAAGTCGTTCATCGCCGAGTCGATCGACTACGTCCTGGGGGCCACCCGCCTCGACCTCATCCCGGAGGCCGAGGGCTACACCCAGATCCTGCTGGGCCTCGAGCTGCCCGACGGCCGCGCGATCACGCTCATGCGACCCCCGGGCTCGAACCGGGTGAAGGTCTACTTCGAGGACCTGCGCCAGGTGGTCCACCAGTCTCCAGGGCTGGAACTGGCAGCGCGACACAGCATGGTGTCCACACGCAACATCTCCCGCTACCTGCTGGAGCAGCTGGGCCTCGACGACACGGTGATCAGCACCAACGACACCGGCGGCACACGTGGGCTGAGCTTTCGCGACCTCGTGCACCTGTGCCTGGTCACCGAGACGCGGATGGTCTCCAAGGTCTCCCCCGTGCTGCGCAGTTCCGCAGCCAGCGGACAGACCGCGTGCAAGTCGGCCCTGAAGCTGCAGCTCACCGGGGCCGGGGAGCAGTCGGCACCGGCGGGTCTGAACAAGGGGCAGCGGCGCGTTCACAAGGGCAAGATCGCACTGTTGGACGAGCTGGCACTGGGGGCGCAGCGGCAGCTGACGACGGAGGTCAACCGCAGCGGACTGCAAGCCCAGCTCGGGCGGATCATGACCTCGCTGGACGAGCAGGCCGTGTCGTTGAGGGAGGTGGCCGACCGTCACGCGCACGCCGCCACCCAACGGTCGGCCCTGTCGGTAACACTGGGACAGTTCGTGCAGCGGCTGGGGGAGATGGACGACCTGCTGGGTCGGTTCGGGCTGCTGAGCAGTCAGTACGAATCTGACCTGGCGCGTCTGACGATGGTCAACGAGTCGGGGAACCTTCTGGGGTACCTCCACAGCGGTACGTGTGTCTTCTGCGGCGCGGAGCCGGAGCATCAGCAGATGGGCGCGCATGCGGAGCTGGAGGGCACCGCGCTGCACAGCGCGATTACGGCGGAGAGTTCCAAGACCCGGCGTCTGCTGGCGGACCTGGGCGACACCATCGAGGACCTGCGGTTGCAGCGCAGCGAGATGCTGGCGGAGCGGGATTCCTTTGCGGAGCAGGCACGGAACTGGGATCTGGAGATCGCACGAATCGAGGCTTCCGAGCTGCGCCCGTTGGAGAGCCGGGCCGCCGAGCTGATGGAGGCCCGCTCGAAGGTGGAGCGCGAGCTCGGGCTCCATGACCGTATCCAGGAGCTTGACGACGTGCGTGCCTCTCTGGTGTCCGAGGGCGCCGCGCCCAGCGGTAGGCCGGCCGGCACTGTCGCCTCCAGTGCCGTCGTCAACTTCGAGCGGGTGATGCAGCGGACCCTGGATGCCTGGAACGTTCAGCGCGATGGGCAGATCACCTACGACCCGTACAACGCGGAACTGATGGTCGGCGAGCGTTCGCGGGCCTCGCACGGCAAGGGGATGCGCGCGGTCCTGCACGCGGCGTTCACCGTCGCCCTCGCGGACCTGTGCCTGCACGAGGAGAACCCGCATCCTGGTTTTGTCGTCCTGGACTCGCCTCTGGTGACGTTCCGCGAACCCGGTACGCGTGGACACGAGCTGGGGGAAGGCGTGGTCTCCCACTTCTACCGGCACCTGCATAACACTTTCGCCGGGCAAACCGTCGTGGTGGAGAACGGCGACCCGCCCGCCGACATTCTCGACCAGGCCAAGGTCTATATGTTCAGCCGGGAAGTCGGCGAGCACCGATTCGGGTTCTTCCCCGTCGGGGCGGACGGTGAGGCCGGCGAGTGAACGGCAAGGTGAGGCGGGCGGCGTAGGGGGCCTCGCGTCGCCCGTCCTTCACCGTGCACGAGCGTCGGTGGTGGCTTCCGGTGTGCTGGAACGGCCTACTCTCCTGCTGTCGTCGTGAGCGGGAGGTAAATCCGCCACTGCGCACGGTGCCACCGGATGTGCTCCAGGGCGATGTCGTGCCGGGGGTCGGTTGCGAGGCGCCGTCGGGCTGTGTTGGTGACCGTTTCAATGACCCACAGGTCGTCGCTCAGGTGGAGGCCGCCCTGGTCGAACTGTGTGTGGCAGTTCGAGCACAGGCATAGGACGTTGCCGGTGTAGTCGTGGCCCCCCTTGCTCAGTGGACGGATGTGCGCGCCTTCGCTGATCGCCTGCCGTGGTCCCGGGATCCTCAGAATGCTGCCGCACATCTGGCACTGGTTGCCGTACCAGCCTTTGACGTCCTGGGCTACCGCGCTGTCTCGTTTCAGTTTGCCGTTGCGGTCCCTGACTCCCCTGGTCGGCACGGCGGCCGGGGCACTGCCGCCAGCAGCACCGAGCGGGGAAAGCATCCCCGAAGGCAGTACCTGCCGAGAGCCGGTCGCGGAGGTGACTTGTGCGCTGGTCTCACCGAGAATGCCGCCGACAAGGTCGAGGTCTCCAGGGCACAGGAGCCGGGCCCGGTCCCAGCAGGACCGGGCCACCACGGACCAGGCCGCCTCGACATGGTCCCCGGTGATCACCTTCGTGTCCTCGGCGAGGGCGAGAGCCGCAGCAGCGCGGTGGGTATGGCCGTCGAGACGGAAGAACTGGTCCTGCGGCAGAGCCCCCTGGCTGTCGAAAAGGTCCTCGGTGAGCCGGACGGGCCAGAACTTCGCTACGGCCTCACCGGTCATCGTGAACTCCACGTGGCGGGCCGACAGAGCATGGTAGATGCGGATGAGTCCCTCGACCGCCTCTACCGCCGCTGCGGGCGGGGCGGTCTGCGCATCGTAAATCCAGTCACGCTCCGGCATCTCCCACAGCACACCGATCCTTGGCGCGTTCCCAACGGAGCCGAGCCTACGCAGAGGCTGCAGTTCGCTGTTGGGGCGGTATTCCTCTCCGTCCCAGGCAGTCCTGAGGGTGCTGGCGAGGAACTCGTCGGAGGACCTGCGCGAAGCATGCTTGACCGGGCTGCCGGTGAGCAGCATGGAGAACGCCGTGCCGGGCAGGGTGCGCCTGGTGGTTGCAGCGCGAGCCGTTCGGAGGCTACTTTCGGTGGTGATGTCCGTGTGGAGGGTGAGGTAGGGGAAGCGGCGCGGTTCCAGGCCAGCGTCGCGCAGGGCGGAGGCCAGCGAAGGCTGGTTCTCCCGGGTCAGGAACGCTCCCCACACCAGGCAGGGCCGCCTGCCTGGCAGGTGAGCTGCGGGGGCCACGGCGGCGGACCACCAGCACAGGGCAGCCGCGTAGGCGTCCTCGATGTGGACACCGTCCTGCAGCTGTATCCGCCGTGCGACATCCCTCAGCGGACCGCGCATCACCACATCTGCCATGTGCTCTCCCCCGACACCAACCGTTCCGCCTTTGATGATCATCTCTCACTCCTCGCTGGCGGACGCGGTCGACTACCTCGTCCGCTGGTGTTGCGCCGCTGCGTGCTGGCGACGGCGGCCGGCGTTGTCCGTCTCCCAGGATGATGGAGGGCAGTCACACCTGCCGGGCCTGCAGCCGGATGGCGTTGCCCTGCGGGAGCACTGGACTGCGTAGCGAAGGGGGGTCGGCTTCGCCACGATCGCCTCGGGGCGGAGCGGAACCAGCGGTGCCGCCGATCGGGCGGCCGATCCGGTCGGGCCTACAGCCCCGCCTTGCCCAAGCGATCCTGACTGTCAGTCGATGCCGAAATCGAGGTAGCTGATGTCGTCGAAGGCGACCTGAAGGCTCGCCGCCCGGTTGCCGGCCTGCTGGAAGTAAGTCTCCTGCAGGCCCTGCGCGATGATGCCGGCCTGCTCGCGCTCGTCCGCGCCCGCGTCGCGGGCCTGGAACAGCCTCTGCGCGATGTCGCCGGGCAGCCACTGGCTGACGGTGCGCTCCCGGGGGTCGTCGGTGGAGCCGGCGGAGGAGGCGAAGCCGAAGCGTGCTCGGCCCGACAGCTGGAAGCCGCGGGTCTCGGCCGAACGGCGGGCCCGCTTCCTGATCCTGGGCTGCCATGTGGCTTTCACCGCGTCCTCGATGGCCTTGGCGGCGGGCGGCTTCGGCGTGACACGGGTGCCCTGGAGCCACCGCTGGACCGTGCGCTGGCTGACGCCGAGCTCTTGGGCGACCGCCTTGGTCGATCCCCTGTGCACCTTGACCAGGAAGCGGACCCGGGCGGCGGTGGACTGCGGGATGGGCCTGGTGCGCATGGCCCGCTCCAGGCCCTCTTCGATCTCCCCCATCTGCCTACTCCCCTTCCGCAACGGCGTCGGTGCCGGGCTTGATGTGGCGGGCGGGGTTCAGGCCGTCCGCGATGTACTGGGCCACTTGCGCCATCGGGCGGGTGCCCTCGTGCTTGACCATCCCCGGTGCCACCCCCAGGCGTAGCGTGCCGGAAAGCTGGCGGCCGTCGGCGTCGAGGGGGACGACGTCGAGAGCGCCGGGTGCGTCGGCGGGGTAGACGGCGCAGTCGGAGAGGACGGCGATGGGGTAGCGGCCGGTTGTGGCGGCGGTTTTGCGGAGTTTGCGGTGCATGTTGACTCGGGCGGTGGCGATGACGGCGGCGCGGATGTCGGGGCGCCAGGTGGGTCGCTCCAGCGCGGGCCAGGGCTGTCCGGGTCGGTAATCGGCGCCTCGGGGCTTTTCGCGGAGCTTGCCGATGCCGCCCTTGGCGGTGGCCTTGATGGCGGCGAGGACGGCGAGGTCGATTTGGTCGCCGTCCTTGAGGTGGGTCATCGCTTCGAGGAAGGCGTGGGGGTCGGTGAGGTCGGCGGGTACGCCGAGGCGGGCCATGGCCTTCTTGTAGGCGGTGGCCAGGCGGTCGTGCCAGGGGTCCAGGTAGGGGCCGCTCTCGTGGCGCAGCCAGCCTTCGAGCGGCTGGATGCGGGCGCCGAGTTCGGTGGCGTAGGCGATGGTGGGGGTTGCGTACCAGGCGGGTCCGGTGGGTGGGGTGCCGTCGGGGGTGAAGGGGTTGGGCAGGCGTGGGTCCAGTTGGAGGCCGGACAGGTCGACGAGCCAGCAGCCGGGGGTTTTCTTGTCGAAGGCGGGGCTGAGTTCGTGAACGGGCTCGGACAGGCCTAGGTTGAGTCGGTTGGCGGCGGCGAGGAAGGCGGTGTTGACGTCAAGTCCCACCGCGTACGGCAGTGTGGCTTCTTCGTCGGTGAGGGGGCGCCACCAGTCCCAGGCCTCCTCCATCAGCACCTCGTCCGGGCCGTCGCCTCGGCCCTGGGCGTGGGGGTGGACGGCCGGCAGTTCCGGCGGGGCCGCGTCGAGGGCGTGGTGGAGCGAGCCGGGTACCGGGCCGGACACCCAGCCGCCTTCCGAGGTGCGGACCGGCTTGGTCGGCGGGCGCAGCGCGGTCATCAGTTCCAGGCCGGAGACGGCGGTGGAGCCGCGGGGGGTGATGACGGTGGTGGCGTAGGTGCCGAGCAGGCGGGCCAGGGCGTCCGCGTCGAGGTCTTGCGGTACGTGCCAGCCGGCTGAGGTGAGGGCGCCCCATTGCGGGATGCAGTACTGGACGCATTCGCGGCCGCCGCCCTCGGGGCGGCGGAAGACCCGGGCCCAGGGTCCGAAGCCGCGTTGCGTCAGTTCCCAGCCGGCCCGGTCAAGGGCCTTGAGGGCCTTGTGGGTGGCGGGCAGGCGGCCGAGGCGTTGGTCGAAGTCGTTGCGGTCCTTGCCGGGGCGGGGCAGGCCGAGTTCGGCGGCCGCCGCGTCTGTGAGGACGATCAGCGGGTCGCCGTCGCGGCCGTACTGGTGGAGGCGGGCGGCGCCGAGGCCTGCGGACAGTGCCCACTGTGTCAGTGCCGCGATGGTCCTGCCCTTCGCCGGCAGTTCCACGTCGAGGAGGCGGCCGTCGGCGAGGTGGGCGACCAGGTGAGTGCCGCTCGCGTCGATGTCGACGACAGCGAGCGGCCCGGCGGGGAATCTGGTGGCGGCCTGCTGCTGCCACTGCGGGCGGGCCTGGCCCTGCCCGGCCGGCTTGCGGGCCGCGGTGGCGGCCTTGGGCGGTGTTCGCGGCCCGTCTGTCGGAGCGGGCCGGCGGCCGGCCGCAGTCGCGCCAGCGGCGGCAGCGGGCTGCCGGGGCGCGGCCGGATCGGGGCGCCGCGAGGCGTGGTCGTGGGACATGGGTGTCGGGGCGGGGGGACTGCACCAGTCGCCGCCGTGCATGGGCCGGCCGCCTGCGCGGTAGACGGAGGGTTTGCCGCAGCGTACACAGGGCGCGGGTTCGGCGAGGACGAGTTCCCCGGTTGGGGTCTGGTCGAGCATCACCGGGGCGGATTCGGTGGGCGCCGGTGTGGCGGGTGTGGGTGCCGCGGGCGGTGTGTCCGCTGCGCGGGTCGGGGCGAGGCCGGCGGTCTGCGCTCTGGTGAGCCAGCCGGATTGCTCACCGGTTCCGTGGCGCAGTGCCAGGACGGCGAGCAGCCGCACGTAGGCCTCGCGTTTCGGCGGCCGCGGTTCCGTGCTTCCGGCTTCCCAGCGCACCAGCGTCTCCCGGCGCACCTTCAGCGCTTTCGCGACGTCGTCCTGGGTGAAGTCGGCGAGCTTGCGCAGCCGTTCACGCTCGGCGGGCGGCGGCAGGTCGTCCTCAGGCTTGGGTCGGTTGAGCAGCGCGTCCACCGCACTGAACAGATCGTCGACTGGCATGCAGCACCTCCATCCCAAAAACCTACCATGGAAGTAACTCTCAGATGTAACCCATGAAAGTCACATCTATGGGCGTCAGGCCTCCCCTCGATGTGGTCCTCACCGGCACGGAGGAGATCACCAAGGAGAGCCCGGAGGTCTCACTCGACCGCACCACGCCACGCAGGCCAACGCCCGGATCGCGCCCGGCGCTTGCCATGACCGGCAGGTGGGACCTGTCCGCCAGCCTCGCGGCCTTGACCGAATGGTCAGCGCTCCCCCGCCCTGTTCAGACGAGGTGGCGGGCGGCAGGGCGCTACGAAGGCAATCGTCGGAGAGATGAAGAGGCGGGCCTTGCCGAAGGAACACGACGCACCGCCGCAACCCGGCGCGGGTCGCCCGGTCATCAGGCGGCAGAAGCAGCCGGCAGGAGTGGCAGGCCCGTGCCGGCCGCTCTCCCCCGCCCGGCCGGGCTCGTTGTCAGAGCGCCGTGACATGCTCGGGCGCATGCTAACCCGGCAACGACGTCAACTGGCTTCCCGGCAGAGGAGGAAGGCGGATGACGCGGTACGAAGGCTCCGCGAGGATGCCGCCGTTCTGGGCATCGGACCTGTGCCGAACCCGGTGTACGTGGCATTGCGGAAGCGGTACATGACCGCGCCGCTGGCGTGGTTGGTGATGGTGCCGGTGGCCGTGTTCGAGTTCTGGCTCTTCTACCGCGGGGCCTACGGCCTGATGGTCCGTGAAGGTCCGCGTTTCCTGCCCGGGTGGCTCGTGGCCGACCTGACGGGCCTGCCCGCGCGCGGGGCGCTGAACCGGACGGCGGTTGTGCAGTTCATACGCGACTGGGTGCTCGGCATCACGTTCTTTCTACTCGTACGGCGTACCGCGGTCGGTCTCGCCTCGATGCTGGGTCTGCGTGCGGTGACGTTCGCGCGGGTGGCCACGATGGCGGAGCTGATCAGCGAGTGCGCGGTGATCGTCAGTGCGTCGAAGCTGCGCGAGAGGCACTTTCACGGGCCGTCCTCCCTTCGTTTCGCGGCGATGACCGTACGTGGCGCCCGCTCTCTTCGAGGGACGGTCCCGTCGTTCGCATGGCATCGCCGCTCACGGCTTCGATCCCACGCGTCCCAGGTAGTAACCGCTCTGAGGGCGACCCAGATCCAGTTGGACTCCGATCCGAAGGCGTCGGCGCGCAAGCTGGCGGGGCTCCTGCTGAAGATCACCAGTAGGTACGTCGACGGCGCGGTCGGCACACTTCTGGACGACGAGGATCTCGATTCGACCGCCCGGCCCCGTGAGGCGCTCCGCCTGGCCCTGGCGGCCGTCGCACTCGGGGCAGTCGCGTTGGCAAGCCAGGCGTTCCACCTTCCGCTGCCCGTGACGGTCGCCGCCATGGTCATTCTCATGGCGGCTGTCTATCGCAGCGCGGTAGCAGCAGGCATGGGCGTCTTCGCAGCCCTGTACCCCTTGTTCTTCCCCCACTGACTCCACCAGCAGCACCGGCAACGCACAACCGGTGCGCAGCAGTCGTCACCTGTCCGAGGGCGCTACGTAGCCGGCGGACGCCGGCCGGAGAGGCCCAGAACGCCAATGGTCCGTCCCTCGCCCACCAGGCGCCGGACCGGTACGGAGTCGCGCAGGAAGCACAGGTGGGACCAGCGCCGGCCTGGAGGTTGAGCAATGCGGAGCAGGCGAACCGAGGAGCGTAGGAGAAACGGCCCGGCGCAGCCCTTGCCCTAGGCGTGGACGGCCCTCGAGTCAGCCGGAGATCCTCCCCTGGCCCTGGGACCCGAGGGTTCCGGGTCCTGTGGCGGGTACGCCTCTCCATGCCCTACAGCACCAGCGCCTGCGCCTGACCTCCGTGGGGCCTGACAGGGCGTGCGCTCCGCCTTTCTTCCAGCTCCGTACGTGCCTGCAGCTCTTCGGCAGCGGGCAGCCTACTGCGGCAGACCCTCACGCGATCCGGCTCAGCAGTTGGGCAGCTGTGAGCCCCACCCGCCTGGCCTGGTCGTCGAAGCCGAACATGCGGGTGGGCAGGTTGAGGTAGTCCGACTTCGAGGGGTAGTGGAAGTAGAGAATCTGCCCGCACACCGGTGCCACGTCCCGCATCAGCGTGTCCTGGCAGGTTCCCAGGACGGTGATGCCGTGGGTGTCGGCCACCCTGGTGATCGCTGCCAGTACCTCCCGACGGTGCTCCTGTCCCAGGGAGTCGCCGAGTTCGTCCAGGATCAGGACACGTCCCGGCGCGTTGGGGGCGGCCAGGAGAGCCGCGAGCACGAGGTGAATGGAGAAGAGCTTCTCCTGCGCGGTGTTGGTGACTGTGCCGTAGGAGAGCAGCGGCCCGTTGGGGTTGCGCCGCCAGCGAGGTGTCACCGCGCACCGCCAGCTGTGGTCGGTGTCCGACGGGGGGTCGACCTGGTAGTGAAGGTCAGCGCCGAATCCGCCAGCAGCGCGGTTGAGCTGGTCCAGGGCTGCGGCGATGCCGTCGAGCGCGCCGGTGACCCGCTGGACGATGACGTCCTGGGTGTGCCGAAGTTCCTCCGTCAGTGTCTCCACGGAGGAGGCGATGAAGGCGTTCTCGGACTCACGGGTGCCGCGTACTCTCTGGACGTCCTCCTGCGCGTCGGCGTCTGCGGCTTCGGTGTCGGCGAGCCAGTCCGCCAGCGCGCGCAGCGCGGCGTCGGACCGGGCCTCCGGATCTTCAAAGCCGTGCTGGACCACCCGGGCCAGCGTCGTCGTCGGGTATCCGGCCGTGTGGGATTCGAGTTCCAGCAGATGCAGACAGCTGTCGATCAAACTGTTTGCTTCCATGCGCAGTTGGACGGCGGCCCGGCGCTCGGCAGCCGGCTCTGGCGCCGGGGAGGCCTGCGGCTGAGGTGCTTCGCTGAGCAGGACGGTGTGCTGTTCGGGTAGCCAGTGCGGGGGCCAGTTGAGGAGGGTCCGGGCCGTGTCCTCCTCTTTGCCGAACGCGGCACGCGCCGTCTCCAGATCACTGTCGTCGCTGGCTGCAGCCAGTTCGTCGCGGGCCCCGCGGAGTTGCTTGGCGGTCTTGTCCGCAGTGGCGATCTCCGCGTTGAGGGCCTCGATGCGCTGCTTTCGGTTGTCCAGAGCCGCCTTCGCGTCGGCCCAGTCGCCTTCGGCCTGTTCGAGCAGGGCATGCAAGTGCGGGAAGGCGTCGCGCAGGGCGGCGAGTCGGCCGGTCAGGGAAGTGTGCAGCTCGTACAGCGCGGGGAGTTTCTCGGCGGCCAGGGCTCGTTCGATTTCCGCTTCGACCAGGGTGATCCGCGTGATCAGGCGCTGTACGAGCGCGTCCGCGTCCCCTTGTGCGGCCAGGGCCTGGGCCCGGCGGGCGCGAAGGTGGACGCACAGCGCATCCCGGCCGACCATCGGCGTGGGAAAGGCGCCGACGATGTGCACGCCGAGGGCACCCATCTGCGCGTGGGGCGGCTGGTCGGTCCAAGAGCTCTGCCGTGCGAGGGCGGCGAGGAAGCCGTGGGAGGGTGCGGGAGCCGACCTCACTCCCGGGGGGAGGGCCGGATGGCCCGTGGGGTGGCCGTCGGTTTCGGCAGAGGTGGCTGGGCTGGTGACCAGGACGGCTCCGGGGCGCTCCGCCAGGGCTTTGAGAGCGCGGGGCAGCTCGGTTTGGGGTACGCACACGGCGTCCCGCCACGGGTGCAGGGCCGCCTCCCAGGTGTCGCGCGTACTACTGTCCAGTTCGATCTGGTCGTGCAGACCCACTGCGGTGACGTCCGCCGCGTGCAGCAGCGCCAGGATCTCGCCGACCTGTCCGGCGTGCCCCTGCTGGGCCCGCTTGAGTTGGTCCGTGTAGCGCCTGGCATCGCGCTCGGCGATGCTCCGGTCAATCTCGGCGGCGGTCTTGCGCTCGGTGAGATGCCCATGGCGTGCGGTGAGGAGGAGGGAGGGTTCTCCCCCGTGTGCCGCGCCGAGAGCGCGTGCCGTGTCGAGGTCGCTGCCGGCTTTCTTGGTCTCCCGCTCGAGGTCGTTCTCCTGGCGCTGGGCGTTGATCCACTCGTCGCGGCGCTTGTTCTTGTGGGTCTGTGCCCTGGTGTGGGCTTGTTCGAGTTCCTTGAGGTTGCTGTGCGCCGCGCGCTGTTCGCGCAGGTGCCGGATGTGCTCTTCGCTCTCGTGCAGCCTCGCCTCGGCGTCCGGCAGCAGTGCCTTGGCGCTTTTCACGCGGGCTGTGGCGTCCAGGAGTGCCCGCGCGCGGGAGGCGCGGTGGTCCGCCTCGGCTCGACGGACCTTGGTGCGCAGAGCAGCCCGGCCGGCGACCTGGCGCAGGATCTCCTCCTCTTTGGCCAGGGACCGGTCGTGGCGTTTCAGGGCGGTGGCGTACTCGGTGCGCTTGTCCTCCAGGAGCTTGCGCTGGTTCTTGTCGAGTTCGAGAACCTTGGCCCGCCCGGACAGGGTGATCAGTGCGTCGCCGATGCGGTCGGGCGAGTAGGTGCCCGCTTCGAGCTTGAGCAGCGAGGGACGCGAGCGCATCTGTCCGCGTGAGGCGACGTAGGCCAGTACTTTGGGCGAACGACCGTAGAGGCGGGCGGCGAACTCGGTTGCGCCCAGTGCCTCGCTGCCAAGGCGCCGGTAGAAGGACTGCGCAGCGTCGTGCCGTTCGCTGTCGGTTCCTTGGGTGAGGAGGTGGACTCCAGCCTGGTGGCGCACCTGGATGTGAGGGGAGTCGTTGCTGATCTGAAGCCAGACGGTGTGGGGCCGGGTGCCGTCGGGTTCGGCGAAGACCCCGGCCACGTAACCGCGCTCGGCGGCGCCGACCAGTTGGGTGGAGGCGCCGGCGATGACCGGCTCGAAGAGCAGGCTCGCGGTGTTGGCGGTGCCGTTGCCGGTGGTCTGCCATTCGGGATCGCCGAGGAGCAGGGCTGTGGCGGCCAGGAAGCTGGTCTTCCCTGATTCGTTGGAATCCTTGGGGCCCCGGCCGGTGACCGCGATGAAGGTGCCGGGGATGAGTGCCACCGGATCGCTGGTGAGTCTGGCGACGGCGAACGTCTGTACGGCCACGAGCTGGCGCGCGCCGATCACTCCGGCCGGTGCGGCTTCGTCGGGGTCGGGGTGGGTGGTCACACGCTCTCCTGCTGTGAGGTCGGTTGATCGGCCTGGCGGCGCCTGGCGATGGCACGGGCGAGATGGCCGGCGGGGCGGCCGGCGAGGATGAGGTCCTCCCAGAGCGTCGCCACGCGGTTCTCGCTCAGGCGCTCCAGTGCGGGACCGGGGATGTACTTGCCCCGGGCAACGGTGTCCACCATCGCGGCGGCGCGCAGCGTGCGCAGGGCCTGGCTGATCGCGGTCTTGGGGAGGGCCCGGTTTCGGGCCAGTTCGGCCAGGGTGACCGGGTGGCTGCTGCTGTTCCACCAGGGATGGGTGTGACGGCCCTGCGCCCGTGGCAGGGCGACGGTGTGGAGCAGGACCAGCGCCAGGACGGTGCGTTCGGTCGGGTTCAGCGTCGCGATGCCGGCGTCGCTCAGCGCCGTGGCGACGTGATCGGGGTAGCCGGTGATCCAGGCTCCGTGCACGGTGCGCAGCAGGACTCTGCCCATGGCCTCGAGGGTCTGCTCGGCCCGGACACGGATGGCGGGGTCGGACAGGGCGGGAAGGTCCTGGTGGGTGAGCGGGCCCGGCGAGCTCTCCAGTGCGGTGATGACGGCGCGTACCAGCCGGTCACTGCTGAGTTCGGCCATCGCACCGGGTGGGGTGAGGTCGTGTGCCGGCGTGGTGGGGCCGGTGTTCCGGGCGGGGGGTGCCTGTGGCGGGGCGGCAAGGTCGGGCAGGCGGTGGTGGCCGCGTCGCAGGGTGGCGATGGTGGGGCCGGGCAGGGCGGCGACCGCAGGCCCCAGGTGCAGGAGTGCGTCGGCTGTCACGAGGAGGCCGTGCTGGGGCAGCACGGTTCTGAGGGCGGTGGAGACAGCGTCCGCGTGCAGGCCCAGCTTTGCGCTCGTCGCCTCGATCAGTCGGGCGGGAAAGGGCTGCCCGGGGTAGGGCGGCAGGGAGGGATCCTGCCAGGCTGCTTTGAGGCACAGTGCCCACACGACGGCCGGCACGTTGGACAAGGTGGTGGGGGCTTTGGCTCCCATCTGTTCCCTGTCCGGGGCGTTGGCGTCGGGCCAGCCCAGGCGCAGGGTCGTCAGAGTCGTGCCGGGTGGGCGGATTTCCAGGAGGGCGCGGCCGGCCTGTGCGGCGGCGTCGGCGGCCTGCCGGATGTGTGCGCGGTCGCGGGGGGCTGCCACGGATCCTGCTGCCCGGATGGCGGCGAGCAGGAGGGCTGCGGGCGGCGGGAGCGTGGGCTCACTCATCGCCTTCCTCCTCGTTGCCGCTCTGGGGCGCTCCGAGGCGCAGCTGGACGTCGTGGAGGTAGGTGACCTTGGCGCCGGCGTCGACGCGTACTGGTACCGCGATGTCCACCTGGTAGGGGGCGAGGGGGTCTGCGTCGGCGGCCAGGAGGTCGGCCAGGAGCCGGGCAGCGGCCGGCCATCCTTTCGCTTCCAGGACATCCCCCAGCTGTACGTGGGTCAGGTCGCCGAGCAGGTCTTCCATGAGGACCCGCTGGCGCAGGTCCTCATGGGCCAGGGCGTCGTCGAGGGCGTCGAGGGGGTCGTTGTCGTCGCCGGGGGTGGGCAGCGGCGGGGCGGGGCGTGCTCGCGGGGTGGCGGCCGGAATGCAGGCGGCCGCGGCCTCCACCACGTCCTGGCCGTCGATCCACAGCGGGGCCGCGTCCGCGACCAGGCACGCGCCGAAGTGCCCGAGGCGTTCGGTGCCCGCGGTCCGCGCCAGGTGGGCGTACTCCGCCGCGGTGAGGACGTCCAGGTTCAGGCTCGCACCGCCTTGGTCGAGGACTTTGCCGACGGCCGCGATCTGCTGGTCACGGTAGAACTGCGCTGCCTCGATGAGGGCGGTGGCCGCGTCCTCCATCACCGGGTGTCCGGGAAAGGCACGGGTCACCAGGCGGTTCAGTCCGGTCACCTGACGGGTGAAGTCGGTGTGGTCGTGCTGGCGTTGGGCAATGACGAGTTCGGCGGGCGTGGCTGTGGCCACCTGGCGCTGCAGGTCCAGGGCGAAGACGACCAGGCCGTGCCGGCAGGTTCTCAGCTCGCGCAGCACCAGGGCCGGGTCGGGGTTGTCGTGTCTGAACAGCTCCCGGGTTCGGTCCATGAGAGCGATGAGCTCGTCGACGCCTCCGTGCGAGGCAAGGCGTTGGGCGGCCAGTGCGCCGGCCAGTCCGGCGGGCCGCATCACGTACCGGTCCTGGTGGGACTTCAGCAGGTACGGCTCCAGGAAGTTCATGTCGATCATCAGGGAAAGGCGGCTGTCGAGGACGGCCGGCGGCCAGCCCCTGCCCGAGGGCCCGAGGTGCTGTCGCAGCTGGGCGCGGGTGAGGCCGCTGTGCGCCGCGTACTCGGCGAACACCTCGACCACGTGGGTGGCCAGGTGTACGAGGTCGGGGTCCTTGACCACCGCTTCGCGGTTGGCTGCCAGTGACGCGATGAAGGCGCGCCAGTTCGTCAGGCGCTGCGCCGGGGCGAGCAGAGCCTGGGCGTCGCCGCCCAGGGGCAGTTGGCCGTTGTTCACCGTTCCTGCTCCGGTTCGTAGCACACCGCTGTGGCGTCCCCGGGGATGGCACCGGGCTTCTCCTTGAGCAGTGGGGCGAGCAGGTCCGGCAGGCGTGGCAGCACGGTCGTGTACAGCGTCTCCTGCTCGAGGGACTCCCCGCTCCCGGCGATCGCCAGGGCCAGCTCGCGCAGGTCGCCGTCGACCTTGTGTGCCAGGTCGGCGGCCAGCTTCGCGTCGCGGGCCTTCTCCTTCCGGGGGTTCTTGAGACGCTCCCGGTAGGGTCCTGTCCGCCAGGTCTGCGCGTCCATGCCGACGGCGTGCACGGGCGTGCCGAGCCGGCGGGAGAGGTCGTGGACGATGGCGATGCCGTCCGCGTCCAGGTCGCACCACGCGGCGACCGGCAGGGGCTGCAGCCATGCCAGCATGGCCACCAGCTGGTCGCGGGCGTAGCCCCGGCCCCAGACGCACAGCCAGCGTGAGGTGAGATCGGGCAGGCGGCGGCACACCTGCCCGAAGGTGTCGGCGTTCTCGATAACCAGCACGCCGAGCGCGGTGCAGGTCGCCTCCCCGACGATCCTCAGCCCCTGGGCGGGGACGCCCACCCAGGGCCGGGCCACCGCCGCGTCCACCGCGACCTCGCCGATGCGCCACGACAACGGGCCCTTGATCCGCAGGTCGGTGTCCTCCTCGGTGACCGCCTCCTCGAAGTCCACTCCCACGAGGTTGGCGAACGCGACCTGCTGCTGGCCCGTCCAGCGCTTGGAGCCGCCGAGAGCGAGGGCGGCGAGCTGCTTCAGCGTCACCTCCTTCTCTCCCTGGTCACGCAGCCCCCACCATGCGGCCGAGGCCTTGACGGCCGCCTCGTACACCGACCACGCGGCCGTCCCGGCGGTGCTTCCCTGCGGCACGACAAGGCCCGCGTTCTCGTCAATCGCTGCCAGCAGCTCGCGCTCACGCTTCAGCTCGGTTACCGCGGACATCAGTTCCAGCAGCTCGCTGCGGGCCCGGCGCGGCTCGCGCGGCCCGCGCAGCTGGGCGCACCGCTCCTCGGCCTGGTCCGCCCAGGCATGGGTCAGCCGCCAGCGCACCGGGGGCCCCAGGGTCACCATGACGTCCACTTCGCAGCGCAGCACCACAGCGCCGCAGCGCACCAGGGCGTGCGCCACCTCCTGCGCCCGTGAGCCGAACCGCCTGACGGTCGAGTCCCACTCACGGCGCTGCGCGCCCAGCACCCACAACAGGTCGGCGTCCGTGAGTTCCTGGGGCGGCGCGAAGAGCGCCGGCTTGCCCGCCGGGAGCAGGTCGACCTCGGTGAGGCGCAGTCGGCGCTTCCTGTCGCGGGGCAGCCAGTACTCCCCCTCCCGGCGCACCGGGACGGTGAAGGCCTGTAACCCGGCGGGTACTCCTTCGACCGTGACCGGCACACGTCCGTGCCCTTCGCCGAACAGCAGGCCCGGCTGCGGGCGTACTTCGTCCCCCACGCGTCATCCCCTCACGTTTGTGTGGCTCCCCGCCCCCGGCACAGCGCCCTCTGGGGGCGTTCGGTGCACCTCCGCACAGAAGCGGAGAGCGCAGGCTATCCGCCTTTCACACAGCAATCTGACGGATCGTGGCCAATATGCCACCGTCAGTTGCCATCCGTGGGGTGCGGTGAAGGCCAGGGGGCGGACAGGGCGGACAGGGAGCGGGTCGAGGACTCCTGCGGGGGCACCAGGGCAAGAACGGGACGGGAGGATCGCCTGCGGCCGTCCGGCTGCCTGGCGTGGAGGAGTCGGTTGCACAAGCGGCACGCGCAACGTTGACGCAAAATCGCCCTAAGGAGTCAATTAATAACACTAAGTCATGACCCGCGGGCGTGCCGGCCGGCGCGGCGAGCCCTCGCAACGGCCACCCGGGCCGGTCTTGCGGGCGTGCAGTCCTACCGACGAGGCCCCGGCCCGCCCGGCATTCCGGGGGCGGGCCGGGGCCTCGCATCGTCGGTCGGGCTCCGCGCCCAGCTGGCCGAATCCGCCAAGGCGCACAGGACGTGGCGAGCACCGCCCCCCGCTGCAGCGGCCCCCGATCCGATAGGAGGGACAGGGGATGACCCATAGAAGGATGGGTCCTTACCTATCATGACCCGGGTAAGGCATGGGTTAGAGTTGGGCATAGTCGGCTCCCGCGAGCCTGCACGGAATGAGAGGGCCAGATGCCCCCGCTGATCGAAGTCCGCGTCCTGGTGGACGAGGACCGCGTCCCGGAGTTCTACGAGATGGTCGGCCGCTGGCTCGGCTCCCCGCCCCTGCCGGACGAGGAAACCGGGACGCTCGCGCCGTGGGCACCCGGACTGCAGGATCTGCAGTTCGCCCGCACGGTCTGGGAGAAGCTGAGCGACCGGGCCCAGGCCCTGTTCGAGACCCTCATCGCATCCCCCGGACGCCGCTTCTCCGCGGAGGAGCTCGCGGAGCAGTTGCACCTGCCGAACGGCAAGTACGGTGTCGCAGGGGTCCTGGCCTGGCCCGGCCGCCACTGCAGGAAGGTGGGACGGCCTCTTCCCGTCGAGTTCGCCCCCACCCCGGTCGGCGAAGGAGCCGACTACTGGATGACAGCCGAGGCCGCAGCCCTGTTCACCGCGGCCGCGACCCCGTGAGCTGCCGTCTCGCCCCGCCGGAGCAGGCCCATGACCGCGAACGGCGCGCATCCACCCCCGACCGCGGGGACGGACGGCGGCCGGCGGACCCGAGCACAGTCTCGATTCCCCCTCGGCCCGCCGGCCAGCGGAAGGGACCGGGCGGGCCGTCGGCCTGGCGCCACCCCGAGCCTCCAGCCGGCGTGACGCACATCACCTCTCGATATCCTGAATCTTCTACTCATTCTGCTGAATGATGTGACCATGAGCGAATCGGCAACCATCGAACTGGACGGCTCCACCTACGCACGGGTGCGACTGCTGGCCCTGGCATGGAAGGTGAGCGAGGGGGAGGCGGTGAAGCGGCTCATGGAGCACTTCGAGCAGCCCCTGCCGGCGCAGGCGCCCGTCCCACCGGCCAAGAAGGAGGGCCAGGAGTCGGTACCGGTGCATGCCCGGTATGAAGGAAACCTCATCCCTGGTCTCTACTACCCGGCATCGCAGGCCCTGGAGATCACCGAGGGCCCGGCCGTCGGCCGCTACAAGAGTCCGAGCGGCGCGGCCACCGCCGTCCTTCGGGCCTACAACCCGAAGGTCTCGCCCCATCGCAACGGATGGTCATTCTTCGTCGTCGACGGCTCCGGCGAGTTCCTGCAGTCGGTCCGCCGCCCCGTCGGCTGACCTTACCGCCAGCATCAAATTGTGAGAAATATGAGGGGGGCTGTATGGCGGGATCCGATCAGGAACATACGGGCGAGGAGGCTCTGGTGAGCCAGCGCACCGCCCTGGTTCTGCTGTCGTCCGTTCTGGCCGGCACGGCCGTGGGGGCTCTGTCCTTCCTGGGCGGGGTGCCTGCGGGCCTGGCGGCCGTGAGCGGCCTCGCCGCATTCGGGGCAAGCGTGCTCGGTCTCGACCGCTGCATCCACCGCTGACCACCCACCATCGCGGCCGTGACCCATCCCACGCCGCCAGCCAATGGCAGGCTGTCCCTGGCACAAGGACGGTGCGCAGCGTGCGGATGCCCACGTGGTGCCCGGCGCCGCGGGGCGCGCCAGGTGCTGGCCCGGCCGCGCGGAGTCGTGCGGGAAGGGCACCAGCCCCGGGGAGTGAGCGAAGCGAAGCAGGAGGACCGAGGAAGAACGGCCCGGCACCGTCCACCGCACGGGCCTCGCGGTTACCTGTGCACCCACACCATGTCCAGGGCCTCCAGTTCTGCGATCAGCAGTGCCGGGAGTCGTCCTTGGAAGACCTTGGTGCGTTGGCGGGCGATCCAGGTGCCGAGGCGGACGGCGGTGTGCTCGCCCTGCTCGACGAATCCGGGTGGCACGTCCAGGTGGCCTTCCCTGTGCCGGAAGGCTCGCGCTGCTTCGATGTGGCGGCGGAATTCGACCGGGAGGTGGCCAACCGGGGTCGGGCCGTGCGGCGGACGACGGGCCTGGCGCTCCGTCCGCGGTCCAGGACGCCGGAGTTCCTGCGCCGGCGGCGCAGCCGGGGCGTGTCCGCGAGCGGAGCTGCTCGGCGCCCCACAGTGCGGTCCAGGTTCGCCGGGTGCGGGGGTGGTCCGCCAGGTTCCGAGGGAGTCCAGGAGTGCGCTCTGGTGGGGATCGAGCTTGTCCGTTGCGGCTCGTCGGGTCTGCTTGCGCAGCCATGCCCCGGGGCGGAAATGTTCATCGCCGGCCGTCCCGGTACGGTTCACGGGGCCGGTGAGGGGGCCGCCGGCTGCCAGGTAGGCGACGAGGCGGCGGTACGAGCGCTGCCAGTCCGGCTCGAGGCGCCACAGCGGGTCGAGCGCGGTGAGCCTTGCCTCCTGGTCAGGGGTCAGGTCGGCCTTGCGCTGGCGGCATGCCCACGCGCCGAGGTTGTAGTCGTCGACCTGCTGACGCGTGGGGATCGCCAGGTGGCCGGTGCGGGCCGCGAAGGCGCGGGCATGGGCGTAACCGCGCTCCCAGGCGTCCTCGTGCTTGTTCCAGATCATCCCGAGCGCGTCCAGGTCGCTGCGGCGGGCGGTGGCGAGCCGGCCGGCGGCGCGCAGGTAGCGCTGTCTGGAGAGCCAGCCGGCGAGTTCGCCCTCGCTGGTGTCGAGGTGACCGTGCTCCGCCGCGAAGGCGGCGGCCTTGGCGTACATCCGGGCCCATGCCTTCTCCGCGGAGGCTGTCCGCCGGTGCTCGGCCTGCTCGGTGGTGGTGTCAGCGTCCGATAGCCGGGCGGTGCCCCTGCGGGGAGCGGTGCCGGCGCCGGCACCGGGTGGAGCGGTCTCGTTGCTTGTGCTGGTGCCGAGGGGTGCCTTGTCGGCGTGGCGTCGGGATGTCTGTGGGGCCTGGGCCGCAGCCGACGGGTGGCCGGGCAGTTCTGCGCAATGGGACGCGTGCCGGCGCGCCTGGTCCGTCGGGGCTTCCAGGAAGCGGGGGGTCGGGTTCAGGCCGAGGGCTTGCAGGGCGGTGCTCTGGCGGCTGGTCAGTTGGGCGGCGTCGCGATGGCGCAGGCGGATCCAGCGTCCGAGGTGGATCCGGTCGGAGCCGACGGTTTCGCAGTGCGCCGGCGGAACGTGCAGGTGGCCCTCGCGCTGGTGGTACTGGCGGGCGGCGCGCAGTGCGCGGGTGAAGGCCGCGGCGTGTGCGGTGCTGGGGCGGATCAGGAGGATGGTGTGGGGATGGGCGTCGGGACGGGTTCGGGCAAGGTGGTCCAGCAGACGCCGCTGGCCTTGGTGAAGGTCGTCCTGGCGGTTGATCTGACGGTCAAGCCAACTGCCCCAGGCCGTCTCGGTGTCGGCTTGGTGGTGGTAGGGGATCGTCCAGTCGGTGGTGGCCAGACGGTGGCGCAGGTGGATGTAGGTGTGTTGCCAGCGCAGGCTCCACGGGGGATTCCACCAGGGGTCGACGGCGTTCAGGGCGTCGACGCGTTCGGGCTCCAGGAGACCGGCGTTCGCCCGCTTGCGTGTGCGCGCGAGCCAGGCACCGAGCGTGGGGTCGCTGCCGGGGATCGTCGTGTCGAAGGCGAGGCTGCCGGTGCGGGAAGCTGCCGCGGCGGCCAGTTCCAGGTGGTGCTCGAAGCTGGCCGGCGGGTGCAGCCAGGAGATGCCGAGGGCTTTCAGCGCGACGGCCCGTTCGATGGGCAGCGTTGCGGTCTTGTAGTGGGTCCGGTGGCGGCCGATCCAGCAGCCGAGGGGGAAGCCGGCCGTATCGGTGTACTCGCTGGGGACGTCGAGGTGGTCGTGCTGGTCGACGAAGCGCACGGCTGCGTTCCAGCCGTCCGCCCATTCGCCGCTCTCGATGTGGTGGGTGCGCAGGTCGAGGAGCGGGGCGATCTCGCCGGCGCGTTCGGGCCCGGGGAGAACGGGGTCCTGGAGACAGCGCCGGCGGATACCCGTGAAGCGGTGGAAGACTCGGTCGTCGTGGTCTCGCAGGCCCGTGAGGACGTCCCACAGCGCGGAGAAGTCGGAGGAGTCCATGGCCTGTTGGGTTGACTGGCCGGGGGCGAGGTAGACCGGGATGACCAGGGTGGCGATCTTGCCGGAGCCCGGGGGCTGGCGCAGGGCCCGTCCGAGGGACTGGACGATGTCGACGGCGCTGCGCTTGGGATCGGCGAACAGGACGCCGTCGGCGTCGGGGACGTCGACGCCCTCGCCGAGGGTCTTGACGCTGGCCAGGACGGCGACCTGGTAGTCCAGCGGCCCTCGGGCCGTACTGCCCAGCAGGGGCATGGTGTCGAACTGACGGAGGCAGCGGGCACGGCGCCAGGGACGCTGGTTGCTGTGGATGGCCCTGGACCAGATGCGGGGCGGGGCGCTCTGGCCGCTGATGGCGGCAGCGGTGGAGGGAAGGCTGTCGGCGAACCCCTGGGCGGCCACGATGCGACTGTGGAAGGTGACCACGCGGCGGAGCCCGTAGTCGGCGATGGCCTGCAGGAGGCCCACCTGCAGCGCGGCCAGACGCAACCCGTCGAACTGGGGGGTCGCCTCGATGGTGTGAAGGACCTCGCGCAGGTCTTCGTCGCGGATGACGGGTACGACGATGCGGTAGTCGGCCAGCAGTCTGCGGTCGATGGCCTGCGCCAGGGTGAGGCGGTGGACCACGGGCCCGTAGAGGGTGGCGTCGTCCATGGACGCGACGTCGGCGCGGGCCCTGTGCTTGCGCTTGCTGCTGTGTCCTGCGGTCCACAGGCGCGGGGTGGCGGTCATGTAGAGGCGCCGGGCTGCGGGCAGACGGTCGTCGTCGTGGACCGCTCCCCAGTCCTTGTCGAGGTCGCCGCTGGTGCGGTGGGCCTCGTCGGCGACGACGATCGCCCACTCGGGCAGGAAGTGCAGCCGGTGGGCGCGTTCGAGGACCTCCAGGGAGGCGTAGGTGGCGAAGACCACGGCCGGCCCGGCGTGCGAGGAGAGCCGGGCGGCAACGACGTCGGGGGCGGTGGTGAAGACGACGTGCCGGGCGATGTCTGGGTAGGAGGTGCGGCCTATGGAGCACACCGCGGTCATGTGGCGGATGCTGCTGTCCTCGCGCCACCGGCGGACGGTCTGTGCGACCAGGTCCAGGGTGGGCAGGAGCACCAGAATGTTGCCCCGACCTGCGAAGTGCTCGGCGACCCGGGTCGCGATCAGGGTCTTGCCGGTGCCGCAGGCGGCGATCACGGTGGCCCGCGGCAGGCGTTCCAGCGTCCGCGTCGCGGCGTCGATCGCCTGCTGCTGGTGCTCACGCAGTGTGCGCGGTTCCCTGGACACTGAGAAGGCGGTTCCTTCACGACCGTTGCGATGTGCGGGCGCCAGGGGCGGGCCGGCCCTCTGCCGCCTGGGCACCCGTCCGGAGCCCTGCTCGATCGCGCCGGCCGGGCCCTCGACGGCGCCCGGATCTTCTCGCGATGATACGACCGAAATGCGTTACCGTGGCGAGCCGGTCATTCGCCCAGGGAGCAACGTGAAGGTGCAGGAGCGGGAGCGCTGGCCCGATCTGCGGGAGTTGCCGCTGCACGTGCGCTTCCTGCCGAACGAGTCGACCGGTTCGTACGTGACCCGGCTCGCCGAGCGCAACGGCCTGAGCGTGGACTACCTGCTGGAGATCGTCGGTGAGGGCAGGAGCCGGGTGGTCGAGCCCCACCTGACCGAGCTCTACCTCAACCGGCCGGCAGCTGAACGCCTGGCCCGGTTGGCGGGCCGGCCCTTGCCCGTGATGCAGCGGGCGTTGGCGAGTCTGGGCGAGGACTACCTGCTTGCGGGTTGCGGACCGGGCCCGGTGTGGAAGTGGCCCTGGGCGGTGACGGACGGCTACCTGGTGCGGGCGTGCGCGCTGTGCGCGGCACGGCGCGGGGTCACCGAGCCCGCGTGGCTGATGGTGCCCGACACCTGGCACGTCTGCGGCGAGCATTCCCGGTGGACGGACAACTCCCGCGACGTGGCCTGGCCGTGGATCGATCTGCGGCCCTGGCCGCAGATCCTCGAGGCACACCGCCGGCTGGCGCGTCTGGGCAGGCGGACGGGTCCGGCTGGCCGGGCGCTGGCTGCGGACGCGTTCACCATGATGACCGACCATCACGTTTGGTCCGTGCACGGGCGGGCGCCGCGCTGGTTCGCCGAGGCCGCGGACCGGCTCGGGGAACGGCGCGCCGCTCCGCTCCTGGCGTATCCGAAAGCCGTCCAGGTCGCGCGGGTGCTCGCCCGCAGCGAGCGGCCTCGGCTGGAAGGGAACTTGACGTAAGGGCGTACCAGTCGCCCGTCGGCGTGTACGCGCAGCGGGGCCTGGACGTGATCACCCTCCCAGGTGTGGTTGCGCCAGGTGCGGGGTCGTTTACCGAACACGTCCAGTGCGCGGGCCGCCTCGGGGCCCTTGCGGTACCCGGCCAGTTCCCCCGCCGTCAGGTCGCGGCGCACCGCGCGCAGGAACGTCGCCAGCGACGGCACCTGCTCCAGCACGGGGACCGCGTGCGGTGGCGCACCGCCCGGAATCGCCGTGCGGGCCGGCCGCGGCGTGGAGGACGGTGGGAGGCCAGCGGCTGCGTCGGCGCCGGCGCCTTCGAAAGTGGTGGCGTCGAGGGTGACGGCTGCGTGGGTGGCGGCGGCTGCGTGGGCCGCAGCGAAGGTGGTGGCGTCGGGGGCGGTGACGGTGTGGGCGCGGGCGGTCAGCTCGCGGTGGACCGCCGAGGCGTTGCCCCGCCAGTAGGCCAGCAGCACCCGGATCTGCGGGGTGATCTCGAACCTGTCAGTACGGCGTGCCCCGGGGGCATGGGCGGCGGCGGGTGCGGTGGCGGCCTCGGCCAGCCACCGCCACACGGTGCGGTCGGAGACCGCCAGGCACTGCGCTGTGGTGCGGACGTGCGCGCGGGTGAGAGCGCCCTCGGTGCGCAGGGCGAGCAGGCGGTGTACGGCGGGAGCGCGCAGGACCTTCAACGACACCGCGTCCAGGGCGGGTTCGGCTCTGGACGGCACAGGCTCGTCGGCAGAGGCGCTGTCGGGGGCGGTGGTGGGGGTGTTCACCGGGTTCCTTCCCGTGTGCGGTGGCGGCTGGCGCGGTGGTGGGGTGGTGGGGTGGTGGGGTGGCCGGGTCAGGGGTTGGGGCCGAGGCGGGAGCAGGCCCTTTCCAGCAGCGCACGGTCCGCGCCGGTGCCGGGGTGTTGGTCAAGGGCGGCGTAGGCGTGGGAGGTGATCTTCGCCCAGGTCCGGAAGTTCCCCCGTGCGCAGGTCTCGTCCGCGTGCAGCAGATCGGCGTCGACCGCGGTATGCCACAACGGATGGAACAGGCGCAGCACGCCGGGAACCTGGGAGGCCTCCAGACGGGGGACGTGCTGCCAGGTCAGCACCCGCGACGCCAAGGCCGGGGATCGGGCGAGAGTGCGTTCGGCGCCGGCCCCGCACAGCACGCGACATCTGCGTGGTCGGGGCATCGGCCAGCAGGCGCAGGTAGTCGAGTTCGGGGGCGGCGATGCGCTGAACGTCGTCGACCAGCAGCACGCCGGGGGTCTTGAAGGCGTCGATGAGCGCGCGGTCGGCCGCGTCCGTGCGGTTCGTCAGCGCGGTCGCCGGCAGGCCGAACGCGGTCAGCAGAGCGGCACGCAGCTGCGGCAGGGCCGGTTTCACCGCCACCTGCGCCTGGCGGACCGGCACACGGCGCGGCAGCAGGCGCAGGGCCTGGTGGACCGCGACGGTCTTGCCCTGGCCCGCGTCCCCATAGACACAGGCGATCTGGCGCGCGGCGATCGTGTGCGCGAGTGCCTCGGTGATCTCGCCGAGCTGGCTGGTCGCGACGACGTGGGCACCGGGGACGTACAGCCGCGCGCCCAGCGGCACGGCTGCGGCCGTGCCGCTGGGCGCGGCGGAACTGTCGGGTACAGCCACGCGCCGGGGTGCGGTGGCGCGCGGGGCTGCGCCTGCCTCATCGACCGTGCCGGGGAGTGCCAGCTCGGTCAGCGCCCGGTCGTACACCACTGGATCCACCCGGCCGCGTCCGGGCCGGACCCCCTGCAGGACACGGCCGGCCTGCCGTTCTCGCTGGACCACCCGGTGCAGCGTCCCGAGCGACGGCACGAGCCCCGCGGACTCCTGTCCCGGGTTGCTCGCGGTCTGTGCGGTCAGTTCCCGGTGCAGAGCCGCGACGTTGCCGCCCAGTTCGGACAGCCGGTCCCATAGTTCGTCCGAGACCATGAACCCCTTGCGGCGGGGAGCCGTCTCCACCCGGCCCGTTTCCCGGGCCTCGGCCAGCCAACGCCACACCGTCCGCACCGACACCCCGGCCGTCTCGGCAGCGATCCGCGCATGCACCGACGACAGCTGCCCGGCCTCGTCGACCGCGAGTAGGCGCCTGACCACCACCTGGCGAGTAAGCGCGCGCTCCCCCGAACGGGACACCAGCGATTGCCCGCCGGCGGAGGATGCCGACGGAGAAGGCCCCGCGGCGGGGGCAGACGACGCGGACAGGAGGTCGGGGCTCATACCCACCAGCCCACCCCCCCGCCACGGCCAACCGCACAGGAATGAGCAACCCCATGTCAGCCACCCACCACACGTGATAGGCATCAGCTCGCAGGCCATGACAGCAACCTGGTCACCTCATGGCAGCCACGATCCGCGGACCAAGCGATGAAAGACCCAGCACGATAGGCCCTTCACCCTCGACTCGGCTGCTGCCGCCCAACCCACTGACACCACCCCACCCACTCACACCGTCACCCTGCGCAGGGGACGACGGCCTCCGGTGTTGTCTACAGTCTTCGAGCCAGTCCCGCTCAGGCAGCTGCGGGCCGGCGAGGTCAGCCAGCCGCGACTGCGAGACTCCCTCCGGCGGGTGCATCCGGGCGGCCGCGGGTGTGGGCGCCCGATCGAACTACAGCCTGCCGATAGTGCGTAACGCACACCGTCTCAAGCGCCCGCAGCCTTCTGCCGACGACGCTCCGGAGGAGGAGGAAGCTCTCGCTGGAGGAGCTCCTGCGGACCGCCGCGGCCCAGAGTGCCGGTCCGGACAGCGTCGTCCAGGAGGAGGCCGCCAGCGGATGACCGCGCTCCACACGCCTTGCCGGGCGGCGGTCGCGGCGAGCTATCAGCAGGCCCAGGTCCCCGACCCCGGTGACGGCTCCGCGCGGCAGGCCTCCGTCGGGAAGCAGCGGGGCGAGCTCGACCGCGACTGGGACCGGTCGCGGCCTCCCGCTCGCGGGCCCGGGTCGCGGGGAAGGTCGCCTCCAGCAGGTCCTTCGGGCCGCACCTACCGGGCTCCGACCGGCCGGTCCTGCGCGCCCGACGGCGGGCCACTCGGGCGGAGACTGGCTATCTGTGCCAGGCAGGTGGGGGCGGGCAGCCCCGCATGAACTCGGTGACGGCCCACGGGTAGCGGTAGTGGGCGTTGCTGAAGGGCCAGATCGTGCGCTGGTCCTGCGGTTTGGGGGCGGGGCGGCCCGAACGGGAGCGGGGCTTGGGTGGCTGGGGCGGACGCAGTTTGCAGGTGTCGGCGAGGTCGAACAGGTGGGGCAGGGAGTTGCCGGTGAAAGGGGTGGTGAACAGCGGGGTGTCGCCGGCTTCGGCGATGGCGTGCTGGTAGGCGGCGGCGAGGAGCAGGGGACGTGCCCAGGGCGGCACGGGGTGGGTGAGGCAGCCGAAACGCAGGCCGTCCGCGTCATGGAGGGCGATGGTGGCCGCGCCGTCGGCGAGGTTGCTGGGGCGGGCGGTGTAGAGCTGGGCGTCGGACGCGGCGGTGAAGACCGCGGTGGCGAGCTGGGCCGCGAGGTGGGGGTGGGCGGTCGCGGTGTGGAGGCGGCGGGCGACTTCGATGGCGGTGGCGGGGGGCATCCGGGGCGGGTGGAAGCCGCAGTCGTGGGCGAGCGGCGGGGTGCAGCGGCAGCGGCGCTGGGCACCGTCGCCGGAGCAGTAGGTGGTCAGGGCGGGCAGGTTGAGCCAGCGGTCGTGCATCGGGACAGGGCGGAGCGGCGCCGCCAGCTGGAGGAGATCGACCCGTTCTGGTGCCCCACATGGCCGATCACCTGGCAACGCACCTACGCCGCCGCCCGGATGTGGTGGCTGGAGGCCGACGGCCGCGTGGACTGGGCGCAGCTGCCCGAGGACACCATGTTTGAGGGCGAGCAGCTCGGCCGCTGGGTGAAGGCGCAGCGCGCCGGTGGGCCCGGCCTGGAGACCGACCACCAGGACCTCCTGGCCGCGATCGGCCTCGAACCGGCCCCCGAGCTCGTCGCCGCCAGGGCCGCAGCCGCGGCGAAGCCCAAGGTGTCCCGCGCCGACCGCTTCCAGCAGGGCCTGGCCGCCCTCGCCGCGTTCCTGGAACGGGAAGGCCACGTGCGGGTGCCGCGCCCGCACAAGGAGCCGTTGGAGGTCGTGGTGGCCGGCCCCGGCGGGGAGGAGAGCACCGAGGTCGTATACGTCGGTCTGGGAGTGTGGCTGAACAACCAGAAGGCCCGCCGAGCGAAGCTCAGCCCGGGGCACCTGGCGCAGCTCGCCGAGAACGGCGTGGAGTGGGCGTAGGGCGGGGCGGCGGTGGGGGATGCACTGCGGGGCGTCGGCTGCCACGGTGGGCGTCTTCTCCCCGAGCCGCGGGACGCTGCCCAGTAGCGGGCCGAGCACCGAGCCCCGTACCAACGGCTGGGGCGTGCCCCGGCTCGGCCGCCGACGCTACGGGGTGGTGTTGAGTGGCGAAGGCCTTGGTGGCGCCAGTCGGCCCCTGCTCTGTAGGAGCCCAGGAGCGATATCGGGTGGCTATGGGCGACGCCGTGTCTTGGGGTTGAGTCGAGGCGGCTGCCCAGGGTTTTCCCGGTGCCGCACACGGAAATCACCGCCGTCCGGGATCCGGATTGGCGCAGCTGGCGGGCCGCGGCGGCGGCCGCGCTGTTGGTCCGGGTGCAGCGTGCGTCGTTGGTGGGCGGGCGGGCCTCGGAGCGGGGGTGGGTGAGGTCGGGGGCGGTGGTCACGAACAGCGGTCTCCCGCCAGCCGGACTGGGGCGTTGGGTGGTGTTCCTGGGGTGCGTGGGTCGGCCGACGCGCCGGGGAGTGCGCGGGGTGGGTTTTGAGAGCTCGGGTGGGGCCTCGGTATGGCATCGAGCTCCCAGTTGTCGCTGGAAGCGGCGGTCGGCGGTGCGATGGGCGTGAAAGGATTTACGGGGTAGTGGCTGGTGATCCAGGGGATGGAGTTTGACGCGGGTGGGTGCTGAGGAGCTCGAGGATGCTGATGTGTTCACGCGGGATACCGCGGTGCCTACGGTGGGCCAGCTGGTAACGGTACGTAACCGGCAGTGGGTGGCCACTGCGGTGGAACGGTCGTCCATCTCTGTGGAGCAGCCGGGTAGTCCGTTGCTCGCCGAGGCGCAGCATCTGGTCTCTCTGGTGTCTGTGGATGGCGATGCGGGTGATGAGGAGCTTCGGGTTCTGTGGGAGCTTGAGCCTGGCGCGGTGGCCCGTGAGCAGCATGCTCTGCCTTCTCCGGCGGCCGGGTTCGATGATCCGGGGGAACTGGACGCCTTTCTGGACGCGGTGCGTTGGGGTTCGGTGGCGACGGCGGACAAGACGTTGTTGCAGGCTCCGTTCCGTTCCGGGGTCAAGCCGGAGGATTATCAGCTGGATCCGGTGGTGCGGGCGCTGCAGATGCCTCGCACGAATCTGTTGATCGCGGATGACGTCGGTCTGGGTAAAACCATCGAGGCCGGTCTGGTGATGCAGGAGCTGATGCTCCGGCACCGGGCCCGGACGATGCTGATCGTGTGCCCGGCGTCGCTCACTTTGCAGTGGCGTGACGAGATGCGGGACAAGTTCGGTCTGGCGTTCAAGATCGTGGATGCGGAGCTGTTGAAGGAGCTGCGACGTTCTCGTGGCCTATATGCGAACCCGTGGACGCATTACCCTCGGCTGATCGTCTCGATCGACTGGCTCAAGCGGGAGCGTCCCATGGCGTTGCTGCGCTCGATCCTGCCTCCGGTCCCTCAGTACCCGCGGACCTTTGATCTGCTCGTGGTGGATGAGGTGCACACCTGTGCGCCCTCGGGTTCGGGGAAGTATGCGGTCGACTCGCAGCGCACGAATGCGATCAAGACTCTGGCCCCGCACACCGAGCACCGTCTGTTCCTGTCCGCGACCCCGCACAACGGCTATCTGGAGTCCTTCACTGCGTTGCTGGCGCTGCTCGACAGCCATCGCTTCGCCCGTACGCTGAAGCCGTCGGAGGAGGCAAAGGCGCAGGTGATGGTGCGCCGGTTGAAGCGGGATCTGCCGCCGAGCTGGGATGGCAGCCCTCGTTTCCCGGAGCGCGACCTCGACCATCCGCTGGAGGTTGCCTACGACGCCGCGACCCGTGACGCCTACGCGAAGCTCGACGAGTACGCACAGTCCCGCCGAGAGGCGATCTCCGGGCAGCTGACGTTGATAGGTACGGCGCCGGGCAGGGCTGCGGACTTCGTCACCACGCTACTCAAGCGCCGTTTCCTGTCGAGCCCGAAGGCCTTCGCCAATACGGTGGAGACCCATTTGCAGACGATGCTTGCTCGGGAGCGGCAGGGCGATCGGGCGCGGCATGACGAGCAGGGCGCGTATTCCGCGTTGGAGAAGATCCTCGCCAGGATGATCGAGCAGGTGGAGGAGACGGCGGAGGACGACACGGCGTTCGAGGAGGCCGCACGGGATGCTCTGGCCTCCGTCCGCCGGCTCGCCCCGCCGTTGTCTCCCGCTGAGAAGGCCTTGCTGGAGGAGTTGCGGGACTGGGGCCTGAGCAACTCGGACAAGGCCGACAGCAAGTTCACCGCGTTCCTCGGCTGGCTGCGCGGAATCGTGCAGCGGAACGGTTCCTGGGACGGCGAGCGGGTCATCGTGTTCACCGAGTACCGCGACACGCAGCGCTGGCTGTACGAGCGGCTGATCGCGGCCGGGGTCCCGAGCGAGGCCATCGCTCAGCTCTACGGCGGCCAAGACCTCGACGAGCGCGAGCGCGTCAAGAACGTCTTCCAGGACGATCTGACCGTCGATCCCGTCCGGATCCTGCTCGCCACCGACTCCGCGAGCGAGGGCATCAACCTGCAGAACCACTGCCATCGGGTGCTGCACTGGGAGATCCCGTGGAATCCCAACCGCCTCGAGCAGCGCAACGGCCGAGTGGACCGGCACGGCCAGACCGCCTCGAAGGTCGAGATCGTGCACTTTGTCCCGCAGGGCTGGGACCGGCAGCGTGAGGAGGACACCGGGTTCACCGAGGGCGCCCTTGAGGATGCAATGGCGTTCCTCGGCGTCGCGGTGCGCAAGGTCGAGCAAATCCGTACCGACCTCGGCAGCGCCGGCGAGGTGATCGCCAGCCAGGTCGAGCAGAAGATGCTCGGCAAGCGTTCCAGCTGGCAGAGCACCGACCGGGAGATCCAGAGCCGGGCGGGGAAGGCCGTACTGAAGATCGAGCGGAATCTGGCGCACGACCTGCAGCAGGCCCAGGACCAGCTCACCCGAACCCGGTCCGAGCTGAATCTGAACCCGCAGACGATCGAACAGGTGGTGCGCACCGCGCTGCGCCTGGCCCACAACAAGGACCTGATCGACACCCCGTCGCCCAAGGGGGTCGCGGCGCGCTGCTTCAGGCTCCCCGAGCTGAAGGGAGGGTGGGCGCAGGCCCGCAGCGACGGTCTGCGACACCCGGTGAGCGGCAGAGAGCGCCCGGTCACCTTCGACCAGGACTACGCGGGCCGTACCGACGTCGTGCTGCTGCACCTCAACCACCGTCTGGTCGACCTGTGCCTGCGCCTGCTGCGCGCCGAACTGTGGTCCCAGGGCGAGCACGGTGCGCGCCTTTCCCGCGTCACCGCCCGGGTCGTGCCCGGTGATCTGCTGCGCAGCCCGGCGGTGATCGCGCACGGCCGTGTCGTGATCACCGGAAACCGCGGGGTGCGCCTGCACGAGCAGATTGCCCTGGCCGGCGGACTGATCGAGCACGGCAAGCTGGTCGTGGAGAAGGATTCCGACGTGCTGGAGCGCTGGCTCGCCACCGCCTCGCAGGACACGCCACCATCCGAGCTTCTCGACCGGCTCGTCGGCCTGTGGGAGATGCTGGAGAAACCGCTCGGCAAGGCGCTGGCGACCGAGTCCAACAAGATCGCCCGCAAGCAGAGCAGAGTGCTGGACAAGCGCTGCGAGGAGGACGTCAAGGCGATGCAGGCGGTGCTAACCGAACTGGAACGCAACATCCGGGAATCCCTGGATTCGAACCCTCAGTGGCAGCAGATCTCCCTGCTCGCTCCCGACCCGGAACGCGACCAGCTCAAGAAGGATCACGCCGAACTAGAGGCGCGTCTGGCCGCCATTCCTGCGCAGCGTGAGACCGAGGCTGCTGCCCTGCGCCACCGCTACGCCGACCCGGTCGCCCGCCGCTTCCCCGTCGCGGTCACCTTCCTCGTCCCCGCCTCCTTGATCACAGGCCCCACCGCACACCAGGCAGGCCGCTGATGGCAGCACGTACCCGTACCCCGAAGTCGAAGCCGCAGACCCCGATCGAGCAGCACAGCGAATGGCTCAACCTGCTGCGCGCGGACGGCCCCTTCCTGAGCGCAAAGATCCTCGCTGAGGCGTTCCCTCAGGGCCTGGGCGTCGTCGAAACGGCGCAGCGCTCCCGTATCCGGCAGGCCTGGGGGGAGCTCGAAGCCGATCCGGAGACCCTCTGCTCCACCTGGCAGCACCTGGTCCTGGAGGAGCTGCTCGACTACCGGGGCCAGGCACTGCGCCAGGGCTCAATGCTGCCGCGTGAACTGACCGAAGCATCCGGCACCGCTCCCGATGCGCTGCTCATGGGCCCCGCCGACCCGACCAGCGGGCTACCCGGCGCGGCCGAACGCGCCCTGATCTACCGCCGCCCCTGGGGGGAATCCCTCACCCGCGCCCGGAAGGGCCTGCCGTCGCTGGCCGAGCAGGCCGCCGAAGCGTGCCGGCAGCGTGCGGTCCCTCTCGCACTGCTCACCAACGGCCGCCACTGGGTCCTCGTCCACGCCCGGCCTGCGACGCCGACCTCCGTTGCTGTCTTCGACGCCGACACCTGGTTCGAAGAGCCGCTGCTGCTGCGTGCCTTCGTCTCCCTGCTCGGGGCCCGCTGCGCCGCGATCGCGCCGAAGGACCGGGACGGCAAAAACACCGACTCCCTCGCCGCGCTGTTCACCCGCACCGCCGCCGACACCACCACCGTCACCAAGACCCTCGGCCTGCAGGTCCGGGCAGCCGTGGAACTCCTCGTCGCCGAACTCTCCCGCCTCGACCGCGAGGCCAACGGCACGGTGCTGGGAGACGTCGCCCCGCGAACCGTCTACCGAGGCGCCCTGACGGTGATGATGCGCATCGTCTTCCTCCTCTACGCGGAGGAACAAGCGCTGCTGCCCGCCGACGACGAGCTGTATGCCGACTCCTACTCGGTCACCAAGCTCTACGCGCGCCTCGACCAGGACGACGAAGCCATCGCCGACCGCTGGCAAGCCGCGTGGCCCGCCCTGCTCGCCACCTTCCGCGCCATCCACGGTGGCGCCCGCCACCCCGACATGTGGATTCCCGCATACGGTGGGTCGCTGTTCGACCCGCAACGGTTCCCCTGGCTGGAGCAGCTGAAGGTCACCGACCGCGTCGTCTTCGCCATGCTCGACGCACTGATCAAGCTCAAGCGCATCTCGTCGACCGGCAAGGTCACCTCGACGGAACGCCTCTCCTACAAGGGCCTCGACGTCGAGCAGATCGGCCACGTCTACGAAGGCCTCCTCGAGTATTCGGCTGTCCGTCTCGAAGCGCCGCACCTTGGGCTCAAAGGCAAGGCCGGCATCGCCGCCAAACTCGCCGACCTCGAAACCTGGCACGCCACCGGGCGCCTTCAGGCAGAGGTGACCAAGGTCGCTGGCCTGACGGACAAGCAGTTCACAACCGCGCTGGCGATCGAGCCGAATGGGGAAGCGGTCGGCAAGCTCGACGCGGCCTGCGACAACAACCCCGAACTCGCCGCCCGTGTCAGGCCTTTCTACGGCCTGCTGCGACCCGACCTTCGCGAAGATCCGGTCGTCCACCCCAAGGGAACGGTCATCGTCACCCAGGTAGGTGACCGCCGCGACACCGGAACGCACTACACCCCACGCATACTGGCCGAGGAGATCGTCCTCCACACCCTCGACCCACTCTGCTTCTCCCCCGGCTCCGCAGACGGCATCCCACGACCTGCCCACGGGACC
This sequence comes from Kitasatospora herbaricolor, assembly GCF_030813695.1. Taxonomy (NCBI): domain Bacteria; kingdom Bacillati; phylum Actinomycetota; class Actinomycetes; order Kitasatosporales; family Streptomycetaceae; genus Kitasatospora; species Kitasatospora herbaricolor. The sequence continues at coordinate 38,988 of NZ_JAUSVA010000003.1, forward strand.
CAGCCAGCCGAGTGGAAGGTGAGGCCGGCCTCGGAGCTTCTGGCGCTCAAGATTCTCGATCCCGCCATGGGCTCCGGCGCGTTCCTGGTCTCGGCATGCCGGTACCTGTCCGAGCGCGTCGTCGAAGCATGGGACCGAGACGGGCTTCCGGAGGCCGTCGCGGCCCGTCTCGGCGAGCAGAGCGAAGACCACGACGCCCTGCTCCTTGAAGCCCGCCGCATGGTTGCCGACCGCTGCCTCTACGGTGTCGACATCGACGAAATGGCAGTCGAACTCGCCAAGCTCTCACTTTGGCTGGTCACCCTCGCGAAAGGCAGACCCTTCAACTTTGTCGACCACGCGCTGCGCTGCGGAGACTCACTGATCGGCTGCCTCACCACGGACCAGATCGAGACTTTTCACCTCGCGCCAAACGAAGGTCGGCTGAAGCTACGTCTGACCGACGAAATTGACAAGGTCATCGGACCGCTGCTGTCGCAGGCCGCAGAGCTGCGCCGTGACATCGAGGAACACGAGGTTTTCGACATCCGCGACGCACGGGCCAAGGCGGCCAAGCTCGCGGAGGCAGAGTCGTTGACCAATCAGTTGCGGCTCGCTGCGGACGCTGTGGTGGCGGCCAAGCTGTCCACCGCGGCAACCAAGTCCGACGACGCATACAACGACCGTCTCGCCTTTATCGCTGAACTAATCGAGAAAGCGCTGCTAGGCGACACCGAGGCAGCCACCAATGCCCGCGCCATCGTCGACGACTGGCTTCTCGGACCCAGTGGAGGGCCGCGAACCTCATCCCTACGTCCCTTGCACTGGCCATTGGAGTTCCCGGAGATCGTTGCTGACCCTGTTCGGGGAAACCGCCGCTTTGACGCAGTTGTGGGAAATCCGCCATTCTCTGGCGGAGTTCAGACAAGCGCACGCATCGGGAAGGACGCCCTGACATACATTACTCAGGTAATTGCCCAGGGGCATGGATCAGGCGGCCGAGCCGATCTCTGCACATACTTCCTGTTGAGGAATTTGGAACTTGCACCAAATCGGCGCACCGGCATCATCGCGACCAATACTATTGCACAAACAGACTCCCGCGAGGTGGGCCTAGACCGAATCCTCTCGCAAGGCTGGAAGATCGGTCGAGCAGTCAAGTCCATGGCATGGCCGGGCGAGGCGGGGGTATACGTCTCGTTGCTGTGGGTCGGAGCTATTGATTCCGCAGAGAAATCGATCCTTGAAGGTAAAGTCACGCATGGGATTTCGTCAAACTTGACTACTCCATCTCGAGTAGTCGGCGACCCAAAGAAGTTGGCTTCATCCCTCGGCACCTCCTCTGTGGGCTGTCAAATCACGGGCACCGGATTCAACCTTGACGCAGCCGGCAGGCAGTCTCTAATCGACCTAAACAAGGAGAATGAGAGCAGAATTTTCCCTCTTCTCAATTCTGATGATATCAACAATCGCGCAGATCTTTCCGCCCCTCGGTGGGTGATTGACTTCGGTACAATGAACCTTGAGGATGCCCTAAAGTTTCCTGATCTGATTGCCAAAATTGAAGAGTTCAGCCGGCCCGATCGACCGGCCTGGTGGAGATTCCACAGGCCGCGCCCCGAGCTCCGCAAATCGATTGCGGAGCATAATCGCGTTCTTGTGATCGGCCTACACAGCAAGTATGGCCTGCCTGTTATTGTGCCAAATAACCAGGTATTCTCGCATGCCTTGTGTGTCTTCTATACTGCTGACACAGCAGCCATGCTCGCACTACTTACCAGCACCTGGCATTTCAACTGGTGGACCGTCAAGGGCGGGTCAACAATGAAGTCGGACCCCCGTTACACCCCTTCCGACGGCTTCGACACGTTCCCGCAGCCGGAGCTCACCTCCCGCATCCGTGCCGCTGGCGAGGAGTTGAACACTTACCGGCGTCATGTCCAGCTAACGCGGACGCCGCAACTCGGCATGACTGACCTCTATAACCTAGTGCACAACCCGGCGAACCAGGACGCCGATATCCAGCGGTTGCGCGAAATCCACATCGAGATCGACGAGGCTGTCGCTGAGTCCTACTTTGGGCATCCCCTCGCTGCCCAGTTCGGCTGGACGCCGCTCACGCTGAACCACGACTTCCACGAGACTGTGCACGGCCTGCGCTGGACGGTGGATCCTGACGTCCAGATCATGATGAACGACCGGCTGCTCGAGCTGAACCACGCGGTCTACGAGGACGAGGTCCGCCGAGGCCTCCACAGCAAGAAGAGCTCGACCAAGTCCGCAAAAACCGCTGCTCCGAGGACGCCGGACGAACCCCCGGAAGGCCTCTGGTAGTCCGTCAGTCACCAGAAGCAGCATGCGGCTGATGCTTTGGCCAGGCTCGGCCCAGGCGTCAGTCGCACCCCCTATCGTGTGACGTATGAGCGACATGTTGCCGGCTGCATCACCAGACGGTTCGATCCTGGCTGTCCCGTCTCCTGGCGCGATTCGGGACGAGCTGGCCGACCTGGTGGTGCGGGACCTGCTCGGGCCTGTGGGTGGCGACGAGGAGGAGGTCACGGACTCTCCGACGGACTGGTACGTGCTTGGGCGGCTCGCGCCGAACGGCACCGCGATCCTGCCGGAGGAGCTGGATGCCTCGCTCGGCGACAGCAGCCTGCCCGGTACGGACGAGGGCGCACCGGACGCGGACGCACCGAACGTGGCGAGTCTGAGTCCGTCCTCGATCGGGTTCACGGCACGTGTGCACGGTGACGCGGACCGCTTGGAGGTGACCGGACGCTGGGCACGCTACATCCGGGCGCATTCGACGGACCCGAGCGTCGAGAAGCTGGTCTGGCGGCGCGAGGCGCACTCCGGCAACGTCCCGGTCAAGCTGGTCGAAGGCACCGTGGAGCAGCTCGTCCTCGATCATAACGACGAGAAGATGGTCCTGCGCGGAAGAGTGCGGCGCTTCGGGGATGACTGGTTGGTCACGCTGTTCCTGGTGAACACGACCGCGACCGATTCGAACTCTGCGCTGCACTGGGCCTTTCAGGTGGAGCTCTCTGCGGCCGGGGCGGAAGGCGCTGCGGTGTTCCTGCCCCGACATCAGCCCGGGTCCGGTGGCGACATTGCGGACCGGGAGGAGCAGCGGCGTCTGGCGATGGCGTATCGGTTCAGTCCGGAGTTCGCGGTCGGGCATGCCACTGGTGTCCATGCGACGGCGAGTGGCACGGATCCGATGGCGGCGGTCGCGGTTCGGACCACGGCGACGCCGACGTATGACATTGCGCAGACGGATGCTCCGTCGGCGGAGAGCGATCCGGATCTGCCGGAGCTGGCTGACCTGTTGGTCGATATGAAGGTGCTGGCGGGGTGTGAGCGGCAGGAGCTGCGTGCGGGTCTGATGCCGTTGGTGGCCGGGTATCGGGCGTGGATCGAGCAGGCTGCTGCTCGGGTCGGGCAGGACGGGCAGCACCTGGATGAGTATCGGGCTCAGGCCGGCGAGGCGTTGGCGGACGCCAGGCGGGCGGCGAAGCGGATCGAGGCCGGGATCGAGCTGGTGCTCGGGAACGATGATGCTCTGGCCGCCTTCCGGTTTGCGAACAGCGCGATGCACCTGCAGCGTGTCCACACCCGGGTAGCCGCGGCGCGGCGCCGTGATGCGTCGCGCGATTTCGAGGCTGTGTTCCTCGACGAGGACCGGCCGGCCAACAGGTCCTGGCGTCCTTTCCAGCTCGCTTTTCTGCTGTTGAACCTGCCGGCGCTGACGGATCCGGCGCACCCGGAGCGTGCGACGGGGGCCGAGGCGTTGGCGGACCTGCTGTGGTTTCCCACCGGTGGCGGCAAGACCGAGGCGTACCTCGGTCTGACGGCGTACACCCTGGCCATCCGCAGGCTGCGGCCGAATCTCGGCGGTCTCGATGCCCTGCACGGGGTGGCGGTGCTCATGAGGTACACCCTGCGGTTGTTGACGATCCAGCAGTTCCAGCGTGCGACTGCGTTGATCTGCGCGTGCGAGGTCCTGCGCCGGGCGGACGAGGCGCGGTGGGGCGCGGAGCCATTCCGGATCGGGCTGTGGGTCGGCGGGAAGGTCTCCCCGAACAAGACGGACAAGGCCGCTGACTGGGTCAGGGATGTGCGGCGTGCCAGCGGGCGGCCCAACCGGAATGCCGGTTCTCCCTACCAGCTCACCAGTTGTCCGTGGTGCGGGACGAAGATCGAGAAGGGGCGTGACGTCGACGTCGACAAGGTCGTCCGTCGCACCTATCTGCGCTGCCCTGATCTGTTCGTCTGTCCTTTCGGCGGCGCCGAGCAGGGCGGGGAGGGCCTGCCGGTTGTCGTGGTCGACGAGGAGATCTACCGGGTGCTGCCGAGCCTGGTGATCGCGACCGTCGACAAGTTCGCGCAGTTGGCGTGGAACGGCCGTACCCAGGCCTTGTTCGGGCGGGCGTCTCGGCGGTGTTCCCGCCATGGGTACGTCACGGCGCAGATCGCGGAGGAGGAGTGGGAGGCCAGCAGTCACCGTGCGGAGGGCCGCCATCGCGAAGCTGAGCTGACGGCGGCGCCGCCGGTGCGTCCGCCGGATCTGATCGTGCAGGACGAGCTGCACCTGATCTCCGGCCCCCTCGGCTCGCTGACCGGCCTGTACGAGGCTGCCGTGGATCGGTTGGCCACCTGGGAGTACGCGCCGGGCAAGTCGGCGCGGCCCAAGGTGATCGCCTCGACGGCGACCGTCCGCCGCGCGGAGCGGCAGATCCACGCCCTGTTCGACCGGCGCACCGAGGTTTTCCCGCCGCAGGGTCTGGAGATCGGTGACAGCTTCTTTGCCCGGCAGCGGCCCACCGGTTCGCATCCGGGGCGCCGATACATCGGGATCTGTGCTCAGGGGGTGCGCACCAAGTCGACGATGATCCGCGTGTACGTCGCGGTACTCGCCGCTGCCCAGAGCGTGCACCGGAAGTACGGGAGCAACCCGGTGACCGACCCGTACATGACGTTGGTCGGCTACTTCAACAGTCTGCGGGACCTCGGCGGTATGCGTCTGTCGGTCGAGGACGACGTCTCGACCCGGCTCGAACGCGTCAATGAGCGCGGTCTGTCCCGGCGCTACGACCTACGGCTGGAGGAGCTCACTTCGCGCCTGACCTCGGAGAAGATCCCGGACATCCTCGAGCAGCTGGAGTACACCTTCCCACGGGCGAACAAGCTGACGCCGATCGACGTGCTCCTGGCCACCAACATGATCGCCGTCGGGGTCGACGTCTCCCGGCTCGGTGTCATGGTGGTGGCCAACCAGCCCAAGTCCACGGCCGAGTACATCCAGGCCACCAGCCGCGTCGGGCGTGCCGCCCCCGGTCTGGTGTTCACCGTCTTCAACTGGGCACGTCCGCGCGACCTGTCCCACTACGAGACGTTCGAGCACTTCCACGCGACCGTGTACCGGCACGTCGAAGCGCTCTCGGTCACCCCGTTCGCCGAGCGTGCCATAGACCGCGGCCTGACCGGTGTACTGGTCTCGTTGGCGCGCAACCTCGAGGCCGGTGACAACGGCAACCTCGGTGCGCAGACCTTCGACACCCGCAGCAGCAAGGCCGACCACATCGTGCGCTACCTGGAACGCCGCGCGGGCGAGGTGGCCACCGATCGCGCCGTCGCGGCCCGGGTACGGGAAGAGCTCGACAGCATCCTCGACCTATGGGCCCGCGAGCAGCGGCGGCCGGCGACCCGGCTGGCCTTCGACGCCAAGGGCAAGGCCGACGACATCGTCGGACTGCTCCACAGTCCGGACTCCGGGCCGTGGAAGCGCACGACCTGTCCGACCTCGCTGCGCGAGGTGGAGCCGGGCATCCGGCTGATCCTGCAGACCGCGCCAGGCAACGCCGACGACCACGAGCAGCATCCGTACCTCCCGCGCACAAACCCGGACGCCGATGGCGGCGGACACGAAGGGAACCTCTCATGACCAGCGCGGTGCACGGATCGCGATCGGCGAGCGATCTGCGGGTCGGGGAGCTGAGGCCCAGCCAGCTGCTGCACACCTACGGTGTCGGCGCGGTCGCGGACCTGCCGAACCTGTCGGTGATGGTCCTCGGACTCGATGAGTGGGAGCTGGAGCAGGCGGCGATCGTGCCGGAGGAGCGGCTGCTCGCGGCGGTGCGCAGCAAGCTCGGCCCCCAGGTGCAGAATCTGCGGATGCCGCCGTACACGCCGGAGGATCCGAACGACTTCACGGGTGCCTGGTCCCGGATCGGTGTGCCGGTGGCGGTGTTCCCGGGTTGGCTGCGTTGCACCGACAACCGGTGCAACCGGCTCGCGCCGGCGGACTCCGGTCTTTTCCACCTGTTGCCGAACAGTGTCGCGCCGGACCAGACCCGTTATGTGCACAGCTGTCGTGACAGTGGGCGCAGGCGGCCGACCGCGGTGCCGGCCAGGTTCGTCTCGGCCTGTCCTGCCGGTCATGTGGACGACTTTCCGTGGATGTACTTCGTCCACCGGGGGGCGCCGCACGGGGCGGACCACACGTTGAAGCTGGTCGAGCGGGGCACCACCGGTGAGGCGGCGAACATCTTCGTCGAGTGTTCCTGCGACGATGTGAAGGCCCGGTCGATGGCCGAGGCGATCGGGCTCCGCAGTGAGATGGTGCTCCCTGCCTGCCGTGGCCGGCATCCGCATCTGGGGACGTTCGAGCTGTGCACCGAGCAGACCAAGACCATGGCGCTGGGTGCCACGAACGGCTGGTTCGCGATGCAGCTTCGGGTCTTCTCACTTCCGCACGCGGAGAACCCGGTGGACAGCGCGGTCGCGGAGCACTGGAGTGGGCTGCAGGTGCTTGCGCAGTTGCCTCGTGAGAGCGCGCGTCTGGTTCTGCCGACCCAGGTGATGTGGCCTCAGCTCGAGCGGTTCGGCGCGGACGAGGTCCTGGACGCGATCGTGCGGCACCGGGACGGGGACCAGGCCGGTGCCGTCGAGGAAGAGGATGCGCTGGACATCGCCGGGCCGGAGTGGCTCGCCTTCACCGGTCCCCCGCAGAGCCACCCGGACTTCAGTGTAAGCAGCGAACCCGTGCCGTCTTCGCACCGTGGCTGGCTGGACCAGGTGCGCTTGGTCAAGCGGTTGCGCGAGGTGTCTGCGTTGTACGGGTTCAGCCGGCTCGACGCGCCGGAGTGGGGCTCCGCGACCAGGGGCGGGCCGGTCGTGGAGGAGAACCGGGCGCCTCTGTCCAGTTCTGCTCCGAGCTGGGTGCCGTGCGCAGAGACCCGCGGTGAGGGGATCTTCCTGCGGTTCAACGAGCAGCGTGTCGCCGCATGGGAGCAGGACCCCGATGTCGTCCGGCGTGCCGGCACCCTGAAGGCTGCGCACCAGAAGTGGTGTGCCCAGCGTCGGACCAGTGCGGACTGGCCGGGCATCCGCTACGTGCTGCTGCACACTTTTGCCCATGTCCTGATCCGCGAGTTCGCCCTGGAGTGTGGCTACGGCGCTTCCGGTATCGGTGAGCGGATCTACGCCCGTTCCGGCGACGACCCGATGGCCGGCATTCTGCTCTACACGGCGGCTCCCGACAGTGAGGGCACCCTGGGCGGGCTGGTCACGCTCGGCAGCCAGCGCCGGCTCGGTTCGCTGATCGACCAGGCGCTGGAGGCCGCACGCCTGTGCGGCTCGGACCCGCTGTGTGCCGACCACAACCCGCTCGCCCATGGCCGGCTGCACGGCGCAGCCTGTCACGCCTGTCTGTTCGCCGCGGAGACGTCCTGCGAACGCGGCAACCATTTCCTGGACCGCGAGCTGCTCGTTGAGACCTTCAGCGGCCGACCGGGCGGGTTCTTCACGACATGACCAGCCGCGATGCCGGCGCGCCCGCGGCCTCTCTGCCCGAGGTGCTCTCCGGTCTCGTCGCCAGCCTCCCGAAAACGCACCTTGCTGCCTGGACCCGTGTCCTGCGCACCGTCACGGCCCCTGACGAACGAACCGCGACGCGCCTCATGTCCGCCCACCCGGGGGCCGGTCTCGGGCCGCGAGCCGACCAGCTGCTGTCTTCATGGATGGCAGCCGACCCGCAGCTGCCGGGGTCTGCGATAGCGCTGGCCCTCGAAGCCGCCGCTACCCGGCACGAACAGGACCTCGCGGCGCGTCGTGTCGACATCGCCGTCTCGGGGCCCCTCGGGGGATCAATACCGATCAGGCTCACTGCATCTGTTGCGATCGAGGTCGTCCGGACGGCATCCAGCACACTGCTGGTCACCAGTTATGCAGCTTTCGGTGTCCAAGAGATCGTCCTTGAGATCCGGAACGCGGCAGACCGCGGTGTGAACGTGGATCTGGTCCTGGAGACCACGCGCCTGTCCGGCGGCACCCTGCGCGGCGATACTGACGGGCGCACCGCGTTCCACGAGCTGCGCTTCCACCCTCTGGTGCACTTGTGGCAGTGGGCGGCCGAGGGTCGGCGCGGCTTTGGCGGGCGACGCGGCAGCATGCATGCCAAGGTCATCGCTGCCGACCGGGGCACCGCCCTGCTCGGCAGCGCAAACCTCACCGACAGCGCGTACAGCGACAACCTGGAGGTCGGTGCCGTCATCCGCGACCCGGTCGCAGTGGGCAGCCTCGTCGACCACTTCGGGGCCCTGATGCGCGCAGAAGGCGGTCCGCTCGTCCGGGCGCCTTGGACAGTCCCCTGATGGCATGCCAACGATTCCACGATTCTCAGCCTCGAAGCCGCAATGAAAGCCCTCCGCTTTCGAAGGCTGCCTCCCGTGAGCAGCACCGACTCGACGATCATTCCTGTGGTCTCGCGTCGGAAGGGGATGCTTATCGGCTATCCAGGTGTTTGGTGTCCACCGGGCTTCCAGGCCACGGCCCGGGACGCCCTGGTCACGCGACACCTGGGCGCGGGCCGCGTCTGAACCCCGAATGCCCTGGGTGGTCGAGGCTGTGTCCGCGAGGCGGTGGAGGCGCAGGCCAAGGACGCCCGCTTGCGGAGCCTGTAGGAGCGCATGACCCCTGAAGAGAGTGTGCGCGCCCGGTTGGACTGCCACCTCCGTGCTGCCGAGCCCCTCCCCCGGGCACCGCGATTTGGTCCTTCGGCCATTAGCCCAGAGAGACGGAGCGGCTACGGGGCAGCGCTGGCGGCAAACTGGGTGATGAGGGTGCGCAGGGGCTCGGCGGCCTGGCGTGGTGGGAGGCGGGTGTCGAGGCCGAGGACTTCGATGACACCGAGGGGGCCGCGGGGGCCTTGGATGCGGAGGGTGCGGTGGGACGAGCCGCTGTGGGCGGGGTGGATGATCGCGGCCAACGGGGCAGCGGGGGTGGTGTATCCGGCGATGTAGGTGAGGAGTTGGTGGCGGTCGGCAGCGTTGACGTTGGTGGCTTGGAGGGCTTTGTGTTTCGCATCGATGGCGAGGAAACGGGTCGCAGGGGTGCTGTCGAAGGCAAGCAGGGTGTCGGGCCGGAACGACGGATCGCGGGAACCGAGTCCACCAAGGGTCCGGATGCTGCCCTCCCTGGGCCGGGCAAGGCGTCCGCCCGCGGCGTGGGCGGCATCGACGGCCATCCGTCGGACGACGAGTTCCCAGAGGCGGTCGAGGTGCAACAGCACGCTCCCGGCGTGGGTACCGCGGTGAGCCAGCAGGTCGCTCACGCCGCCACCGCCCAGGACCAGCGCCGACCAGACGTGCGCCGCCTGATAGTGCCGGTTCAGCCGGGTGTAGCGCGCCCGACGCAGCAGTCGGGTCACGGTTGCGCCGAGCTGCGGCCGGGGGAACTGCGCGGCGGCGGCCTGGAGCGCGCGGGCCAGGGCCGGCTTCCCGGTGGCGAGCGGGACGGCGGCGGCCAGAGCGGCACCGCAGATCTGGTTCTCCCAGATCACCAGTTCCCGTTCGAAGGTCCGTACGTGCAGGCGGTCGACCGCGCCGTAGCGACGGACGATCTGCCGGTGGATGTCCAGCCGTCCGCGCAGGGTCGGCTCGACCCGTTCGGCTGGCCGGTAGCCGCGGTTGAGGCCGCGGAGCAGTAGTGTCTGGCACTCCGCCAGGAGGGCCGGCAACACCACGTCGGCGTAGCCAGTGCTGCTGGTGCGCCAGCGGCGGAGTGTCTGCTCGTGCGGTACTGGCACGCCGTTGGCGTAGCAGAGCCAGGTGATGAGCTGCTCGCCGGGGATGGGGAGTTTGGGCCGCAGGGTGAGCCGGATGCGGTCAAGGACCAGCACGCCGGTGACCGAGTGGGTGTGCAGTCGCCATCCTCGGTGGGTCCGCTGGAGGGTGAGTCGGCCTTTGCCTTGCAGGTGTTCCAGTCGGTGGATGTCCTCGTGGGTGAGCTGGTCTTGTCGCAGCAGAGTGGTGCTGTGTTCCTCGACCGCCACCTCTGGCAGGTCGGTGCGCCGTTCAGTCATCGAGGTCGTCGTCGGGGTCGGTGCCTGTGAACTCGGTGGCCAGCAGTTGGGGCAGGTCGGCGGGGCTGCTCCAGGCGATCCTGCCGGTGGCGGGGTCGGCGAGGGTGCCGAAGATCTCCTGCAGTAGTTCGGGGCGGCCCAGACAGTGGTCGTCCACCAGCGGGACGATGTCGTGGCGGAACGCGGTGGCCAGTTCTTCCGGGGTGGCCAGGGGGCGGTCGTCGCGCAGCAGAGCGGCTTGGCCGATCACCTGGTCCGGCCCGAAAACGCGGTGCAGGCGGGTGTTGAGGCTTTGCAGGAACTCGGCGAGGTCGAGGCCGCCGACGTCGCCGTCGACGGCTTCGAGGTCGGGCGGCACGTCGATGGTGGCGAAGCGGCGCCGGATTGCGGCGTCGATGTGGCCGGTGCTGCGGTCGGCGGTGTTCATGGTGCCGATGATGCGGATGTTTTTGGGGACGGCCTGCTGTTCCTCGCTGATCGGCAGGGTGATGGGAATTCCCCGCTTGTCGGGTTCCAACAGGGTGATCAGTTCGCCGAGGATGCGGGGGAGGTCGCCGCGGTTGATCTCGTCAATGACCAGGAGGAAGGTCTCCTCGGGCGCGGCCGCGGCCGCGTTGCATACCCGTCGGAACAGCCCTTGTCGGAGGTTCAGCTTCAGTCCGGCGCCGGTGGATTCTGTGTCGGGTTTGAACCCTTCGACGAAGTCCTCGTAGCCGTAGGAGGGGTGGAAAGTCACCAAGGTCAGGCGGCCTGGCTTGGCTGTGTCGGGCACGGTCAGCAGTGCGGCGATCGCGGCGGCGCGTTCGGCCGGTTCCGCGTCGATCAGGTGGGCCTGTCCGGCCAGGGCCAGGGCTGTACTGAGGGCGAGTCGGGTCTTGCCGGTGCCGGGTGGGCCCTGGAGGATCACCTGGCCCTTGTGTTCCAGCGCCTCGACGATCTGGCGTACCGCAGCGGGTGCCTCAGTGATCGGCGTGCTGGCGGACGTAGTGTCGGCCGGGCTACGGGCGGGAGTGCGGGCTGCGCGGATTTGGCGGAGCAGGCGGTCCGGCACCTTGGCGAAGGTCTGCTGCCAGGCGTGGACGGGGCCATCAAGGCGCTGGGCGTAGGAGGTGTCCCAGTCGACGGCCACCAGGTGGCGGAACTCGGGGCGGGAGTGGTCGTAGGTGTAGCCGCCGGTGACGGTACCGAGCGCGAGCACCTGGGACTTGCCTTGGTTGGCGATGATCTGTTCACCCGCCTCCAGGTCGCGGAAGCCGAGCAGTTGCCGGGCCAGTCGGAGGTTCCCGCCGCGTGACGCGGGCCAGTAGTGGTCCAGGACGTCTTTCAGTTCGCGGTCACTCTTGTACTGCCCGAGGTCTCCGATCTGGTCCCAGCCCACGCAGATGTAGCCGTTGTCCCGGCAGTCGTCCCAGAGCCGGGCGCCGTCGCCAGGGGCGACCTTCCACACGTCCCCGTCGGTGGTCCGGGGGTCGTACTCGGAGTAGAGGAAGTGCATCACCTCGTGCGGATGCCAGCCGTCGAACGCCCAGTTTCGGCGGACCAGATCGTGCAGCAGGAGGTTTGCCCGCCAGGTCCGGATGCCGGGGGCCTTCCGGAGTTCGGGTGCGCCGAACAGAGCGGCGAAGTGCCGTACATGCGAGGCGGAAAAGATCGGCAGGAAGTCGTCCGGGAAGTAGATCGACAGCGCCTTGGTGACCAGGGCCTGTCCGAAGGCCAGCGTCTCCAGCTCGTCGATGCCTTGGTAGTCCTGGGCGGCGGCCAGCCTCAGGGCCTCGGCGAACTCCGATCGGATGTCGATCCACGCCTCATGGTGGTCGGGGTGCCGCAGGCGCGAGGGGTAGCGCCATTGACCGGTGTTGTGCTGGTAGATGATGTGCTTGGCGGCGCTGCCGCCCCGGATGCTGCCGAGCTGGTCGGTCCCGTACTCCAGCAGCCGGCAGAACGACCCCTGGCTGGTGCTGGGGCCGAGGGCGTACCGCTCGAGCGGTAGGTCCGGCCACTGGGCGATCGGGAACTCGGTGAGCACCCGCTCCTGCTGCACGTGCACCTCGGGCAGTAGCTCCCGGACCGCTTCCCGGTCGAAATTCCTGGCCCTGCGCTCGAGTTCCGTGCTGTCCCCCACCCCTGTGTTCATACCTCCATGATCCCGGACGGCCGTCTCGCGCGGGGCCAAACCATGCCGAAATCCGCCGTGCGTCGAGCACTCGTGGAACTCGTGCACACCTGGCTTACCGCCATTTCAAGCTCCTGGCCCCTGCCGGTCCCGACCTCGACGCGGCAGCTGGCCTGACCGCCAGCACCCGACGCGGCCGCTTCCGCGCGTGACCGCGCGACCCACTGGCGCAGCGACTCCGGGGTACAGCCCAGTCCATGGAGCGCGGGCGGGGGAAGCCACAGCGGCTTGGACCTTCTACCAGTTCCCGGCAGGCCCTCCTGCCGAAGGCGGCCCGCGTTCACCCGTGGAAAGCAGATCCAACCGCGTCGGCTCATCCGACTACAGTCCCGAAGACATCCCGGCCACGCCGTCCTCCAGCCCGCGACATCGTCGTCGCAGTCGGTGCTCTTGCCGTCCACCACACGTCCAGCGCGTCACGCGGATGTGATGGAGGCACACCATAGCCCTCACACCTCCCCCACAACATGAGGAAAACCGAACTGCTGCCCGCGCCCTGGCAGACCACCAGGACCGCCGACGCTCCCCCACCGACGCCGACACAACCACACTCGGACTTGCCCCGAAACCCGTCCCGCTCCGGAACAGCCGTGCTACTCCCCTATCAAACCCAGCCCCCAAGGCCGAACGCATCTACGAGAAACGGCACCGGCCCTAAAGGAAACTGACCCACCGCCAGCAACACGGCACCACCCCACGACACATCTCCCGAACATCAAGCAAGGCACTGACCTGCGCAAATACAGCGAAACACACAGGCATTCCAGCAACATCCACGTGATTCCACTCAAATATCCGAACCCTCAGGTCAGATCACCCGTGAGCGCGACCCACGATCACCATCAGCACATCACCGCAGCTCAGCGGCCATCCACCGCGAGCTTAGAAATTCCAGCCAAACCTACGGAATCCACGTCATCAGAACGCCACTGGACTCCGATCAGAACAGGTAACTCACACCGGACACCCGTCCTCCAACAGCCACCACCCACGCCCCGACACAGTCCTCCAGCGCGGGCGGCATGGCGGCCGCGGCGGGAGGTGCCGGCCTGACGGCCGCACCGGTGAGTGGCCGGTGGCGGGGCCTGGCGGCCCGCCAGGGGGCGGGCGAACGCGGGGCGGGGATGTTTCGGAAGGTTGCGTGCCCGAGTCGGAATGGCGCCACCCAGCACTGGTGAGGGGAAGTCACGTCGGCCGACCACTCACGGGCCGTCAGGCCAACGCCACACGATTTCGCGGATGGTGCTCCCGAGTCCGGGGCAGGCTGGCCGCCCCAGCTCAGCGAAGGGCCGTGCCGACCGCACTCACCAGCACGAACCCCATAAAGCCCGCGCTGAGATACATGCCGAGCCGGATGTAGCGGTACTTCGTCGCAACCGTGCGGGAGAGGATCGCGAACTGGGACAGGTCCCGCTCCACCAGATCGGTCTCCTCGACCACTGAGCGGACTTCGTCGAGCGGCCGCGCGCGGACGGCGAGGGCGATGTCGCCGAAGTAGTGCGCCCTCCTGCTGTCACCGGCCCCCGTCCGAGGCATCACGGCACTAGCAAACAGCACCAGTGCGGCCACCCCGCATCCACAAGCGCAGAAGAAAGCCAGCCCAGCCCACCATCCTGACGTGAGTGGGTCGTAGTGCCCCGAACTCAGCGCGCCGGCCAATGCGGCGAGCGCCACCCCCAGGGCCGCAAGCAGCAGGTTCGCCTTCTGGTCGGCCTTGGCCAGTTCCTCACGGGTCTCGGTGAGCAATATCCTCGCCAGTTCGGCCCCGCGCCCGCTTCCGTTCCCGCTTCCCCCGGCCGCACTTGCCGCCATACGACACCCTCCCCACTCGCAGCTCCTCCAACTCTACTGGTAACAGTAGGGTTTAAGGCAACATCACTGTTGCCGACGGCGTCGCCCTGGCAAGATGAGGGCCGCACACGAGCGTCGGGGGGTCGGCACATGCCTGCGGCAACCTGAATTCCTTCGGTACGGTCACGCCGGGACGGTCATGGACAGTCGGAATAAAAATCGCTGCTACATCATATCGAGCGACATCAAGAACTACAGGGGGAAGGTGAACGGGGCGGATCAGGAGGAGTGGCAGAAAACCCTCCGGGACTCCATCGGATCAGCCGCCGAACAAATCGGGCTTCAATTCGATTACGAGGCGGAGAAGAGGGCCGGAAACCTTCAGGCCGAGGGTGACTCCATTACCTGGAGAATAGCCGACCAGCAGGTCGAAGGATACAAGCTGGCTACCGATTTCATCATCGCTCTGGGCGAGCAGCTCAAGAGTCGCAATAATCTCTCGGGGGGCGACCCGCTGAGCATACGGATCGCGATCGACCTCGCGGTCCTCCCTGTGGGGCCGAACGGCTGGCTGGGGGACGCGCACCAAGTCGGGGACATGCGGGACTGCAGTCAGCTCAGGGACAGCCTCGACGTGGCACCCCAGAACATTGCCGTGGCTGTGAGCCGTCTGGTGTACCAGGACGTCAAGATCAGTACCCGCAGCGGGCGCCTGTTCCATGCGGTCAGCTACAAGTCGAAGTCCGGAGAAATCGCCAACGCTTGGATTTATGTCCCCGGAGCGATCCCGTGGAGCACCTCAAAAAATCCGAAGAAGAAAGCGGTCTACTGGGGTGCAATTCTCGCCTCTGCGGTCCTCGCCGGAGCCGTGGCCTTCTGGCTGGCAAATACTCCCGAGAAGCAGAAGGTCGAGAGCCTGAAGACCCCTCCTGCCGTCAAGATGACGGCCGCGGACAACTCCACCCGGCCGACTTTCGAGGCAAGTCGTGCGGGGCGCTACATGGCGCTGACCGTATCCCTAGAAAATCCGCAGGGTAGCGTCAACGACTGTCTTCACCAGGCCACGCTTATGGTGGGCGGCTCCTCCAACTCGCCGGAGGTTCCCCTCGTCCCGGGGCAGCCCACGATCATCGACCTCGGAGCGCCGACGAATTTGGCTCACCCGGTGATCCGCCTGGCCGGGGTCGACTCGAACTCGAACTGCGTTCTCATGCTGGGCTACGACGAGGCGGTCATGTCCGACTCCATTTCGCTTTTGAAGGAGCATCCGTGAATCGACACCGAATCGGCCTCTGCATGATTCTGGCGGCCGTCCTGCCTCTCGTTTCATGCCATGGTGACACTCCGAGTCCGTCCGACCCCACCGGAGCCGCTGCGGCGAGCCAGTCGCCCGCGGTGCTCAACTCCGAAGCCGCCCCGGAGCCGTCCAGACCTCCGGGATCCCTCCCGCTCTTCGGCTCGACGAAGCGGGTGCACATCTACATCGGCATGAAGAACGATCAACCTGGATGGACTCAGACCGCCGGCTACAAGGCGGCCGGCTTCGACAACTCCGTGGCCGATTTCCTGGGCAAGGAGAAGGAGCTGAACTTCAGCTTCGACCGGGTCGACGTTCCGTCCGGCGATCGTGACAGCAAGCTCGTCAACCTCGATGTCCAATTCGTCATCGCAACCTATTCCATGACGGATGATCGTCGAAAGCTCGTCGACTTCCTCGGGCCCTACATGGAGACGCCCCAGGCCATTCTGGTCCGCGCCGACTCGAAGATCAAGACCATGGCCGACATCAACGGATCGACCCGGCTCTGCACGGCGAAAGGCGGTCTGTCGGCTTCCGCGAAGCCGACAGTTGGAACGGTGGTCCTGGAGGATGACTATTCGGATTGTGCGAAGAAGCTGCTGGACGGGAACTACGACGCGATGTTCACCGACACTCTGATCCTCTACGGATACGCGGACCAGAGCAACGGAAAACTGGAAGTCCGTCCGGATATCAACCTCGACGGCCCAACCGAGTACGGCATCGGCCTGCCCAAGGACAGCCTGAAAGATCCGGTGAACTGCGCCAGGATGTTCACCGCGCTGCACGATTTCCTGCTGGACGGCTGGGAGGCCGCCTTCAGGGGCAGCCTGCCCGTCGCCGTCCAGAAGAATCCCACTTTCATCCAGAACTACCGGCCCGACCCTCAACGTGTCATCCCGGAGAAGAACTGCCCGAAACAGGGTTGACCGGGGCCTTTCCAAATTCCCGGTGATCATCACGTGAGTCCGCAGGTCGCGGCGGGCCGAGGGGGTAAGCGGGCCCGCCGCGACCGGCTCAGAAGCCTTCAGCTTCGTCGTCGAAGCTGAACGGTACGACCGTCCACGGCAGGCCGGGGCTATCGCGGACCGGCCAGGCACGGGCGATCCGGCCCTCCAGCGCACGTCACCCGGCGCGACAGCGCCCCCATAGTGACAGGGCACGCGACAGGGCACCCGCGAGGTCCCTCTCACGGGTCCAGTCAGGCCAGCGAGAGCCGCACCGTCCCATCCGGCAGCGGCTCGTACAGGACATCCCCGACCGCCCCGTCCACCGTCCGCGTCGAGGTGGTGAGCATGTGCCCGCCGTCCAACATCAGCTCACCACCCGCAGCGCGAACCAGAGCCACCAGCACCTCCAGCGCATGCCAGTCGGGAGCGATCCGGCACGGACCGTACAAGTCGTCATCCATACCCGCACAACGACCGGGCAGCCACCCGGCCCCGGCCCGCACCCGCCCAGGGCCGGGAACGGACGCCAGCTCCTGGCGGCCGGGGGGCACGACGGCGGGCAGACGGCCGGCGGCGGGCCGGAAGCGGTCCAGCCTGGGCCGCCGACCGGAAGCAGCCGGCAGCACGGGGCCGTACAGGCCAGGAACAGGGGCGACGGGCTGGCGGCCCGGAGCCCCGACCGGGATCCGACGGGCGCGTGGGGCGACTCACCAATTCCGGTGAGTCGCCCAGGTCTGTCGCAGCATCACGACACTGACTCACCAGTTCTGGTGATTCGACCCACCGAAACCGGTGAGTCACACTCGCGGACCGACAGCAGCCCTGCGCCGGGCCTGAGGGGTCTGCAGCGGCCAGGAGCAGCGGGCACCCACCACCCCGGGCGCGGTGACCAGGACGACGGCCAGGCGCAGCGGACCGGAGCCAGGGCGAGCAGGCGGGGCCGTGCGCGGCCTAGTACTGCAACGGTGCTTACCGTGATGAGGCTTCAGCTCTTGGGCTGTGGCCTCGTCGCTTGTAGTGGCTGGTCCGGGCCTGGTGCTGGCGTCGGCGGCGCCATCGGGACCGGTGCAGGACGTGGTCGATGCTGCGGCGGACAGGCCGGGTCAGTTGGGTGAGCAGCCGGCGGATCTCGGGGACGGTCAGCGGGATCAGGTCTGACGTTCGAGCAGGTCGTGCCCCTTTTCGAGGTGCTGGGCGCGCAGGACGGTGAGGTAGGCGTGGGCGGCCATGGCGAGGGTGATGTGCCGGTACCAGCCCTGGTGGCGGCGGACCTGGTAGTCGTCCAGGCCGCACTGGCCCTTGGCGGTCTGGAAGCATTCCTCGATCGCCCAGCGGGCGCCGGCGACGGCGATCAGCTCGCCCAGTGTGGCGCCGGCGGGTGCGTAGGCGATGTAGTAGGCGATCCTTGTGGGATCGGTGATGCTGCGGCGGGCCAGGACCCAGTGCTTGCGGTCGGGGCGGTGCCAGGGCCGGACCTCCACGCGTGCCCAGTCGTAGACCCGCAGGCCGTGCGCGCCGTCGCCGCAGGAGCGGCGCTTCCACTTCTGCCGCGGCAGGCCGGTCATGAGGTCGTGGAGCCGGTGGTCCATGGCCTGCCAGGTGACGACGGTGTCGTGCCGGGTCGTGGCCACCACGTGGAAGACGTCGGCCTGCTCCAGCTCGAAGCGCCAGCTCTTGCTGTAGCCGTAGCCCGCGTCCGCCGTCACCCAACGGAACGGGATCCTGTCGTCGATCGCACGGCGGACCATCGCCCTCGCGAGCTGGACCTTGGTGGCGAACTCGACCTCGTCGCCGATCCCTGCATCCCGGCAGCGCTCGCGGTCGTCCGTCCAGGATTTCGGCAGGTACAGCGCCCGGTCGATCAAGGTCCGGCCCCGCTCGCCGGAGTAGGCGAGGAAGACCCCGACCTGGCAGTTCTCGGTGCGGCCGGCGGTGCCGGAGTACTGCCGCTGGACGCCGGCCGACCGCACGCCCTTCTTCAGGAACCCGGTGTCGTCCACGATCAGCACGCCACCCGGATCCGCCAGGTGCTCGACCACGTACCCGCGCACATCGTCGAGCACCCCGTCCGCGTCCCAGTCGATCCGGTTCAGCAGCCGCTGGATACGGTCCGGACCGCCGTGGCCGGCCTCCTCGGCCACCGTCCAGCCGTTCTTGCGCTCCAACGGAGCCAGCAGGCCCCGCATGTACGCCAGCGCCGACTCCCGCGACTCGCTCCGCGCGAACCGGTAGGCAAACCGCTCGTGCAACCCGGCAAGCCCGTCCGACCAGCGCCGAGCATCGACCTCGGATATCTCCCCACCCATGAACAGCCCAACGAGCGAACCCGACAACCGTCACGGTAAGCACCGTTGCAGTACTAACCGGCGACGGCGCCAGCCGGCGTCACCAAAGGCGCAGGAAGCTCCGGACGTCGTCATAGCCGTCGAGAGCCCGACCATCCACGTCTGCCGGGTCCGTCTCAGCCCGCTCCGCAAGCGACTTCGCCAGTGCGAGGGCGTCGTCGCCGAGATGGCCGAAGCGTCGAGCGGTATGGCCCAGGCACAGGCCGGCCAGCCCGAGAAGCGGACTGCCCGACACGGCGCGCGTCCCGACTTCCATGCACCAGTGCTCGGCGAACTCCCGGTCGTTGTCGCTCAAGGCGACGCCGACCAGGGCGTCCGCCGCTTCACCCTCGTGCGAGCGGTCACGCAGAGACCGCTCCAACGTCTCAGCCACGACCTCATGAGGCAGCACGGGAGGGTTCTCGAAGCTCAGATGAGAATGCATCCCGCGAGACTACGTGCCCCGCGCGGTCCGCACTCGACCGCCAAGAACGGGGCGAGCGTTGCCTGATGCGGCGCTGGGAAGGCGCCGGCAAGGTGACCGGCAACGAGCGTCTGCAGGCCGAGGGCACGGCTGACCGGGCCAAGGGCGACGTGAAGCAGGTGGGCGAGCACGTCAAGGACGCCTTCGAGCGCTGAGCCGCTTGAAGCACCCCGACGTGGCGGTGGGGCCCCAACCAGACCTTGGTTGGGGCTCCACCGTCACGCACCGCTCCAGGGCATCGACCGCCGAGCAACCCGGCGGCACCCCGGGTCAGGGCTTGCTGAAGTAGCCGAACAGGTCGGTAACGATGTGCGTGCTTCCCTCGTGGTTGTAGATGTCGACCTTCCCGTCCTGACCGACCGGGGCGGTCACGTGGTTCGGCACGGTGGTACCGGGTTGTGTGTTGAGGTTGCTGGTGCCGGGCCGCGGTTCCCCGTGGGCCCACACGGTGAGAAAGCTGGTGCTGCTCGCCGCGGTGGCGGTGACGTTCAGGGCGGCCCCGGTCGCGCCGGCGGGGATGCCGCCGACGGTGGTGACACTGTCCGGGCCGGGCCGGGCCGCGGCGTCGGTCCTGGTGTCGCCGAGACGCACGGGCCGGACGGGGGTGTACAGGCTGTCGGCGCCGGGGCCGTAGTACCCGAAGACGTCGAGCACGGCGTGCACCGAACCGACGTGGTTGTACAAGCTGATGGTGCCGTCCGCGCCGACCGGGACGATCACCTGGTTGGCGCGGTCGCGGCCCGGCGAGGGGTTGAGGCTGGTGGTGACCGGGCGGTCGCTGTCGCCCGACCAGAGCGTGAAGTAGGTGTCGGCGGAGGCCTGGGTGGAGGTCAGATTCAGCGTGACGGCGGAGGCGTCGAGGGGGATGCCGTTGATCCCGGCGACCTTGACCCGCCGGGTCTCGTCGCCGGTGAGCGCCGTGCCGGCCCGAGTGTCCATCAGCCGCCGGGGAGCGACGGCGGCGAAGCGGCTGCCGACGTTCGGCTGGTAGTAGCCGACGACGTCGACCACGGCCTGCGCCCGGCCGGAGTTGACCACGATGCTGACGGACTCGTTCGACCCGAGCGGGACGGTGACCAGGTTGGACGCCGTGCTGCCGGCGGCGACGTTGACGTTCGAGGTGGCCGGACGCGGTTGGCCGGCCGGCCAGACCGTGAGGTGGGTGTCCTCGCGCGATTCGGTCGCGGTGAGGTTCAGGACCACCGCGGATATGGAGCCGGAGGTGATTTCGGGATAGCGGCTGGTACCGAGCGGGATCTTGACGGTCCGTACATCGCCGCCCTTGAGGCCGACGCCCACTTCGCGGGTGTCCAGCAGCCGGTACGGATTCACCGGCAGGTAGCCGGCCGGCGCGTACGCGGCGTGGTGGGTAATGCTGCTCTGCGCCGTGCGGCCGCGCTTGTCCGTGACCGTCAGCCGGATCGTGTAGTCGCCCGGGGTGCTGTAGGTGTGCCTGGTGTACTGCGGGAAGTCGACGTGCACGGGGGCACTGCCGTCACCGAAGTCGACGGTGGAGCCGGTGAGCGGCCAGGACGATTCCGTGGCGGAGCTGTCCACGTTGACGGTGAGGGGCGCGATGTGGCCGAGCGGATTCATCGAGTCCGGAATGACGTCGGTGGCGGTGAGGGACGGCGTCAACCGGTCGGCCACCGTGGCCTTGACCGCGACAGTGGCGCTGCTCACCTGAGCGCCGGCCTGGTCGGCCACCGTCACCTTGGCGTCGTAGTCACCGGGGACCGTGTAGATGTGCTCGGCGCTCGCCGTGCCGGCCTGGAGGATTGTGCCGTCACCGAAGTCGAAGTGATAGGTGAGCCCGGCGGGCAAGGTGGCCCTGGCGCTCGCGAGGGCGGTGATCGTGGTGCCGACGGGAGCCCAGGTCTCGTCGAGGGACAGCGTGACGGCGGGCAGTGCGCTCTGGGAGCCGACGGCCCCGAGGTCCAGCTGGCTGATGCTGTCGGTGCCGGCGTTGGGGATCACGTCGGCGGCCGCGAGGGGCGCGGGGAGCCCGAGAGCGGTGATGAGGCCGGCGGTGGCCAGCCCTACGATGCGGCGAGCGTGCACGAAAGTTGTCCCTTTGATGGAGTTGCGGAGTGGGCTGCCGTCGCCCACCCCCGGGGTTCCGGGGGCGGGCGACGGCCGTTAGTGATTCCTGCGATGCGGTGGAGTCCACACCCCTGCCAGCGCCTTCGGCACGAGGCCTTCCGAGAGGCCGGACGAGGTGCCTCGGCGAGGCACTGGCCCCGTGTCCCCAGGGTGTCAGGGGTTCACGGGAAGCGCGGGGGCGTTGAGGGTGGGGATGCTCCAGGTCTGGGCGGGCGTGCCGTTGCAGTCGAGGATGCGCAGGCGGGTGCCCGGGGTGGTGTCGTTGTTGGGCAGTTCCAGGCAGCGGCCGGAGACGGGGTTGTAGAGGCTGCCGTTGGCACGGGCGAGCCACTTCTGCCGGTCCGTGCCGGGGGCGCAGGTGCCCAGGCCGACGGCGGCGCCGTTGGCGGTGTTGCCGCCGGTGAGTTCCAGGCACATGGTGGTTCGCAGGTTGACGGTGGCGTCGGCGGGGTTGACGACGAAGTTCTGGGCGGGGCTGTTGTTGCAGCCGGTGATGGAGATGCCCTGGCTCGGGTCGTTGTTGGGGACGTCCAGGCAGTCGGCGGTGGAGGCGTGCCGGACGGCGGTGGTAGTGGGTTCGGGGACGACCGCGGTGTTGTAGACGGCGAAGTTGCTGATGCTGCCGTTGAAGCTGGGGTTCTGGGCGGTGGGTGCCAGGCTGCTCTGGTACTGGTAGCGGCCGAGGACGAAGGAACCGTTGGTGGGGAGACTTGGGGCGGTGGAGCGGTTGGCGCTCCCGGCGAGCGCGCCGTTGACGTACAGGCTCATCTCGCCGGTGGTGGCATTGAAGCTGGCGGTCAGTCGGGTCCAGGCTCCGTTGGTGACGAGGGCGGCGTTGTTGCTGGTGCTGGTGTAGACGTAGGGCCAGGCGTCGTTGTCGGCGGTGGCGAGGGCGAAGCGCCAGGAGCCGCCGGTGCCTTCGCTGTACAGCAGGAAGCTGGCGGCGTGCGCGGTGCTCTGGCTGGCGACGATGCCACCGGCGCCGGTGGACTTGGCCCAGGTACTGAGGGTGAAGCTCTGGTTGGGGTTCGCGATGGCGGGGGTGGCGGTGGTCAGGGCCGAGGTGCTGCCGTTGAAGGTGGCGACCTTGGTGGCACGGCCGTCGACGGTGTCGCTGGTGAAGCTGATGTTGCTGTTCGTACCGGTGTAGGTGTTCGGGGTGGCGTCGGTGTTCTCGTCGAGCTGCCACTGGGCGCTGGGAGCTTGGGTGGTGCCGCGGTAGTGGAAGTCGCCGAGAGCGGTGACGCGGCCGTTGGTCGCGGTCGCGGGCCAGACCCGCAGGTTTCCGTCCCTGTTCAGCGCCCACAGGTCGGGAATGCCGTCGCCGGTCTGGTCGCCGTCGGATCCGACGATGGGGTAGTTTCCGACGTCGAACGTGCCCTTCGAGATGACGGAGGCCGAGGTCGGGGCGACTGCGGTGACCACGGTGTAGCTGCCCGCTCCGTCGGTACGGGTCTCGGTGGTCAGGGCGTACTGGCGGATGTCACCTGCCGTCGTGCTGGTCGCACTGTTGTCGGTCCGGGCCCTGGTCCACAGCGCCGGAGCGATGGGCACGGTGCCGGTGACATCGATCGCAAGGGTGTTGCCGGGCACCATCAGGTCCAGGTTGTCCCAACCGCCGGCCGCCACGAGATTGGGAGCGCGCAGCGAAGTGACGGTTTCGGCCGGATAGTACCAGAGGTTTCCGGCGTGGACGGCGAGGATCCCGGTGGCGTTTTCGAAGTTCCGGCTGGGGAGGCGGATGTTGTCGGGGGAGCCGATCGGTGTGATCTGACTGGTGTTCTGCCACCCTCCGTTCTGCTGGTAGCCCGGGCATGCGGCGGCGGTGCCCACGCAGTCGGGCCGGGTCAGTTCGGTCGCCTTGCCTTGTTTGAAGGAGCCGTTGTCGCGTTCCGGGTTGGCGTAGTAGTAGAGCTTGTCGCCGCCGTCACGGTGCACGAAGAGGTCGTCGACGTTGCGCCCGGGGTTCAGGGAGCCGCGGTGGGTGACGTGGAAGTCCTTCCACCCGTTTGCGGTGGCCTCGGGTGCCTGGCCTCGGGCCACGGTGGTGCCGGTCGGGGGGACGTTGGTGTTGCCGGGGTCGGTGGCGCGGCCGTGGGTGATGAGGTTGCCGGCGGCGTCGGGGACGAGGATGTCGGGGCGGGCGTCCCCGGTGGTGTCGCCGAACGCGACGGGGCCGTCCGTCCAGGGGACGTAGAAGGAGTAGGAGACGGTGGGGGAAGCGTTCCCGGCCTCGTCGAACACCTCCGCGAAGAGGATGTTGGTGCCCCAGTGCTTGGGCGTCGTCGTGAGCTCGGTGACGGTCAGCGGAGTCCCGCAGACCTGGTCGGCACCGACCAGCTGAGGGTCGTAGCCCCAGCGGACACAGGACAGGCCCGAGGCGAGCAGCCCGGAGGGGTTGGGGTCGTACGCGGCGAAGGGAATCTTGCCGGTGTCACCCAGGTGCAGTTTGGTGACCTGGCCGCTGCCGGAGGGCGGGTACTGGGTCGTGAGGTCGGTGACGGTGCCGAAGGCAGCGATGGGTGGGGTGGTGTCGACGGCGAAGTGGCAGACGGGGGTGGCGGGGCCGCGGAGCAGGCCGTCGTCGCCCTGGGTCTGCCAGCCGTAGTAGTGGCCGTCCTTCAGGGTGCCCAGGGGGACGTTGTAGGAGGCGCGGCTGTCCTTGGGGACGAAGGTCGACCAGCCGCTGGCGACGCCGGGGGCGCCGGCGACGGAGTTGTCCCAGATGCTGGCGAACTGGGTGAGCTGGGTCTGGTTGTAGCTGCTGACGACGGAGGTCAGTGCGGTGCCGGTGCTGGTGACCCAGCCGTAGTCGGACAGCGGAGCGTCGTAGCAGGCGTCGGTGTCGGGGGCCGTGACGCGGTTGGGCGTCGGCAGGGCCTTCGGGTCGGTCGGCGTCAGCGGGGGGTGGTCATACAGGGTCGACAGGACGGCGTCGTAGTCGAAGCGCTTGAAGCCGTTCTTGTCGCCGGTTCCCTCGTTGCCGGCGAGGAGGAAGGCGAGCGGCTTGCTGGTGTCGGCGAGGGCGCTGCGCATGGGGGTTGTGATGTTGTAGTCGACGCCGATGCCGCCCATGCAGTTGGCGTTGTTGCCGTTGCCGGGGACGTTCTTGCTGTCGACCCACTCCAGCTTGCTGTGGTTGTTCCAGTTGGTGTTGTTGTCGAAGGCGCCTGCCCGGTAGAGGGTGACGGGGTAGGTGGCGGTGCAGGACCAGTCGGCGGACAGCGACTGGGTGACGTGCAGGTTGGCGTAGCTGATCGCGGTGGTGTTGAAGTAACCGTTGAGGTTGAACTCGTACAGCGCCCGCTCGATGCCGGTCACAGGTTCCCAGCCCTGGTAGCCGACGCCGGGGCGATCCCGGCCCGTGGAGCCGGTCCTGTCGAAGTTCGAGCTGACGTTCGGATAGCCGGACTGCACCCAGGAGTGGTGGCTCTTGCCGCGGGCGTCGTTGGACCAGGACGGGTCCACGTAGATCGGGTAGCTGGTGTTCGCGCCGTCCAGCAGTTCCGGGCTGGGGGCGAGGTGGATCGTTGCCTTGCCCGGGCCGTCCGTGCTGGTGGTGACGGGGATGCCGGCGGTCGTGGCGCTCGGGCCCGGGCCGTCGGTGGTGCTCGGCGTGCCGTCCGCCTGAGGCTGCGGTTGCGCCGAGGCGTCCTGCTCCGTGAACGCGCTCTGCACGACGGCCGGCTTGGCCGGCGCGTTCGCCGCCGCGCCTTCTGCGGCGGTCAGGGGTGCGCCGGCGGACCACATCTGCGGGGGCGGGGCCGTGAAGACGCTCTCGCCCCCGCTGGCCGCCTGCAGGCTGCCGTCGGCACCCGAGGAGATGTCCAGGCCCTTCGAGGTCGTGGGGAACTTCAGTGCCCTGACGGCCGGGTTCGCGGCCGCGGCCGGCGTGTGCAGGATCAGCACCGTGGTGTAGCCGCCGAAGCGGGTGACGTTGACCTCCAGGTCAGTGTCCGGTGCCACGGAGGTGAACAGGGCACTGTTGCCGCTGACCATCGGTGTCGGCAACGCACTGGGGAAGGGCGAGCCGACGGCCAGCTGCTTGCCGTCCCTGGTAGTCATGGTCGCCAGCGGCCCGCTGCCGCCGCCCGAGATCACCAGCTTCTCGCTCGCCGCGGCAGGGGCCAGCGAGCCGTCCGCCTGCCGCACCAGGGTGTCGTCCAGGCCGACCCAGGAGCCGTCCGCGCGCTTGGTGCGCTGCGCGTCCAGGTGCCGTTCCTGACGGAGCTTGCCCTCGGGGGTGGCGGTCGTGGTGCTGAACTCGTCGGTCAGGGAGGGTACGGGTACGTCTTTGCCGGTCCTGGCCGCCTCGGCGAGCGCCTGCTCGGCAGGGTCCGACTGCTGCACCTCCCCGGCGTGTTTGGCGTCGCCCGCGCGGATGGCCGCCTGGACGTCCCCGGTTTCGGCCCTGGCGGAGACCGGGGCGAGGGAGAGCAGCGCTGCGGTCAGGGACAGGATGGATGCCGTCGCGGTGGCCCGAAGCCGCACGGCCCCTGTTCGTGGAGTGCACGTGGGTGGTTTTTGACGGGCCATCGAATTTATAGGCATACGGCGCACGAGATCCTCAAACGAAGGCCCCTGCGCCGGTGCGCAGAGGTCATCCGCACACTTTCAAGGCCATAAGGGAGAGTCAATGATGATTTGACTTCCAATGTTTGCTAATTGTCCCGATTGCGCACGGAAGAAGATGATCTACGACTGCACGTGAGATGCATCACAGGGGCGATCCGATGGACATCACTGCAGGCCAGAGCCGCCAGGGGCTTAGAGTTCGCACAAAATGATGTGATCGGGCAACAGGCTCCGATCGGTCACATTTGAGGCCTGGTGACAATGTGTCAGTAAGCAAGAATCCTCCACCTCCCAATGACTTCCGACGGCGAATAGCAGGTCCCTTGGGGCTGGCTGTCATCGCGTCATTGCTGGGCCCCTTCGCCGCGCAGGCCGCAGCGGCAAGCCCGGACCCCTCCCGAATCTGGTCCCCACCGAACACCCCGTTGCCCACCACTCGTTCGGTGAAGGCTGTGGAGGTCTCCAAGCCGGCCCAAACCGACGCGAAACGACCCGCCAATCCTGCGCCGGCACGGACCGCGCCGGCACGGCCGCAGGCGAAAAAGGAAAGTGCGACCGCACACCTCACCGCCTCGGGAGCAGGGACCGCAGCGCAGGCCGGCGCACTCCCCGTGTGGATCAGCGCCCCGGCCCCGAAGGCCGAAGCCGCAGCGCCCTCCCCCCTACGGGCGCAGTCGGTGACCGTGGTCCAGTCCGACACCAAAGCCGCCGACGCGGCCGGCGTCAACGGCCTCCTCTTCTCCCTCACCGCCACCCCGGCCCCCGCCGATGCGGGCGCCGGCTCGCCTGAGCCGGTGAAGGTCGCCGTCGACCTCGCTGCGTTGAACGCCCAGACCGGCGGTGAGTTCGCCTCCCGAGGGCGCCTGGTGACCCTCCCGGCCTGTGCGCTCACCACTCCGCAGGTCCCGTCCTGCCTGGTCCGCACGCCGGTCGCCAGCACCTACGACGCGGCCACCAAACGGCTGGTCGTGGATGTCCAACTGCCGCTGGGCGGCGAAAGCTCTTCCCCGCCGGCCACGGGTGCGGTGAAGTCCTCCTTCGCGGGCGCGTTGGCAGCGCCGGCCGCCGCGCCGCTCGCGCCGTTGCTGCTGGGCGGGGAAATCGGCCCTTCAGGCGGCGGTGGCACCTACAGCGCTACCAGCCTCAGCTCCTCCTCGAACTGGTCGGCCGGCAGTTCCTCCGGCGCCTTCACCTACGGCTACAGCGTCCAGGCGCCTCCCGCGCTGGGCGGCGGCACCCCCGACGTCTCACTGAGCTACAACTCCTCCTCGGTGGACGGCAAGACCTCTACGACCAACTCGCAGGCCTCCTGGGTGGGTGACGGCTGGGACTTCAGCCCCGGCTTCATCGAGCGCACCTACAAGCCCTGCGACAAGGACGGCATCACCGGCTCCGGCGACCTGTGCTGGGGCGGCTACAACGCCACCCTCTCCCTCGGCTCCCACTCCGGGGAACTCGTCAGCGCGTCCAGCATGGGCGCGACGTCCGACGCAGCCACCGGCGCCTGGCACCTGAAGAACGACGACGGCACCAAGGTCGAGTTCGTCTCCGACACGGCCACCGGCAACGGCACCTACAACGGCACCTACGCCAAGGTCACCGACCCCTCCGGCACCGTCTACTACTTCGGCCGCAACCACCTCCCCGGCGGCGACAACAGCGACCAGCCGACACTCTCGGCGTCCACCGTGCCGGTGTACTCCCCCAACGCGGGCGACGAGTGCTACAAGCCGGCCCAGGGCAAGGACTCCTGGTGCCAGATGTGGCAGCGCCTGTCCCTGGACTACGTCGTGGACCCGCACGGCAACCTGATCACCTACACCTGGGCGCCGGAAGCGAACTGGTACAAGCGGGGCGCCGGCCAGAACAACGGCAACGGAACCACCAGCTCCTACACCCGCGCCACCACCCTCGCCCGCATCGACTACGGCCAGCGCCTCACCGACCAGCAGGCCGCCAAGGGCACCCTGCAGCCCGCCGCCCGCATCACCTTCGGCACCGAGGAGCGCTGCCTCGACACGGGAGCGCTGTGCACGGTCGCCAACCGGACGGTGGCCAACAAGAACAACTGGCCGGACGTCCCCGTCGACCAGGAATGCACCAACACCCCCACCTGCGCCAAGTACGGTCCCACCTACTTCACCACCAAGCGCCTGGCCAGAATCGTCACCTCCGTACGCGTCAACAACGCCTGGAAGGACGTCGACAAGTACGTCCTCGCGCACACCTTCCCCGACCCCACCCCTGACCCGAAGGACGGCGTCCCCGACCCGAACGACGCCAAGACTCTTTGGCTGAACTCGATCAAACACCTCAAGAGCCCCGCCGACCCCGAGAACGACGCCTCAGCGCCCACCGTCACCCTCGGGTACCGGATGCTCCAGAACCGCGTCGACGGCACCGACGTGATCCCAGCGCCGCCGCTGATGTACCGCCCCCGCCTGGAGCAGATCCACAACGAGACCGGCGGCGTCGTCGACGTCGACTACCAGCTCCCCGGCTGCTCACGCATCAACCACGTGATGCCGACGGCCGAGGACGACAACACCATGTCCTGCTACCCGGTCCGATGGTCCCCCACGGGCTCCATGGTCGGTGCCGACCCGGTACTGGACTGGTTCAACCACTACGTCGTCTCCTCCGTCAGCGAGAACGACTTCGCAACCCACTTGACGTCGATGTTCACCACCTACCAGTACGGGAAGGCCGGCTGGCACCGCGACGACAGCGAGTTCACCGACCCCAAGGCCCGCACCTGGGGTGACTTCCGCGGCTTCGCCACCGTCACCGTCACGAGCGGCGACGGCAACGACGGCCCCAAGGGGCAGACCCGCACCACCTACCGCCAGGGCATGGACGGCGACGCCCGCAAGGCCGGCGGCACGCGCAGCGTCCATCTCACCGACCTGCTCAGCGCCGACATCACCGGCGCCAACCGCACCTGGCTCAACAACCGCCTCGGCCAGGACACCGACGCCGAGTGGCTCGGCGGCCAGGTGCTGATGACCGAGGCCTTCACCCAGGCTGGCGGAACGGTCACGGCGCAGAACGTCTCCACGTTCAGCCAGGAATTGACAACCGCCTCCCACGACCGCGGGAGCGGCCTGCCCCCGCTGGTCGCCCGCTACCCCGCCACCAGCAGCGTCCAGACGAGCCGTGCGCTGAAGGCCGACGGCACCTGGCGCACCAGCACCACGACATCCACCACCGACCCGGCCAACGGCAACCGGCCGAACACCTCACTCAGCCAGGCCGACGGCCTTCCCGACCTGTGCACCGCCACCCGCTACGCCACGGTCACCGCACCGAACGCGTTCAAGCGCACCGACCTGGCCTCCGAGACCGTCACCGTCTCGGGCGCCAACCCCTGCGCCAAGGCCGCTGACGTCGCCACATCCGCAACCGCCGCCAACACCGTCTCCCGAGGCCAGGTGCGGTACGACGGCCAGCCCCAGGACGAGGCGGGTGCGACCGGCGACCCGACCACCACGTGGACCCTCGACCGGTACGACGCCACCGGCAAGCCCCAGTTCGTTCCGGTCTCCAGCCGCACCTACGACAGCTACGGCCACGCCGTCTCGGTCACCGACCCCAACAGCAAGGACGACCAGCACCCCAACGGCGCCACCACCACAACCACCTACACCGCGCCCGCCGCAGGCGAACTCCCGACGACCGTCAAGGTCTCGGCGCCCGTCCCCGGTGCGACGAGCGGCAGCTGGGACACGGTCGTCACCCT
This sequence comes from Kitasatospora herbaricolor, assembly GCF_030813695.1. NCBI lineage: Bacteria > Bacillati > Actinomycetota > Actinomycetes > Kitasatosporales > Streptomycetaceae > Kitasatospora > Kitasatospora herbaricolor. Next base: position 68,772 of record NZ_JAUSVA010000003.1, read on the forward strand.
CGACCCGGGCCGCTCGCTCCCGCTCACCTCGACGGACGCCAACGGCAGGACCACCACCCAGCAGTACGACACCCTGGGGCGCCTCACCGGCGTCTGGTCACCGGGGCGTACCCCCGCGAGCAGTCCCAACCCGAACCAGAAGTTCGAGTACAAGGTCTCCGCAGCAGTCGGCACGCCGTCCACCGTCACCACCTCGACGCTGATGTCCGACGGCCAGGCGCCGGTGTACATGCGTCAGGTCACCCTGCTGGACGGCTTCGGGCGCACCCGCCAGACCCAGTCCACCCCGCCCAGCCAGGTCCACAACCTCGGGCGGATGATCACCGACACCTTCTACGACTCCCAGGGACGGGCCTGGCGCACGAACAACGCCTGGTACAACGACGCCAGCACCCCCTCGAGCACACTGCTTCAGCCCGCCAACGGCGAGGTGGTCCCCTCGGAGATCCACACGACCTTCGACGGCCTCGGCCGCCCGGTCGTCGCAGAGACGCTGTTCAAGGGCGTCTCTCAAACCCGGACCACCACCGCCTACCCGGGCATCGACCGCACCGACGTCGTCCCCCCGCCGGGCGCGTGGCCCACCACCACCCTCACCGACGCCCGCGGGCGTGCCAGTGAACTGTGGCAGTACAACACGCCGACCGCGACCGGCCAGGGCGCCAACGCCGCCGTGACCCGGTACACATACACCCCGGCCGGCCAGCCAGCCACCCGGGTGGACACCGCCGGCAACACCTGGAGCTACAGCTACGACCAGCGCGGCCGTCAGATCAGCGCCTCCGACCCGGACACCGGAACCGCCGCCCTCACCTACGACGCGGCCTCGCGCCTGGCCACCAGCACCAACGCCAAGGGCGAGGTGCTCAGCTACACCTACGACCTGAACGGTCGAAAGACCGGCCTCTACAAGGGCACGGTCAGCAGCGCCAACCAGCTCGCCGGATGGACGTTCGACACGATCCTGAAGGGACAACCCACCTCCTCGACACGCTACGTCGGCGGCAACATCGCCACGGGGAAGGCCTACACCACCGCCGTCACCGGCTACGACACCGGCTACCGGCCCACCGGCAGCACCGTCACCATCCCCGGCCCAGAGGTCGGCCAGGCTGCGGGAACGACGTTCACCTACAGCACGAGTGCCGCGTACAACCAGATCACCGGCAACCTGGACAACGCCACTCTCCCTGCTCTCGGCGGTATGCCGGAGGAGACGCTCAGGTACGGGTACAACCAGTACGGCGAACTGCTCGCCTACAGCAGCAGTGCAGAGATCTACAACAACGACAACGACTACGACGCGTACGGTCGCCCGATCCGTTCCACGGTGAACGCGTGGGGCACCGAAGCGGTCAGCACCATCAACTACGACGAGGGCACCGGCCGCGTCCGCTCGCAAGCCCTGGACAACCAGGCCCAGGGCACGGGCGAGGTGCAGCTGACCAACTACACCTACAACCCCGTTGGTGCGATCACCTCCATCACCGACATTCCCGACAACAAGCCGTCCGCGACCGACCGTCAGTGCTTCACCTACGACACCCTCGGCCGGCTCGCCACCGCCTGGACCGACACCGGCGGCATCACCACCCCCGACCCCAACCTGCACAAGACCCTCGACCAGGGTTCCTGCACCAACGCCTCCCCCACCAGCGGAGCGGTCGCCCCCGCCAAGAACACCGTCGGCGGTGCCAACCCCTACTGGCAGGACTACACCTACGACCCCACCGGCAACCGCACCGGCCTGACCGCACACAACACCGGATCCGCAGCCGTCCTCGACACCTCCCAGCTCACCCAGATCACCACCGCCACCGACTCCACCCAGACCTGGGCCGTGGGCCTGGCCGGCGGCAAAGTCTGGACCGCCCAGCAGAACCAGGACGGCACCTGGGCACCCTTCACGGAGCTCGCGGCCCAGGGCGGAGCGCTCGCCAACGTCGGATCCCTCTCCGCCGCCATCAGCAACGGCCAACTGCAGGTCATGGCCGTCTCCGGCGGCAAGATCTGGCACACCCTGCGCAACACCAACGGCAGCTGGCAGGACTGGCGCGACATCTCCAGCGTCGTCGGCTCACTCGCCAACCCGAGCCAGGTCGCCCTCACCGCCACCACCTCCGGCCTGGAGGTCCTCGCCTTCTCCGGCGGCAAGATCTGGCACACCCTGCGCAAGCCCGACGGCAATTGGCAGACCCAGGGCTGGGGCGACGTCTACAGCGTCGTCGGACCCCTCACCAACCCGAGCCAAATGGCCGCAGCCGCCACCGCCTCCGGCCTTGAGATCATGGTGTCCGCCAGCGGCAAGCTCTGGCACACCGTCCGCAAGCCCGACGGCCAGTGGCAGACCCAGGGCTGGGGCGACGTCTACAGCGTCACCGGCACACTCACCGGAGCACTCACCGGCCAAGGCCAACTCACCCTCGCCAGCACCACCGCCGGCCTGCAGACCGTCGCCCTCGCCGCCGGCAAGCCCTGGCACGCCGCACGCGACTCCGCCGGCCAATGGTCGCCCTGGGGAGACCTCAGCTCCGCGGCAGGCCCCGTCACCACCCCCACCGCCGTCGGCGCAGCCGGCTCCGGCGCCGACCTCAAACTCCTCCTCACCGGATCGGGCAAGCTCAACTACACCAAGCGCGACGGCGTCACCAAGAACTGGTCGCCGTGGTCGCCCCTGACCCAGCCGGCCACCAACGACACCAGCACCTCCTCCCGCTACCCGACCCCCGGCACCCGCAACACCCCCACCAGCGCCCCCAACACCGGCGGCGGAACCGGCGGGCCCCACGCCCTCCTCGGCACCACCACCACCGGCCCCGGCGGCACCAGCGCAGCCACCTACCAGTACGACGCCACCGGCAAGACCACGGCCATCACCAACACCGCCGGCACCACCACGCTCACCTGGAACAGCGAGGAGAAACTCGAAACCCTCGCCTCCACCGGCACCGCCGGAACCACGACCTACGTCTACGACGCCAACGGCAACCAGCTCATCCGCCGCAACCCCGGCAAGACCACCATCACCCTCGGCGCCGACGAACTCACCGTCGACACCTCCACCAACCCCAAGACCCTCACCGGCACCCGCTACTACCCCACCCCCGGCGGACTCACCACCGTCCGCACCGGAGCTGGCACGGCCCCCGGCGCCCTCGTTGTCCAGACGGCCGATCACCACGGCACCGGCACCACCAGCATCGACCGCAACACCCTGACCACCACCCGCCGGCCCACCGACCCGTTCGGCAACCCCCGCGGCACCCAACCCGCCCCAGGCACCTGGGCCGGCAACAAGGGCTTCGTCGGCGGCACCAAGGACGACACCACCGGCCTCACCAACCTCGGCGCCCGACAGTACGACCCCACCACCGGCCGCTTCATCACCCCAGACCCAATCATCGACGCAGGCGACCCCCAACAATGGAACGCCTACACCTACAGCAACAACGACCCCGTCAACCTCAGCGACCCCAGCGGGCTACGACCGGAAGGCGTCTGCGGGGGATTCGGAACCTGCACCGAAACTTCAGGCGGCCGCGACACCGGCGAAATAATCCACGAGACCTTCAAACTGGAGCGCGACGGAGCCTGGACCGAGTCGTACTGGAGCAAATCCGCCGGTACCACCAAGGAACACCCCAGCCTCGTCGGCAACCACATCTTCACCATCGAGCGGGGAGGAACCCTTCGAGGAAACATCAAGAATTCTCTTAGCGTCCTCCAATTCATCCCCGGCCTCAATGTCCCGGCCGCCATCGCAGCCACCGTCATGGACATCCAGGACGGCGAATTCCTCAACGCCCTGGGCGACGCCACCAACATCATCCCCGGCGTAAAGCCTCTCAAGAACGCCAAAAAAGCCAGCACCATCCTCGACCTCTTGATGTCGGCAGGCGACCCCACCGATGTAATACCCACACCAGACGCAGCCCCGGCAACGGCAGACCCTGGCTGCGCAACGCACAGCTTCCCCGCAGGCACTGAAGTTCTCCTGGCCGACGGATCCTCACTTCCGATCGAAGACCTCAAGGCCGGCGATCTCGTCGAGGCCACCAACCCCACAACCGGGGAAACCAGCGCCAACCCTGTCACGGCCACTATCACCACGCCCGATGACCAGGACTTCACCAACCTCACCCTGGCCACACCGACACAGGCGCCCGATCAGGAGGCCGGGGAGCAGAACCTCACCACCACCCAGCACCACCCCTTCTGGGACACAACAAGCCAGAAGTGGACTGAAGCAGCCAACCTCCAAGCAGGACACCAGCTGCGCCTCCCCGACGGCCGCACCGCGGCCATCAAGAGCGTCAGCAACGGCCACACCGCCCCGACCGTCGCCTACGACCTCACCATCAAGAACATCCACACGTACTATGTGCTGGCGGGGACCACGCCGATCTTGGTTCATAACTGCGGCGAGGCTGACCCCTATAGCCTTAAGCGCACTGAATCCCTATCGGGAAACGCATCCAAGCGGAATGTCGATAGTCTGACGGAGTCCATGAAGCAGGGCGGCTGGCAGGGGGACCCGATCAAGGTTGCGAAGAATGGTGACGACCTCTATATCCTGGACGGTCACCACAGGGTCGCGGCAGCCAAGCGGGCAGGTATCAACGTTCCGTATCAGATTGTGTCGAACGAGGATCTCCTGGCCAGGTACTCGGGTGGCATCGATGACGTGATTAGTGCTTGGGCCGAGGTTGCTCCAGACAAGCTGGTGAACCGCTACAAGAAGCCGGGATTCAGATGACAAGCGATGCTTCTGGCGAGGTTAAGGGGTATCTCGAAGCCCTGGCTCGGCTTCGAGCTGCCTTCGCGGAGGGTTGCCCCGACCTGGGATCTTCGTTGGCCCTGGTTGCGAAGCGTGCACGCGCACGCGAGTTGGCGAAGTCGGGGGAACTTTCGGGAGGGATCGAGTACAGCGTTCATGGGAGCGGCTGTTTGTTCACCGACCCTAGTGGCTATGAAATTGATGTCGATTTCCTAGGGGACGGCACCGAGGTATTCGATTCGTGGCGGATCAGAAGGTTCTCGCTAAGTCGCGGCATAGAATTCCCGGCCGGTCAAGATGAATTGACTCGGGAGTGCCGCAGGATGGTCATGATAGGAGTTCTCGGAGAGCCGGTCGAGGGTTGGTTCTCATTCGGAAACGATAATCAGTGAGCGGTAAAAATGAATGCCTTGTTTGGGATTATCTGGATCTTCCAAATTTCCCATCCAGGCATTAATTGATGCGAGGCCCCACCGGGGATTCCGGTGGGGCCTCGCAGGCGTCTGACGGCAGTAGTTGACGGCAACGTCAGTGGACAGGTGCTGCACAAAATGGCAGGTCGTCGCTGTCGTCGGGTTTGGCGGTGGCGTCTGCGGGGTGGCGGAGGGCGTTGCCGAGGAGGTCTATGGCGTCGTGCTGGAGGCGGAGCCGGACGTGGGCGTAGACGGTGGCGGTGACGCCAATGTGGGCGTGGCCGAGGAGTTCCTTGATGACGACGAGTTCGACGCCCTGTTCCAGGAGGAGGGTGGCCGCCGAGTGGCGGAGGTCGTGGAAGCGGATGCGGCGGAGCCTGGCCCGGCGGAGCAGGGCGGTGAAGTGCCGGGAGAGGTTGGCGGGGTCGATCGGGGCGCCGTCCAGGCTCGTGAAGACGTAGCAGCTGTCCTGCCAGTCAACGCCCGCCGCTTCGCGTTCCTGACGCTGCCGGTCTCGGTGCTGTTCGAGGGAGTGCAGGCACGGCGTAGGCAGAGCGATACGCCGCTCCGAGCTCTGGGTCTTGGTCGGCAGGGCGGTCAGGCCACCGGAGTGGGTGCGCTGGAGGGTGCGGCGGATGCTGGCGGTTCCGCCGGCCAGGTCGAGGTCTTCCCAGCGCAGGCCGAGGAGTTCGCCCTTGCGAAGTCCGGTGCGCAGGGCGAGTTCGAACAGCGCGTGCAGCCGGTGCCCCTCCGTGGCGGCGAGGAACGCGCGGGCTTCCTTGGCGGTGAGGGGTTCGAAGCGGCGGGGGCGGGGTGTGCCCATGCGGACGTTGCGGGCGACGTTGCGGGGGATCTCCTCTTCGCGGACGGCGTGCTCCAGTGCGGACTTGAGCACGGAGTGGACGTAGGCGATGGTCAGCGGGGAAAGGCGCTTGGAGCAGCACTTCCCCACGGCGCAGCACTGGGGCTGGTCGCGGGCGGTGTCGAGGCCGCGTGCGCAGCACTGGCAGGTGGTGCGGAGTTGGTCGAGCCAGGTGCGGACGTCCTTGGCAGTGAGCTTGGAGAGCTTCTTCCGGCCGAGCCCGGGGATGAGGTAGAGGCGGACGACGGCGGTGTAGCGGGTGTGGGTGTTCTCGCGGAGCCGGTGGACGGCGACGGTCTCCAGCCAGTAGGTGAGGAACGCTGCGACGCTGCCCTGTGCGGACGGGGCAGGGACTCCGCGGTTGCTGGCGGCGATCTTCTCGGTGAGCTTGGCCAGGGCCTCTTTGCGGGTGGTGCCGTAGACGCGGACGCGCTTGCGGGTGTCGCCGACGGCCAGCACGTAGCCGGCGGCTTCCCAGCGGCCGTCCTTGCGCTGATAGACGGTGCCGTCGCCGTTGGCGCGGGCCCTGCGAGAACTGGTGCTGGGGGAGGGGTTGGTGTCGGGGGTGGTCATCAGGCTGCCTGTTCGAGTTGGTGGTGGACGAGGGTGTGCAGGGCGTGGGTGGGGATGCGGCGGGCGCGGCCGATGGTGATGGAGGCGAGCTGTCGGGTGCGGATGAGGTCGTAGACGGTGGAGCGGCTGATCTTCAGACGCGCCATGACCTCGGGGACGGTCAGGAGCTCGGCGTCGGCGGTCACTCGGTCGCCTCCGCCGGGGCGGCGGTCAGCGGGTCGGCAGAGTGTCCGGTCCGGTCACCGGGGCGTTGCGCCTGCCGGGGGCGGGCTGCTTGCTCGGGGCGGGGCTTCGGTGCAGCGGCCAGGAGGTCGGCGAGGTGGGCGAGTTCGGGCAGGAGGCCGCTTCCGGTGTACTGCCAGTGCGAAATCACCATGGTCGTGTCCGTGCCGACGCGCCGCCCGCTCTTTGTGCGCTGACCGGCGCGGTGACCGGAGTCGGGGTCGGTGTGACCGGCGGTCAGGTCAGCGCGGTCACTGTGGTCACTCTGCTGGTCAGTGACCGACCGCCCCTCGCCAGCCCGCTCCTGGGCGTCGTCTTGGCGGGTGCGCCAGGTGGTGCGTTCGGCTCGGAGGTGGGTGAGGGTGGTGGAGTAGTGGCGGGTGCGGGTGGAGAAGTGGCCTCGGAAGCCGAGCATGTGGGCCCACTGGCGAAGGCGGAGGTGGGTGTGCTGGGGCTGAGCTCCGAGGTGCCAGGCGGTGTGGATCATGCGGCGGGCGTGGTCGGTGAGGTCGTGCTGGGCGAGTTCGGCCAGGAAGCGCAGTCGGCGGTCGAGGGTGCCGGTGGTGGTCTCGGCGCCCTTGGTGGCGTACTTGGCGATGTAGGCGGCGACGTGGCGGTCGGTGACGGGGGCGTCGCCGGTGAAGTCGGTACTGCGGATCGCGCGGACGTCGATCTGCCGCCCGAACCGGAACACCGTGGACTCCGACGGCTGCACCCCGTCGGTCTCCCCGGACGCGGAGCGGTGCTGGCGCCGGACGCGGGCCCGCTTCGCGGCGGCGCGGACGGCGTGGTCGAGGAGCGCGGTGGTGGCCCAGGCAGGCGGGGCGCTTGCGGGGCCGGTGGGTCCGTCGATGCGGATGACGGTGTGGAAGTGGATCTGGCCGCGCTTCTGGTACTCGGCGACTTTGGCGTACGAGAGCGTGGCGTGGTGGCGCAGGGTGCGCTGGGTCAGTCCGGCGGCGTGGGCGATTTCACGCCGCAGGTGGGTGGTGAAGCGGGCCCACAGAGCGGGGGCGTGGGCGTTCCACAGCACCGCGCCGGTGTAGTCGTACCGCTGCGGGTTCAGCGGGGTGCCGAGGAGCGGGTCGCCGTCGGCGTGCCGGGTGCCGCAGGTGCAGGGGGCGGCACCGGGCTGGTTGTGGACGGGGCCGAAGCCGGGGGCGGTGAGGGTGGCGAAGACGCGGGGGTGGGTGGAGACGCTGGTGGGGACGGTCTTGCCGCCGCGTAGTCCGGCGGCGATGAGCTGGTAGGTGTCGTAGCGGTAGAGGGTGGAGCAGGCGGGGCAGCGGGTGGTGCGGCGGTTGCCGCAGCGCACCAGGAGTTCGCCGGCGGGCAGGTGGCGGGTGTCGAGGTGGTCGAGGATCTGGCCGGTGGCGGTGTCCAGGCGGGTGCGGTGGCCGGTCAGGCGGATCGGGCGGGCGCAGCCGCCCAGTGAGCTGATCTGGCGGGCCAGGGGTGCGAGGTGTCCGGCGGCGGCGAGCTTGGCCAGCCTGGCGGTCAGCCGCGCCCGGCGTTCCAGCGCCGAGTTCCTGTTCGCGGACGTGTCGGCGCTGGTGGTGAGCGCCGGTGCGGCGAACGCCGTGCTGGCGGGAGTGGAGGTGGTTGCGGGGGTGGGGAGTTGGAGCTGCGCGGGCATGGGGACAGACCTCCGGCAGGAGTCGGGAGAATGAGGAGAGGCGATTGAGGGGCGACCCGGGTGATCGGCGCACGTGGGCACGGTGCGCGTGACGGCGGGCGCGGATGGTGGGCCGGGGACGTCTGGCCTGGTCAGCGGTGGTGTTCACCAGCGGTGCGTGAAGGTAGCATCGCTTCAAGCGCGCATTCAAGTGCATCCCTCCTCATCTATTTCGGTGGCCGGTGGGGACGCGAGTACTGTGGCCCCGGTCTTCCGTTTTGGACGGGCCGGTTTTCGGTGGTAGAGGCGCAGAGAAAGCGGGGTGACCTGCGGTGACGGTGGGGCGGCGGGGACGTAGACCGGCGGGTGGCACGGTGTTGCTGACGTTCGAGGTCATCGCCGAGGCCCTGCGGGGGCGGATCTGCTCCGGGGAGCTGAAGCCCGGGGACGCGCTGCCGACGCAGGCCGTGTTGATGGCGGAGTACGGGGCCTCCAGCCTGTCCGCGCAGAAGGCCATGGCCCTGCTGAAGCAGGACGGCTACGCGATCTCCCGCCCCGGCAAGGGAGCCTTCGTCGCCCACCCCGACACCGACCCAGGTGACGGGGAGGCGGAGAACACGCCCGTCGGCGGGACGGCGGCGCGCGTCGAGGCACTGGAGCTGGCACTGGCCGAGACGCTTGATCAGCTCACCGCTCTGCGTGCCCGCGTCGAAGCCCTGGAGGCGGGCGGCGGCGGGCCTGGCCGCTGACCCCCGGGCCCCTGGACTGCTCGGGGCCAGGGCCGGGGGTGTGCGTCCAGATTTTCTCTACGAGGTTCAAGGCGGGCCCCGCCCGCTGGAGGTGGCCCGACGTCGCCGACCGACCCAGAGTCGGATCAGCCCCGAGGTCTGCACGGGTGTCGGCGGTCAGCGGTCCGCTGGGTCGTGAGCGGGGCTCGACTGGTGCCCGATGGGAGCAAGTTGTGGGGTAAGCGCTGCTTACCCCAGCACCGCCCAGGGCCGGAGCAAGTTGTGGAGTAAGGACTCCTTCCGCGTTCGCGGAGCAAGTTGTCGCCTGCGACCGTCCTACGGCCGGATCGCGGGCAACAGGGTCGGCCAGGGGTCCGACTCGCTTCTATCGTCGGGCTCGCCGAGGGGGGTGGCCGATGTCGCCTTCGGCACGGAGCGTAGGTTCCCGCCGACCCGCCGACCCGCCGACCCGCCGACCCGCCAACCCGCCGACCCGTCCACGCACGAGCCGCGCTGTGCGCCGAGACGCCGACTGCAGCAGTTCGGGTGGACCCCCGTGCGGTCGCGATGGTCAGGACGCCAGCAGCTCGGCGACTTCGGGGACGTCGCGGAACGCCCGCAGCCGGTCCAGCACGATCCGCGTGCGCTCCGTGGTGCGCTCGCTGCCGCTCTGCCCCAGGGCGAACATCCGGCCAGCCGTCCCCGCCGCCGCCTCAGGCTCGTTCGCATCGGGGTAGGCCACGGCGAGCCACGACAGGTACAGCGCCAACTCCCTCGCGGCCGCGCGTGGCGGTGGGTCACTGCCCCGGGTGGGTATCTTCCCAGAGAGCCCGGTCAGTTCGCCCACCAGGCGTACCGTGGCGCTGGAGGTGGTGAGATGACGATGGAACTCGCGGACAACGTGAGGAAGTACCGGCGACGGGCCGGGATGAGCCAGGAGGAACTTGCCCACGCGGCGGGCCTGTCCCCGGCGACGGTCCGGAAGGTCGAGCAAGGCGGAACGGTCCGCATGGAGACACTTCACGCTCTGGCCCGCGCTCTGGGCATCCCCACGGCGGCACTCGTCGCGTCCGGCGCACCGGAGCCTGTAGGGCGGGCGGAGGAGCCGAACCGGCTCAACCTCATCCAGCTTCGCGCCGCGCTCACGCCGGCGGTGGGGCTCGTGGACCAGGATGCCCAGGCCGTGGGTGAGGAACCGAACCTGCGGGCCTACGCCCGAACGGTTCGAGACGCGCGGGTGCTGTACTTCTCCGACAGCTACAAGAGCGTCGCCGCCCAACTGCCCGGCCTGTTGCGGGACGCCGCGCGGGCCGTCGCCCACTACGACAGCGACGAAGAGCACCGGCAAGCCCTGCTCGCCCGAGCCGAGGCGTTGCGCCTGGCCGGCACCTACCTCACGCAGGTGAGGCAGTACGACATCGCCTACACGGCCCTGCGAGGAGCCATCACGGACGCGCGGGAGGGCGGAGACCTGCTCGCCGCCGGGTCCGGAGTCGGCTGCATGTGCTGGCTGCTGGTGCGGCAAGGCCGGCTGGAGGAGGCGGAGCGGATCGCCGCCCAGAGCATGGACGTGGTGGAGCCGAAGATCACCGGCGCAGAGCCCGACCACTACGCGGTGTGGGGTGGTCTGGCCATGGAGGCCGCAGCCGCGGCTGCACGCAACAACCGCCCGGACGAGGCCAAGGAGTACCGCAGGGCAGCGCGGGTGGCGGCAACCGCCGTCGGCACGGCGCACCGCAACGTCTCCCGGCACTGGTCCGTCTTCGGACCGGTGACCGCCGCCATCAAGGCACTCGAAGACTCCATGGTCATCGGCGACGCCCGCGCGGTGGTGCGCAAGGCGGGTGAAGAGGTCGAGCTGTCACCGAAGGCGTGGAAACGGCTGGGCAGGCCCAGCACGAACGACGGGAACCGCTTCACGCTGGACATGGCGCGCGCCCACACGCGAACCGGAGACCTTTCGGCGGCCATGGACGAGCTGATCCGCGCTCGTGAAGCCGCCCCCGAGTGGCTGAGGCACCAGAACTCGGCGGCCGAGACCATGCAGGAGATCCTGAGCAAGCGCAAGCGCACGCTGACCAGCGACATGCGCGAGATGGCCGGCTATCTGGGCGTCGTCGGATAGGTGTTACGCAGCGTGGCAGTTCGCGGACCTTGCTTTGCGATCTGCCCTGCCGTGTCCGTGGATTGACGTCTAGTCAGGTCGTTACGGTCGCCGTGTCCTGTTCCAGCGACCGAGGCCGGAGATCCACTATGGGCATGCCGAGGAGCGACGCGGACCGTCTGCGTCGCAGGGAGTTGCACGAAGCGGCGTCGGGCATGGCGGGACCCCGCCTGCTGCCATGGACCACCGAGGACGGGCGCCCCTGCTACCTGAGCACCGACGGCAAGGGCTACATCTCGACGCTCGCCGACGGCATCGAAACCGTGCAACTCGGCATGGGTCACGAGCTGCTGGAGTACGCCCGGGGCATCCTGGCCCCCGGTGCCAAGGCGCAGTCGGCGATCGAGTACCGCTGGCTCGCCTGCCGGCTGGCCGAGGCCCTGTCGGACGCGCTCAGGGTCGCCGAGTCGCGCGGAGAGCGCATCCCGCTGCCGCAGGAGGAGGCGGCCGAGGAGGGTGAACCTGCGAGCGTCAGCCCCCTTGGTGGGCAGGGGGAAGGCTGATGGGCAAGGCCACCCGCTACCGCTTCCGCGAGTACCACGTGACCACCGTGACCGACCCCATGGCGCTGCCGACCTTCGAGGCGCTCTGTGTCACCGGCGAAGAACGGAACTGCGCCGCCGCGTCCGGCGAGATGCACACCCCCAAGGAGCTGACGCGCTGGATCGCCGGCCACTGTGCGCAGACCGGTCACCAGTCCTACGAGCAGACGACCCGCACCGTCGTCCGCGCCGAGCCTGGAGCATGGCAGTAGGATCACGCGCGCAACCGTCAGCGAGGGCAATTGGTCTACACCTCTGACGGTAGTAGAGACGGCAACAACCACGGACTTCGGTGCACATCTACGGACGCCGACGGACCGTCAAACCACCGTTGACCTGCGACAAAGCAGGTAGAGAGGGGTCGCGTAGCACACGTACTATGTCCTCGCAGGCACCACGCCGGTCCTGGTTCATAACTGTGGAAATGCAAGTGCCGACGACCTTTATGCGGCAGCCACGGGAAATGCCAAGGGTCAGTTGACGCCCGCTGGCCGAGCCCTTCAGAAGCATGGAGATCCCAGCCCTGGAAATATCGCTAAGCGCGGGCAGGCGCATGTCGATCGATACGACTTCGGCAAGGTAAATAATAGTCAGAGGTCCGAGGTTGCGGATGAGATGATTCAGGAGATCCTCTCTCACCCGAACGCCACCGATACGCTCGATACATCAGCATCCGCCCATTATGGCGGCGTCACCCGAGATATCAAGATGCCTGGCGGCTGGGGCGCGCGGTGGAGCATGCGTGGCGGGAATCTCACCTTTGAAGGGTTCCTCTAATCGAGCCGAGAAGTGGAGCAGCAAGGATGCGCTACCAACGTGAGGACTTCCTGGTAGACGGGGCGCTGCGTGATCTCTGCATCCTTGACGCCAACGTTGAGGACTGGCAGCGGATGATCTCTTCGCTCTCATCTTCTGAATGGGAGGTGTCGTTCACCACGACCCTTTCAGAGGAGCCCCCGGGAGTTCTAAACAACGCGAGGGAGCTGTTTGAATCACTTGCTGTTGATGGGGAAGCTTCAGCTACATTGGCGGTCCTTGTTGATGGCATATGGTTCACGTGCTACTTCTTTGACATGGAGGAGGTCGAGTTCACTTTCGATCCCGGGGACGTGTCGGACGAGACCTCTTTCCGGTCGGTAGAGAGATTCATGAAGTGGCTCGGCGATACTTGCGAGAGGCGAGTTATTATGACAATGGAAGGCACTGATCACCGTTCAATGCCTGCTCTTCTGGAGTACGCACCCGCTTAACACAGAAGCCCTTCCGGAGTTGGTTCCGGAAGGGCTTCGTGGCGTCTTGACGGCAGTAGTTGACGGCAAAGTCAGCGGACGGGTGCTGCACGAAGTGGCGGTTCGTCGCCGTCGTCGGGTCGGGTGGCGGTCTCGTCGGGGTTGCGAAGGGCGTTGCCGAGGAGGTCTATGGCGTCACGCTGGAGGCGGAGTCGGACGTGTGCGTACACGGTAGCGGTTACACCGATGTGGGCGTGGCCGAGGAGTTCCTTGATGACGACGAGTTCGACGCCCTGTTCCAGGAGGAGGGTGGCCGCCGAGTGACGGAGGTCGTGGAAGCGGATGCGGCGGAGCCTGGCCCGGCGGAGCAGTGCAGTGAAGTGGCGGGCGAGGGTAGCTCCCTCGATCGGGGCGCCGTTCGATCCGGAAGCGACGACCTCACGCTATCGGATGAAATGCTTGACTCATGGAACGATATCGACGACCAAGCAGATGAACCGGGCGCCACGCATATGATGTCCTCCCTACTTGCCTGCGCGGACGCCCCCGAAAGACTCTCAGGCCACAGAGGCGCGGCGTGCCGACCCCCTCCTTCTCTCGGCATTTTTCCCGGTCGAAGGACACCCCTGGCGTCACGCTACGGATGTGCGGGGCGGCGACTACGTAGATCGCACGGCCGCGCCCCACAGAGATGGGCGCCGGCCACCCTGGCGCGGTAAACGGTTCCCACCCCGGCTCATGCCGGCGCGCTCAACTGGTTCGATGCCGAGCGGCCAGCGATACCCGGCGGTCGCGCTACTTCGCTACGGTCCGAGGGGCACCGTCCGGCGCCAGCTCGATCAGCTGGACCTCGCGCTCCCTGCCAGGGGCAGTGGTCACCTTGATCCGGTCCGGGCCGTCCCACTCCACACCGACCAGGTCGTCACCGCTGACGGCACCGGCCTTCCAGCGGCGGGCGGTGAGGCCACTGCCCTGCTCGACGTAGATCCGGACGTACGGTTCAAAGTCCCGGTCCTTCTCCACCACCAGCTCGCGGTCGGCACGCCCCGGCGCGGCGTGACGTCCGGTCTCGTCAGCAGGCGAGGACAGGACAACCAAACCGACGGGGAGGACGACCACCACGACTGCCAGGGTCAGGTGGTCCGCAGATCCAGGGCGGCCTGGAGCAGGGAGACGGCGTGCTGCAGGTCCTGGGAGAGCCAGGGCTCGCCGTCGGCGGCGTCGACGACTTGGCGCCCGTCGACGAGGGCCCCAGCTGCTGCCGTCGCCAGCGGTGGCGGTGGCGGTGGCGGTGGCGATCCAGCCCACCAGGCGGCGGCCCGGGCGCCGCACCACGAACAGGCCTGGATCGACATCCCAGCCCTCCAGCGCCAGGTCGCTGTCTGGCACATTCCAGGTGCCGGTCGGGGCACCCAGGCCCCGGGCGAGCGGCGAGATGGAGGTGCGCTCCCCGACGAGCGCCAGGCGCAGCTGCTCGGGAACCTCGGCCACCGCTGCCACTGGGGCCGTACCCTGCAGGACGAGGGCAGGACCGGCCGGGGCCCGCTGCCCCGCCGGTACGGCGGGTGCTGCGCTGAGCAGCGGGTCGGTGGGCGCCGTACCGGAGGGCTGGGCCGTGGCGCGCGAGGGGCGGTCGGCGGTGAGCAGCCGCTGCGCGTTGCGGAGCACGGGGCCGGCGGTTTCGACGCGCGGGAAACGCTGAGCCGGGGAGCGGGGGCGAACGCGGCGCGGTCGGCGACGTCCCGGCCTGGGGCCGGGAGGAGCGGTGGGACGGCGTCGGCGTCGGGGCGCTCGGTTTCGACGGGCGTCGGACCAACCGTGGCGGTCGGTCCCGATGAATCGACGCGCGTCGGAACAGGCTCCGCGCCCGGCTCGGCTGATTGGACGCGGGTGGGAACAAGGTCGACGGCCGGGCCGGCCGGCGGTGCGCCTGGAGCGGCGCCGGCAGGCGTGGCGGGAGCGGCCGGTGCGGCTCCCGCGCGCTCGGCCCGGAGGCGGGCGGAGGTCATCTCGTGGCGCAGCAGGTGGGCCTGGCGCAGCAGGCGTTGCGCGGTGCTGGTGACGGCGGCTTCCAATCGTGCCAGGGCCTGGTTGCAGCGTGGGTCGTCGCCGTCGCCGCGCTGGGCCTGGTCGAGTTGTTGGAGGTAGCGGGCGGAGGCGCGCTGCACGGCGGCGGCTCCACCTCGCCCGCCGCCGACTGCACCGGGCACTAGCCCGGGACCGCGCTGCGCAGCACGACCCGCCCGGTGGCCGGCTCTGCGCAGTTGCGCGTGTGCGCAACGAGCCGGGGGAGTGCGACGACACGGACCTACCAGGAGCGTCCGGGCTGTTGGCGAGTTGTTGGTGATCGATTAGAGCCCCGCGGCACGCTGCTCGCACCTCAGGATCGAATGCGCCAGCCGGCGCACCCTGCACCAAGCACCAGGAGCACCCCATGCGCCCCCTGCACAAGATCGCCGCCTCCGCCGCCGTGACCGCCGGCGTCCTCGCCACGTCCCTGACCGGCGCGAGCGCCGCACACGCCGACTCCCGCTCCGGCTGCAGCTACCCCTACGCCTGCATCTACACCGGGACCGGCGCCGACGGCTCCATCATCGCCATGTTCCGGGACGTGACCAGCTACTACCAGAACACCACCCACGAGACCGGGTTCAGCGTCGTCAACACCCGCAACGACGACACCGTCTGGGTCCGCTGGACCAACGGCCCGATCACCAACTACGACTGCCTGACCCCTAACAACAGCATCGGCGCGATCGGCACCATCACCGGCATCCGCATCTCCGACTCCGCCACCTGCTGAGACTGCACCACCGGCGTCCCCCGGGCGCGGCGTAGCGGACGGACGGTGGGCGCGCCGTGCGGAGCCGGGAGCACTTCTGGGCGTGCAGGCGCGGGCGGGTCGGGACCGGAGCCGGCTGTTCCCGTGAGGGGCCGGGCACCGTGTCGCGGGGCGGCTGGCGGACGGATCGCGGCCGCGCCCCGCGGCACCGGTCCTGGGGGACCTCAGGGGCGGGCGAGCGGTCGCGGGGCCGGGTGATGCTCTCCGGCCCCGCACCCTGAGGTCTCCGCGAGGGACCTGCAACGCCAGTGAAAGCGCACCCGCGGGGCCATCGGCGGCGCCACGCCGCACCGTACCGCCCGCATCCCCCGGCCGGCGACAGTTCCCACCCGCGGACCGACGCAGGTGCGGGCGACACGGGCCGGCGGGGCGGGGGCCACCACAGGAGGCTGGGGCCGTTCACCGCCCTGGGCGCTCGATGGGGGCCAGGCGGCGTGTCGCGGGCGCAGCGGGGTGGTGGGGTGGGCGGGGCGGGCAGGGTGTTCGGTGTGTCTGAGCGTCGTAGTCGTAGTCGTGCCCGGGTCCTGGGTCTGCCCGTCGAGCTGGCGGGGCGGGGGGCTGTGCAGGAGGGTCGTCCGGCGTGGCCGGTGCCGGGTCCTGATCTGCCTCGTACGTCGCTGCCGTTGGTGGGCGGCGCCGTTGGGGCTGGGGAGGGCGGGGAGGGTGTCTCGGTGGCTCTTGGGGGCCGCTGTGCGGTCGTGCGCAGCCGTGAGGTGCGCGAGGGCGGTGGCGTGCTCGTGTGGACCCGGCACGCCCCAGGGTGTCCGGTGTGGTCGGCGCGCTGAACGGCTCGGGTCAGCCCAGCCACTCGGTGGTGTCGCCGCTGGGACACAGCCGGGCAGCGGTGGGACAGCCCCGCTCCACGCCCCCAACCACCACCGTGGGGAGGTCAGCCCCGGCAACAGCCAACACCCGGCGGTCCGGCCGCGACAGGAGGCACGACACTGCTTGCCGGTCAACTGCGGATCAGCCGTTCGGGCGTCCGGTCCCGTTCGTGGTTACGGTGGTGACGCCCTGCCAGGTGGCCTGCGCGCCCGAGTCACCGATTCGGTACACCTGGACGACCGCCCCGGCGCCCAGGAGAATCGCGAGCGCCACCACTGCGGCCTTGACCCGCACGGCCGGCCGGCGCTCTGGCGCGCCACAGCCGACAGCCAGACCAGCGCCCGGTCCGGACGCCACGCCACCCAACCCAGCACCACCGCAAGGACAAACAGCCCGACGGCCCACGGCAGAAGCCCGTCACCCAATTCGGTGTGCCGCTCCACCAGAGTGTTCTCCGGCACGTGCTCCGCCAACCACTCGCCGGCGTCCGTGGTGAGCGGAATGAAGCCGAGCGAGACCAACGCGAGCAGCGGCAGAGCGAGCCCGAAGCGACGCAGCACGGTGGGCCACAGTGCGCAGGCGCATTTTGTGATTCGCGGTGGAAGGGCCGATCGTGGACACGAACTTCGAATACATCGCCTTCACGTACTCCAGCGTGACGAAGTCGTTCTCCGCGATGGCGGTGTCGCGGGCGGAGCCGAGGGCCTGACGGAAGCTCTCCAGGATGTTCTCGGTCGAGTAGGCCGTCCAGGCCTCGTGGATGACCGGCGCCTCGCACAGGCCGAGCTTCGGGCCGGCCAGGCGCTGGAGCATCCGCATCGTGGAGCTGGTGAGCCACAGCGGGCCCGGCTCGTCCCGGTTGCCGATGGGGTTCGGCAGGTCGGGGTGGTCCCAGGCCGGCGGCCTGGGGCGCGTCTGTCCACGTCCCGGTTGGGGAAACGGCGCCGGTGGCTCGGGGCCGGCCACGCTGGGCCGACCTGCTTCAGCCGGCTCCGGGGCCCGGCACGAGGTTGGTTCCGGTGAACATGCCATGTACCTGCGGGGCGGCCCCGGCCGCCGCCCAGCGTGCGCGGGCGTCCGCAGGGTTGCCAGGCGGGGATGCGGCACCGTCCTGCGGACGCCGCCTGGGGGGCTGTGCACGGCGTCCGTAGGACGGGATGAGTGTGCGCCGCAGGGGCGTACACCGCGTTCAACGACCCCCGGTCCTCATGACGGCGACGTCCGCAGGGGCCTTCACCGCTGCCTCCCAGCATTCTGGTATGCGAACCCAGTTCCTGTCTGCGGAGATCATCCTCATTTGAGTACGATATTGACCTACGTTGCGGGAGGAGATGTCCACGTGGACAACATGTCGACCGAAGAGCAGTCCGGGCGGGGCCCGGTCAAGTCGGCCGAGCGGGTCATGCTGATCCTTGAGGCGCTTGCCGCATCCCCCTGTCGCCTCACGCTCGGGCAACTGCATGAACGCACCGGCTACCCCCGTTCCAGTCTGCACGCCCTTCTGCGAACGATGGTCTCCTTGGGGTGGCTCGAGTCCAGCGTCGAGGGGGATACCGTCTTCGGCGTCGGCCCCCACGCGTTGCTGTGCGGCACGGCCTACCTGGACCGCGACCCGGTACTGCGGTTCGCCGTCCGCCAGCTCGAGCTGCTGCGCACCGATGTCGGCTACACCACGCACTATGCGCGCCTGTACGGCCCCAACGTCATCTATCTGGCCACCCGCGAGGCGACCGACTCCCACCGGCTCATTTCGAGGGTCGGGCGGCAGCTTCCGGCCCATGCGACGGCTTTGGGCAAGGCGCTCCTGTCCGAGCTCACCCCGAGTGAGGTCGCCCGGGTACTGCCTGACGGCGATCTCCAACGACTGACCGAGCACACGGTTGGCGGGCTTTCCGACCTGAGCACGGAGCTGGACGCAACCCGCAGGAACGGTTGGGCGCTGGAACGCGAACAGAGCGCCCTGGGGGTCTGGTGCGTGGCCGCCCCGGTCCCTTACCGCATCCCCGCCAACGACGCCATCAGCTGCGCGATGCCGTTGACCCACGTGTCGGACCAGGAAATCGCTCGGGTCGGCAACGCCGTGCGGCGCCACTGCGACGAGCTCGCCAAGACACTGCGCCGTGAGGGCATCCGATAGCACAAGGCACGGCCGAAGCGCCGGACGGCCGACAGTTGTTCACATATGCAGATTTAGTTCATTATTGCGAACTATCCTCACTTCTGTAAAACTCGCCTCAATGCACGGCCGGACGAACGGCGAGACGGAGCAACGTGTCCATGCGAGTTCTGATCACGGGTGCCGCGGGCGTCGTCGGCACCCTCATGCGCTCCCGGCTCGCCCGGCCGGGCCGCACCCTGCGGCTGCTCGACATCGCACCGCTGCCCCCGCCCGGACCGGGCGAGGACATCGAGTTGCGGCAGGCCTCGGTCACCGACCTCGCGGCCCTGCGGGAAGCCTGCGAGGACATGGACGCCGTGATCCATCTCGGCGGCCTCAGCGGGGAGGCGCCCTGGGAGCGGATCCTGGAGGTCAACATCCAGGGCACCTACACGGTCTTCGAGGCGGCCCGCAGGGCCGGAGTTCCCCGCGTGGTCTACGCGAGCAGCAATCACGCCGTGGGGTTCCACCCGCTGGACGGCTCGGAGATCTCCGACCACCTCTTTCCGAGGCCGGACACCTTCTACGGCGTGAGCAAGGTCGCCGGCGAGGCGATCGGCAGCCTCTACCACGACCGCTACGGGCTCGACGTGGTGTGCATCCGGATCGGGTCGTGCTTCGAAAAGCCCCGCAACAGCAGGCAGTTGGCCACCTGGATTTCGCCGGACGACTGCGCCAGGCTCCTGGAGGCGTCCCTCACAGCGCCGTCGCCCGGGTTTCGCCTGGTGTGGGGCGTCTCCGCCAACACCCGGAGCCGATTCTCCCTCGCGGAGGCCCGATCGCTCGGCTACGAGCCGCTCGACGACGCCGAGGAGCACCGGGCGGCTGTTGAGCACGACCCCGCTCACCCACTCGATGCGAGGTATCTCGGCGGCGAGTTCTGCTCGCCCGACCTCGACGCGGAAGGCTGACACGTGAGCACGCACATCCAGGGATTCTCGCCCCGCACCGGTCTCCCGACGGGTGAGCCACACCCCGCAACCACCCTGCCGGAACTTGACCACGCGGTCGCCGCCGCGGAACGCGCATTCCCTCTTTGGTCCGGACTCGGCAGCAACGAGCGGGCCGACGCTCTCGACGCGGCAGCCGACGCCCTCGACGACGAGACCGATGCCCTGGTCGCGGTCGCCGACACCGAGACCGCCCTGGGCCTCCCGCGACTACGCGGCGAGGTCACCCGCACCAGCGACCAACTGCGGCTCTTCGGCCGCGTACTGCGCCACGGAGGCTTCATCAAGGCGGTCGTCACCCCGGCCGACCCAGCGATCGGACGACCGGACCTGCGACGCATGATGCAACCGGTCGGTCCGGTGGCCGTCTTCAGCGCGAGCAACTTCCCCTTCGCCTTCTCCGTCGCGGGAGGCGACACCGCCTCCGCCCTCGCGGCCGGATGCCCGGTCGTGGTCAAGGCGCACGAAGGCCACCCGAACACCTCGGCCGCCGTCGCCCGGGTGCTGACCAACGCTCTCCTCGCAGCCGGCGCCCCGGAAGGCACACTGTCCCTGGTCCAGGGCTTCGAGACCGGAGCTGCGGTGGTCCGCCACCCGGGCATCCGCGCAGTCGGATTCACCGGTTCGCTCGCCGGCGGACGGGCACTGTTCGACCTGGCCGCCGGACGCGAGGACCCGATCCCCTTCTACGGAGAACTCGGCAGCCTCAACCCGGTCGTCGTCCTGCCCGAAGCTGCCCGCGAACGGGCCGACGCCATCGCCGCCGGCTACGCCGCCTCGCTCACCCAGGGCAGCGGCCAGTTCTGCACCAACCCCGGCCTGCTGTTCGTGCCCGAGGACGAGGCGCTGCTGGCCGCCCTCGCCGCTGCGGTCGGACAGACCCGGGGCGGCCCGGTGCTCACGGTGCGGATCCACCGCTCCTACCTCGCCCGAACCCATGAGTTGGACTCGATGGAGGAGCTCACACCGCTCGCGGCGGGAACCGCCTCCGACGGCGCGTGGTCCGTGCCCCCCAGGGTCTGGCAGCTACCCCTGAAGTCCTTCGCCGCCCAGGCCGGAACCCTCGACGAGGAGTGTTTCGGACCGGCCGGGCTGATCGTCACCTACCCTGCCACCGAAGCCCTGTGCGAGACCCTGGCCAGGCTGCCGGGGAGTCTCACCGGTTCGGTCCACGCCGCAAACGGTGACCGCGACGCCGCGGCCCGGGTCGCCGCGGCCCTCCGGCGCAAGGCGGGACGCCTCGTCCACAACGGCTGGCCGACAGGCGTCGCCGTGTGCTGGGCCATGCACCACGGCGGCCCCTGGCCAGCCGCCACCTCCGCCCTGCACACCTCGGTCGGTGCGCAGGCCATCGACCGCTGGCTCGTACCGATCGCCTTTCAGGACTGGCCGGACGATCTCCTGCCGCCCGAGTTGCAGGAGGCCAATCCCCTCGGCGTCCCCCGCCTGACCGAATGAACGCCACGACGGCGGCTCCCCAAGAGCGGACTGCACGACGGCACCGCCGGGGTCTGGTCCGTAGCCCGGTGCGGCTCGCGAGCAGCGGGCGCGGTCCCTGACCCGACAGCCCGGCTCCGCACCCCTGGGGGGCGGTCGCAGGAAAACGGCTCACGGCATGCTGCAAGCGTCCCTCGCGTGTTCACGGATCCGCGGCCGGGGCCATCCTGGAGACAGGCCCGGTCCCGAGATCCCCAGGAGCCTGCTGTGGCCATCAGCGAACCTCGCGTCCCCATCAGAATCAACCGGGTCGCGTTCCGCGATCCGCTGCCGCCGGTCACGGCGGTTGTGCGGCATGCGGTGAGGGGGGATCCGCATGATCGGCCCGGAACAGACCCCCGCCACCGGTGTGTCGGGCCCCGATGACGACATCCGTGTCGGCCGCCGGGGCGACCACGGGTTACGTCTACCCGTGGGACCTCGTCGGCGACCCCGCCGCCGTCGACCGCATCCTGGCCACCGGTGTGGACACCGTCGCGCTCGCTGCCGCCTACCACGCCACCCGCGCTCCCACCCCGCTCCACCCCCGGCACCGAGTCGTCAACGCCACCCACGCCGCCTGTTATGTCCCCGTACGCCCCGCTGTCTGGCACGGACGACGCCTCACCCCGCTCGCCCCCGCCTGGATCACCGGCCCCGATCCCTTCGGCGCCGCCAGCACCGCCCTCACCGGAGCCGGCCTACCCGTCCACGCCTGGACCGTCCTCACCCACAACACCGCCCTCGGCACCGCCAACCCCGACCTCACCGTTCACAACGCCTACGGTGACACCTACCCCTACGCGCTCTGCCCCGCCGCCGAGGAAGTCGCCGACTACGCGGAGACCCTCCTCACCGAAATCATCCGGCTCGGACAACCCACCGGCATCGTCCTCGAAGCCTGCGGACCGCTCGGTATCGACCACACCGGACACCACGACAAAACCGAACACGCCCGCTGGACCCCCGCCCAACGACAACTCCTCTCCCTCTGCTTCTGCACCGCCTGCCGACACCGTTACCACCGGGCCGGCATCGACAGCGACCGGCTCGCCACCGAAGTGAGGGCCACCTGCACCACAGCACCGCGGACCGTCGAAGAAGCACTCGGCACCAGTACTGCGGACGCCCTGCGAACCGTACGGACCTCGCTGACCGCCGCCTTCCGCCGCCGGATGGTGACGGCCGCCAGGGACGCCCGGCCCGGCGTCCACGTCGCGCTCCACGCCGACGCCGAACCGTGGGCCACCGGCCCGTTCGCCACGGTGGCCGACGACCCCGGGCACGGCGCCGACACCCTGGTCGCAGGCGGCTGGGAGGACCCCGAGCACTCGCAGGGGGCGCTCGGCGCGCTCGCACCACCGGCCGGTGGACGCGCCCGGCTTGCCGCCTTCCTGCAGCCCCGCACTCTCGGCGGGATCAGCCCCGAGCAACTGGTCGACCTGCTCGTCGAGTCCGGCGCGAGCCAACTGCACCTCTACCATCTCGGGCTCGTCCCGCAGGCCGGACTGGACCTGTTCAGCCGCCTCACCGGAGCCGCCCGGGGCCGCCGGAGCGCCCCTTGACGTCCCCGGCGGGCCCGCCGGGGACGGGCAAACGCCATACCGGACCACCGCACCGGCACGGCCCCGGGGCTGCCCGCACCGACCGGCGATCCTCGGGTGCGGCCACGTGGCGCCCGCCCGAACAGGGCGGGACCATGGGGTGGGGATTGGATGGTGATGTGACTCATGTCGTCCGCGGACCGGCCTGGCGCCGGACACCCCTCCGGGAGCGTCACGCCGAGCGGAACGGACGGTCCCGTCAAGCTGACGCGTGCCGCCGCGACGGCCGTGATCGACACGGCGGGCGTTGTGGTCGGTTGGACCGCCGCTGCGGAGGACCTGCTCGGCTATCCGGCATCCGCTGTCGTCCGCCGGTCGGCCGCCCCGCTGCTGGCGTCGCCGGAGGACGTCACGAAGGTGGCCGCCGCCGCGCACCGGTGCCGTGCGGACGGGCGCTGGAGCGGCTTTGTCGCGGTCCGCCACCGTGACGGCCATCGGATCGATGTCGGCCTGCAGGCATCTTCCTTCGACCTGGACGGACGTGCCTGCATCATTCTGTCCGCAGTGGATCTGGCCCGGACACCGTCCGGCGCGGTGACCGCGCCGGTGCTCGAAGGGTTCCTGACGCGGGCACCGATAGGGATGGCGGTACTCAGCCCCGATCTGCGCTACCTCTGGATGAACGAGACCCTCGTACGCTACGGCGGGGTCCCGCGCGAGCAGCGCCTCGGGCGCCGTATGGGGGCTTCGCTGCCCGGCCTGGACACCGAGGCCATCGAGGCCCGGATGCGCACCGTGCTGGACACCGGCGAACCGGTGATCGACTGGGAGTACCAGGGCTGGACCCTGGCGGATCCCAGGCGACAGCGCTCGTTCTCGACCTCCTTCTACCAGCTCGTCGACGCGGACGGCAGCGTGATCGGCGTCTGCTACATGGGCACGGACGTGACCGACCGCTGGCGGGCCCGCGAGCGGCTGGGTCTGCTCAACGAAGCCGGCGCCCGGATCGGCACCACGCTGGACATCATGCGTACGGCTCAGGAACTGGCCGATGTCGCCGTGCCGCGACTCGCCGACCTGGTACTCGTCGACCTGCTGGAGGGGGTGCTCCAGGGCGAGGAGCCGGCCTCGGGCCCGATCACGGGCAGGCCGATGATGCGGCGCGCGGGGCAGCGGTCGGTCCGCGAGGGCTGCCCCGAGTCGGTGGCCGAGGTCGGCACGCAGGTCATGGGGCTGATCCCGTCGGGCGAAGGACGCTACCTGATCGAGGGCGAGCCGATTCTGACGCCCGTCCTCGATCCGTCCGACCGGGTGTGGATGGTCGAGCATCCCGCCAGGGCCGCCAAAATCCGCGAATTCGGACTCCACTCCCTGATGGTCGTACCGATGCGGGCGCGCGGGGTGGTCCTCGGGCTGGCCACTTTCGTCCGGTCACGCAACCAGGCCTCCTTCGAACCGGACGACCTGTTGCTGGCCGAGGAACTCGTCGCCCGGGCCGCCGTGTGCGTGGACAACGCACGCCGCTACACACGTGAGCACGTCGCGTCCCTCGCACTGCAGCGCAGCCTGCTCCCGCACGGCGTCACGGGCGGCACGGCCCTGCAGGTGGCGTCGCGCTATCTGCCGGCGGACGTGCGGTCCGGCGTGGGCGGGGACTGGTTCGACGTGATCCCACTGTCCGGTGCCCGCGTCGCACTGGTGGTCGGCGACGTGGTCGGGCACGGCATCAATGCCGCGGCGACCATGGGCCGGCTACGCACGGCAGTACAGACGCTCGCCGACATGGACCTGCCTCCGGACGAGCTACTGGCGCACCTGGACGACCTGGTGATCCGCCTGGCGGAGGAGGATTCCGGCGACGAGGCCGTCGCCACTGCCGTCACGGGCGCCACCTGCCTGTACGCCGTCTACGACCCGGTCACGGCCCGGTGCACCATGGCCAGGGCCGGGCATCCGCCGCCCGTGGTGGTGGCCCTGGACGGCGCCGTCACCTTCCTCGACCTGCCGGCCGGGCCGCCGCTCGGTCTGGGGGGACTGCCCTTCGAATCCGCCGAGGTCGAACTCCCCGAAGGCAGCCTGATAGCCATCTACACCGACGGGCTCATCGGCCAGGACATCGACGAGGGGATGTCCCGCTTGGGCGCCGCCCTGGCCCGACCGGGCCTTACGCTCGACGAACTGGGAGCAGCGGCGGTGGCGGGACTGTCGCCGTCGGACGACATCGCCCTGCTGCTGGCCCGCACCCGTGTCCTGCGTGCTCGTCAGGTCGTGTCCTGGAACCTGCCGTCCGACCCGGCGGGTGTCGCCAACGCTCGCCGGCTGGCCACCCACCAGCTTGCGGAGTGGGGTCTGGAGGACCTCACGATGGTTACGGAGCTGGTCGTCAGCGAATTGGTCACCAATGCCATCCGTTACGGCGATCGTCCGATCCGCCTGCGGCTGATTCGGCATTCGACGCTGATCTGCGAGGTCTTCGACGCCAGCAGCACCTCCCCTCGGCTGCGGCACGCCCGCACCACCGACGAGGGCGGTCGCGGCCTGCTGCTCGTCGCCCAGTTGTCGCACCGCTGGGGTACGCGCTACACGGCCGACGGGAAGGTCATCTGGACGGAACAGGAGATTCCGGGGCCTGCGGAGCCGCTTTCGGCCTGAGAGAACCTGGGGAAAGGGGAGGGCGAAGCCAAGTCCCTTGCCCTTCGCGGCCCGTCGCCGGGCTTTCGCCGTTCGGCGCCCCGGATCAGCGTCTTTGCTTGACCTCTGCCGATGCGCACTTTACAGTTCCCAGCACAGTTCGCAGATGTGCAGTGAATATGCATATGTGAATTAGCGGCCTGCTCGGTCGCCTCCCCGCCCCGGACCATCCCCATCCGCGGCAGGCCGGCCAGGGTACCCGAGCCGCCACTGAGAACGACGGGGCATGCATCGCACCCCGACCAACAGATGCGAACCCGGTACGCGGGTCCCATACCCAGCCGCACGCCACCGGCCATGGCTCCTGCTCTCGCACACAACGCCGACCCGACGCCTGCTTCCGGCACCCAGGTCCCACCCGGCGCGAAGGCCCCCACCGAAAGGCTCCCCCAGCCATGCCTGACAACGCAGTCACCAGTGTCTCCAGAGCCTCCACCCGACGTCGCCTGCTCTGCGCCGTCGCCGTCTCCGGCACGGCCGCCCTCCTACTGACCGCATGCGGCGCGCCCGGGAGCAACGCCCCCGCCAAGGTCGCCGCCGACACCCTGGCGGCCAAACCGTCCAAGCCGGTCACCCTGAACGTTCTCGACGTCGCCGGCAACCTCAAGCTCACACAGCCGATCATCGACGCCTTCAAGGCCAAGTACCCGGAGTACGTCTCCAACATCACCACCACCACCGGCACGGCACCCGAGGTCGCCCCCAAGGTGAAGGCCCAGCAGCAGGCCGGCAACGTCCAGATCCAGCTGGTGCTGACCGGCACGGACGGCCTGTCCGCCGGAATCGAGAACGATCTCTGGTACGACCTCAAGCCGTACTACCACTCCTTCTTCCCGGGTCTGATGTCCAACTACCAGGCCCCGGCGGCCTCGATGGCCGCCCTCGCCCAGGACAAGGGCATCGAACTGGTCTGGTACCCCTCCGGGCCGCTGCTGGAGTACGACCCCGTCAAGGTCACCAACGTCCCCACCACCCCCGGCGCCCTGCTGGAGTGGGCCAAGGCCCACCCCGGCAAGTTCCAGTACCCCCAGCCTCGCAACTCCGGGCCCGGCCGGACCTTCCTGATGGGCCTGCCCTACCTCCTGGGCGACTCCGACCCGGCGGACCCGGTCAACGGCTGGTCCAAGACCTGGGCGTACCTGGCCGAGCTGAACAAGTACGTCGACGGCTACCCCAGCAAGACGTCCGCGATCATGACCAATCTGGCCCAGGGGACCGCGAACCTGATCCCAACCACGACCGGCTGGTACATCAACCCGCGCGCGATGGGCACCGTCCCCCAGTCCATGAAGGTCGCCAAGTTCGACAACTTCACCTGGGTCAGCGACGCACAGTTCGGCGTCATCCCCAAGGGCGTCTCGGACGACCAACTCATCGCCACCATGAAGCTCCTGGAGTTCATCCTCACTCCGGAGCAGCAGGCCGTGACCTACGACCAGGGGTACTTCTACCCTGGGCCGGCGGTCAAGGACGTGCCGCTGAGCAAGGCCCCGGACTCCTCCCGGCAGGCCATCCAGAAGTTCGGCGAGCCCGCCCTCGACGACTGGATCGCCAACAACCCGATCAAGAACTCCCTGCCCGCCACCGCCCAGGTCACCGCCTTCGACCTGTGGGACAAGAAGATCGGCTCGACCAAGTGAACTCGATGACCGAGGTGACCACCACCGGACGCTCCCCCGCCGCGGCTACGGCGGGAGAGCGTACCGACTCGCAGCTGGAGGCGTTGCAGCTGCGCGGGATCAGCCGTGACTACGGTACGCACACCGCCCTGTATCCGTTGGACCTGACCATCAAGGGCGGCGAGTTCGTCGCCCTGCTCGGCCCCTCCGGCTGCGGAAAGACCACCGCCCTGAACTGCCTGGCCGGCCTTTTGCCGCTGACCGCGGGCGAGATCGTCCTGGACGGCAGGCGGGTGGACACCCTGCCCCCCGAGAAGCGCGGCTTCGGAATGGTGTTCCAGAGCTACGCCCTGTTCCCGCACCTGACCGTACGCGCCAACATCGCGTTCGGGTTGAAGATGCACCGTGTCGCCAAGCCCGAGGTGAACCGGCGGGTGGACAAGGTGCTGGAGCTGGTCCGGCTCACCGAGCAGGCTCACAAGCACCCCGGCCAGCTCTCCGGCGGCCAGCAGCAACGCGTCGCCATCGCCCGCGCGATCGTCATGGAGCCGCCGCTGGTGCTGATGGACGAGCCGCTGTCCAACCTCGACGCGGCGCTGCGACTGGAGATGCGCAGCGAGATCCGCCGCATCCACCAGGAGTTCGGCCTCACCACCGTCTACGTGACACACGACCAGGAGGAGGCCCTGTCGCTGGCCGACCGCCTGGTGGTACTGCGGGACGGACGGGTCAGCCAGATCGGCACACCGGCGGAGCTCTACGAGCACCCGGCCGACCCTCATGTCGCCGCGTTCATGGGGTACCGGAACCTGTTCCCCCTGCATGTCGCCCGGGCGGACAAGGACAGCAGCGTCGCCGAGGGCCGGGGCATACGACTGCGGGGCACCACCGTCGGGCCCGAGCAACTGAGCGCCGGACAGGGGGTCACCGTCGCGATCCGCCCCGAGGACCTGCGGATCGCCGGGCCGGACGAGCGGCCGGCGGCCACGGCGGTCGCCGAGATCGTGGAGTACCACGGGCGGGTCCTGCAGGTGGAGGCGGTGACCGGCGGCGGTGACCGGATCCACCTCAAGACCCGCGCCGGGGTCCGCCCCGGGGACAGGATCGTCATCGCCGTGGATCCCGAGCGTGCGCTGTTCTTCCCCATGCCGGTCAGGGGGGCATCATGACGAGCCCCGTGTCCACCACCGCCACCCCGCTCACCGGCGGCACTGCGAAGACGGCGCTGCGCCACCGCCTTGCCGAACGCGGCCTGGACCGGACACTGCTGCTGGTCCTGCCGGGCGCGCTCGCGGTGATCCTGCTGTTCTGCTACCCGTTCCTGTACGGCCTGCAGCTGTCCTTCCAACCTGCCAAGGGGGGCTTCCTCAGCTCCTACGTCCAGTTCTTCGCCGAGCCCTTCTCCCGCAAGTCCGTCTGGGCCACCTTCTCGCTTGCCATCCCCGCAGCGGTGATCAACGTCGGTGCCTCGGTGCCGATCGCCTACCGGATGCGGCGTGAGTTCCGTGGCAAGCGACTTCTGCTGGCCCTGCTGGTGGTTCCCATCACGCTGGGTACCGTGCTGACGGCAGAGGGCATCCTGGAGTTCTACGGCCCGGCCGGCTGGTTCAACCGCACCCTGCACCTGCTCGGGCCGGCTTCCTCACCGGTGAAGCTGACGATGAACTACACCGGTGTGCTGCTGTCGCTGATCATCAGCGGGTTCCCCTTCGCGTACCTGCTGACGCACTCCTACCTCTCCGGCATCCACCCCAGCCTGGAGAAGGCGGCGTCCACGCTGGGCGCCGGCTGGTGGCAGCGGTTCCGGTACGTCACCTTCCCGCTGCTGCTTCCCGGGCTGATGACCACCTTCTGCCTGACGTTCGTCATGGCCTTCGCCGTCTTCCCCTCGGCGATGATGGTCGGGGACCCGAACGGCAGCACCCACGTCGTCTCCATCGAGGCCTACCAGGCCGCGCTGGAACGCTTCGACTACTCGCAGGGCTGTGCCGACGCGATGATCATGACGGGGCTGATGCTCGCCGTCATCGGATCCGTCACCGCCCTGCGCTCCCGGCTCTACCGAGGATCGACCGGAGGCAAGGGATGAGTCACGACACCCTCAAGCGGCCCGCTGCAAGGACCGGCCCGCCCGCCCGCCGCAGGATCACCCTGCGGCCCGGGGCCTGGCTCACCTGGGCGGTACTGGCGTTCTTCTTCGTCAACCTGGTGGGCGTCATCGCCACCGTGCTGCTCAACTCCTTCGGTCGCCGTTGGTTCGACAGCTGGCTGCCCGACGGCTGGACGAGCAGCTGGTACAAGGCGGCCTGGAAGGAGTTCAACCTCGGCCCGGTGCTGTGGACGACCGTCGAGGTGACGTTCCTGGTCGTGGCACTCTCACTGGCCCTGGCCGTACCGGCCTCCTACGCCCTGGCGCGGAGGAACTTCCCCGGCAAGAAGATCCTCACAATGCTGTTCGTCCTGCCCATCCTGGTGCCGCCGATCGCGTACGGCATCCCGCTGGCCACCGTGCTCTACAAGTTCCACCTGGCCGGCACCGTCACGGGTGTGGTGCTGGCCAATCTCGTACCGTCCGTTCCCTTCGTCATCTTCACGATGACGCCGTTCATCGAGCAGATCGACCCGAAGATCGAGGCAGCGGCGCGCATGTGCGGTGCCGGTACCTGGACGGTGCTCAGCCGCATCCTGTCACCACTGCTGCTGCCGGGGATGCTGGCTGCCGGAATCCTCGTGATGGTGCGCACCTTCGGCATGTTCGAGCTGACCTTCCTCACCTCGGGCCCCAGCAGCCAGACCCTGACGGTCGACCTCTTCTCGGCCGTCAACTCGGCCGGCATCCGCGCCACCCAGTCCATCGACGCGATGGCGGTCATCTACACCGCCTCCATGACCGTGCTGCTGCTGGTCGCCCTGCGCTTCGTCAATCCCACTCAACTCGTGGCCCGCTCCTCCGACTGACCCGGCCAACCTCGCATCTCAACGGCGCGGCGACAGTTCGGCTCACATGCTCGGGCAGGGCCGTTCAGAGTCCGGTGAGTCTGTGACTCTGCTGGGCGATGCAGGGGTCCCGGGCCCGGCCCGGCCCGTCACGAACGCAACGAAGCTCCGGTCGAACGGGGTGGCCTTCCCGGGTCGCCCTGAACGACCGGAGCTTCAATGTGCCGCCGGGTGCAAGATCGCCGCCGGCCTCCGGCTCGCCTCCCACAAGCCTGCGCCCGCCCGCTGGGCCCCTCGGCGCCGCCCGGCCGGCACACTCACAGGGTCACCGGACTTTGCGACGGCCTGCCCGTTATGACGGGTCGCCGACCGGCACAGGTGCCGGCTCGCGAACCGCCCGGTGGAGGTCCCGGTGTGGGGTTCGGCCTCCTCGCTCCTGGGTGGACCACCAGTGGCGGCAGGACGGAGGACGACCCGCTTCCACCAGCCCGTCGCGGACAGAGCGACGAGTACGAGAGGCGAAGGATCGCGGTGCCGGGCTGCCGGACCGGCCGGGCGGACATCGCGAGGGCGATCCCGTGCAGTCGACCGGATCCCGAGCGTGGGGCCTGCCGCTCAAGGCCGCCCGCCGCCGGCGTGCCCCTTCTCGCATCGAAAGGCAGAACACACGGCTTCGTCCCAGCCCGCGGCCGTGGGCTGGGACAAAGCCGTGTGCGAGGGCGGGTGTGCCTGATCACCCGCCGGTTCGGCGCGCACTCAGGTCGAGCCACATCGTGACGTCGTCCCGGTCATCGCCAGGTGCCACCCGGATCGCCCCGGGCACGCGGCCGACCTCGGTGTACCCGCACCGGCCGTAGAACGTCTCCAGGCCCATCCCGGCACGCAGCGTCAGCCTGATCGCGGCCAGCCCCCAGTCGCGTGCCACCTGTTCGGCCTCGGCCATCAGCCGCATCCCGTACCCGCGGCCGTGGAGGCTCGGATGGATCATGACGCGCTTGAGGAGACGCCAGTGGCACATGTGGCCGACCCGTGGGTGCTCGAAGAACAGGACTCCGGCCAGCCGCCCAGTGACCGCCTCGTTGGCAATCAGCAGCCGGTCCGGCCCGAGTCCGGCAAACTGCTGGTCCGCCACGACCCGGACCTGCTCGGCGCTCACCGGGGGAACGAAGCCCACGGCCCCACCCGCGTTGGTCACCTCGGTCCATACCGCGACGATGTCCGCGCGGAGCCGGGGCGTGAGTTCCGGGTCCAGCGTGAACACGAGAGCCGACGGTCCCGCCGGTCCGGCGGGACTTCCACAGGCATCCGGGTTCCGGTCCGCCCGGCCAGGCGCGCACCTGGCCGGCTCGGCGGCCGGGCCGGGCAGCGCGACGCCGTGCCGTCCTGCCTCTCCCACCATGAATCGTCCTTCCCATCTCGATACCGTTGCCGCGCTGCGCCTTCGCCGGGTGAACCACCACTCGGGTGGTCACCCGGCGAAGGGCAGGTGTCCGGGGGGCCGGGTCCGCTGCGCGGGCTGGTCCCCCGCGCAGGCCCGCACCTCCGCCACCAGGTCCCGCAGGACGTCCAGCCCCTCCTGCGGGACCAGGCCGAGGTGGTAGAGGTGCAGTTCCGTGAGTCCGGCGTCGACGTACCGCTTCGCCAGTTCCCGGAGCGAGCCGCCGTCCACCGGGCGGACGGTCTCGGGTCGGACGTAGCCGCCGACGGCCGTCCCGGTCCCGGCGATCGCGGCGAGCTGCCGGATCGCGGACTCCCCGGTCTGCACGCCCGGCCAGCAGTTGGCGACGACGGCGTCGACCCCTTCGCCGGCGGCGGGGTACAGGCTTGGGAAGGAACCGGTTGCCCAGGAGTCTGCGGATCCGTGAACGGTGATCCGGATGTCCGGTGCCGCGTCCCGCGCCGCAGCCGTCATCCGCCGGCGGAAGTCCGCGCCCGCCGCCCGGAGCAGCCGCTGGACCTCTCGGGCAGTGTCCGTGCCGAGAGCCTCCTCAACGCTTGCGGGGGCCGGCCCAGCGCCGACGGCCGCCCGGACCCGGGCGGCGAGCCGGTCACCGTCGACACCGGCGCCGAGATGACTGCGCCGACAGGCGCGGCAGAAGCAGAGCGAGAGCAACTGCCGCTGCGCAGTTGTCCACCCGGCGAACTCGATCTTGTCGTGGTGCCCTCCGTGCTCGACACCCATGGGTCCGCATGCCTCCAGCACCAAGCCGTCGACCTCACCCAGGACGACCACCTCGCGGATCAACATGGCGCAGTACTCGATCACCTCCGGTGCCTGCGGGCAGAGCGCGTACGCGTAACTCTCACCGAATGCGTTGTGGACCGTCAGATCGCGGTTGGCCCGGCCGAGCAGGCTGTTGTGGGTGAGCACCGTCCAGCCCCAGACCGGAATTCCGGCCGCCGCGAGGGCGCCCCTGGCCCGGCGGAACGAGTCCGGCGTACCCGTCCACCCGGCCGTGGCCGGGACGAGCCGGCGGCCGGACCAGGCCGAGCGGCGCACCGGCAGGTAGCAGGCCGCGTGCTGCGCGTCGACGATCCGGTGGTGCGGGTGGTGCGGAGTGGCGGCGCGGGTGCTGTGGTAGGCAGCCGCCAGGGCCACGACGTCGACGCCGACGTCCCGGGCGCGGTCCGCCGCGGCGGGATCGCCGGTGAAGTCCCAGGGATAGGCGTAACCGACAGCTGTCACCATCTGGGCTTGAGCGCCTGGTAGGCGGGGTCGATGCTGCGCATGTACCCGGTGTCGTCTCGGTTGCGAAGACCGCAGGCGAGGTACTGCTCGTGCAGCCGGGCCAGCGCGTCATGGTCGAGTTCCACGCCGAGGCCGGGGGTGGAGGGGACGGCGACCGACCCGTTCCTGAAGGCGAGCACGCCGGGCCGGACGACATCCTCGCTCTCGTCCTTCCACGGCCAGTGCGTGTCGCAGGCGTAGGTGAGGTTGGGGGTGGCGGCGGCGAGGTGGACCATGGCGGCCAGACTGACGCCCAGGTGCGAGTTGGAGTGCATGGAGAGGCCGAGGCCGAAGGTGTCGCAGATACCTGAGAGGATCTTGGAGCGGTGCAGTCCGCCCCAATAGTGGTGGTCCGAGAGGATGATGCCCACAGCTTCGGCACGCAGGGCGTCCTCGACATCGTCGAACCCGACCACGCACATGTTCGTCGCCAGCGGCATCGGTACCTCACCCGCGACAACTGCCATGCCGGCGATGCCCGGGGTCGGATCCTCCAGGTACTCCAGGACGCCGTCGAGTTCGGCGCCGATCCGGACGGCCGTCTCGGGAGTCCAGGCGGCGTTCGGGTCGAGGCGCAGCGGCAGGTGGGGGAAGGCGGTGCGCAGGGCGCGGATCGCGTCCGCCTCCTGATCGGGCGGGAAGACGCCGCCCTTGAGCTTGAGGGCGGTGAATCCGTAGCGGTCGACCATGGTGCGTGCCTGGGCAACGATCTGCTCCGGGCACAACGCCTCGCCCCAGCTGTCGGGCTGGTGTCCGGGATGGGCGGCCCACTTGTAGAAGAGGTAGGCGCTGAAAGGGACTTCGTCACGCACTGCGCCGCCGAGGAGGTCCGACACCGGGCGTCCGAGGATTTTGCCCTGGATGTCCAGGCAGGCGACCTCGAACGGGGAGTAGACGCGGTCGACGGTGCCACCGGTGGTGATCTTTCCGGTGAGGCCGTGGCTGTCGTCGCCGGTGCTGCCCCCCAGCGCCGCACGGGTGCGGGCCAGTATGGCGTTGAGCGCGAAGACGTCCTGGCCGATGAGGGCGTGCGAGACGGTGGTCAGCCGGGCCAGGTGTTCCTCGTCGGCGTAGGTCTCGCCCACCCCGGTCGGACCCGCGTCGGTGGTGACCTCGACGATCGCTCGAAGGGCGTACGGCTCGTGCACTCCGACCGCGTTCAGCAGGGCCGGATCACGGAAGGCCACAGGAGTGACGGTGATCCCGGCGATCCGGACGGTGTCGCTCATGTCGCGCTCCACGGCATGTCGACGACGGCCAGGCCGGCGGCCAGGATCTCCCGCAGGCGTTCGAGGTGCTCGGGCATGGGGTCGGCCAGCGGTGGCCTCACCCCGCCGACGTCCGGTCCGCGCATGGTCACGGCGGCCTTGACGAGGGAGACCGCGTAGCCGGGGACCAGGTCACGCAGTTCCACCAGAGGGTTGAAGAACTCGCCGAGCAGGCGGTCCGCAAGCTCGGCGTTGCCCGTGGTGACCGCTTCGTAGAAGGCCAGGGAGATCTCCGGGGCGAAGCAGAAGACCGCGGAGGAGTACAGCTCGACGCCGACAGCGCGGTAGGCCGAGACGGTGACCTCGGCGGTGGGCATGCCGTTGAAGAACTGGAAGTCCTTGCCAGAGCCGTGCGTCGCGGCTCGGATCGCCTTCACGATGCGGGCGAGGCTGTCCAGGTCGCCGATACCGTCCTTGAATCCGGTGACGTTGGGGATACGTGCGACCTCGACCGCTGTGGACTCGTCGAAGCGGGTGGTGGCCCGGTTGTAGACGATCACTGGCAGTTCCGAGGCCGCCGCAACCGCACTGGTGTACGCCACCAGCCCCTGGGGCGGCCCGGAAACCAGGTAGGGGGGCAGTAGCAGCAGGCCGTCCGCGCCCGAGCTCTCGGCGACGCGGGCCAGCCGGGTGGCGACGGGGAGCGGGCCGCCGGTGCCGCAGTAGACGGGTACCGCGCCCGCCACCTCCTCCACGGCGGCGCGGATCAGCGCCTCGCACTCGGCCACGTCCAGGGCGTGGAACTCACCCGTTCCGCAAGCCACGAACACGCCTCCGGGGCCCGCGGCCAGTCCCCGTGCGAGGTGTGCGCGAAACGCCGGCAGGTCGATGGCTCCCGAGGCGCCAAAGGGCGTCACCGGGAAGAACAGCACTCCGTCCAGCTGTGGCATCAGAAGCCTCGTTTCCACATATATGAATTACGTACTCACTTGCGAATCGGGCCTTGAACCTAAATGTCCCGGAGGCGGGAGTCAAGAACCTGCAAATCGGGCACTTCAGTCACCTTGATACGACCTTGACGAGATGGACCCGAAGGACTAGCCTCCCCGCAGCCTTCGCAAATAGGTACTGAATTCACATATGAAGACAATGCGCCATGCATGGGGACCGTCACTGCCGGCATGGTCGGCGACCGTCACACGGTCCCGTCGGGCTGCACGGAACACCGCCCGCCAACACCTCCGGTGCTGGCTCGCCCCCGCCGCGGCGCACGCGGCCTCAGCAGGCAGGTAGCACATGGACACAGCGACACGCCTCCTCCTCAGCGCAGTCCTCGTCTCGACGATCCTCCCGCTGACGGCCTGCGGCCAGGAGAGGCCGCCGGAGGGCGGGCCCCCCACGCCCGTCACCGTCGGACTGCTGCTGCCGAACACGTCCTCCACGCGCTACGAGTCCTTCGACCGGCCGCTGATCGAGGCCGCCGTCACCGGCCTCTGCAGCCGCTGCACTGTCGCGTACGCCAATGCGGAGGGCCAGGAGAACATCCAACGAAAGCAGTTCGACGACCTGTTGGCCAAGGGCGCGCGGGTGATCCTCTTGGACCCGGTCAACGCCGCGGGGACCGCATCCTGGGTGGACGCCGCCGCCAGGCAGGGAACCAAGGTGGTCTCCTACGACCGCCTCGCCGCAGGAAGGGTGACGGCTTACGTCTCCTTCGACAGTGAACGGACCGGCGAGTTGCAGGGCAAGGCCCTGATCGACGCGCTCGGCCCCAAAGCCGCCACCGCCAACGTCGTGATGATCAACGGTGCGGACGGCGACCCCAACACCCTGGCCCTCAAGGCCGGAGCCCACCAGGCACTCGACGGCAAGGTCAAAAGCATCCCCTACGAGCAGTCCGGCGACTGGAAGCCCGAGACAGCGGCCCGTCGGACGGCCGAGGCCGTCCGCACACTCGGCAAAGGCGGCTTCCAG
Source organism: Kitasatospora herbaricolor (assembly GCF_030813695.1). NCBI lineage: Bacteria > Bacillati > Actinomycetota > Actinomycetes > Kitasatosporales > Streptomycetaceae > Kitasatospora > Kitasatospora herbaricolor. Next base: position 104,849 of record NZ_JAUSVA010000003.1, read on the forward strand.
GCCGTCTACTCCGCCAACGACGCCATGGCCGGGGCGATCATCGAGACCCTCCGGTCATCCGGCATGAGCGGCCTGCCGGTCGGCGGCCAAGACGCCTCGATCGACGCCGTACGCCGGGTCCTGGCCGACGAACAGGCCTACACCATCTACAAGCCCTACCGGCAGGAGGCCGAGGCCGCCGGCGACGTCACTGCCTACCTGCTGAACGGCCTGAACGTCAGTGCTGTGGCCCAGTCGGTCACCAAGCGCGACGGCGACCGGATCCCCTCCCTGCTGCTCACCCCGGTCCTGGTGACCAAAGCGAACGTCGCTTCCACCGTGATGGCCGGAGGACTCTACTCCGCAGCCGAGATCTGCGCCGAACAGTACGAGAGCCTGTGCCTCAAGGCCGGACTCCGGTGACCCGGCTCCCCGCCGAGTCCGAGCTCCGACCAGAGCACGTCGCCGGCCGAGTGGCCCGTACCCCCATCGGTCCGCTACAAATGCCCAACCTCCTGATCTCGGCCCTCCGAATCCTGACCGGCTCCGGCGCCACGCCTCCCGGCTCCGCGCCGGATGCCGAAACTTCCGCACGAGACCCCGCGACTGGCGTCCGTCGGCCGCTCCGACACCCGACCATCCGAGTCACCCTCCACGCGCCCCCGGCACAGGTGACCCACATATCGATCGATCCCCTGTCGATCACACGGTTCTCCACCCCTTCTGGTGACCCGTGGCAAAGGCCCTTCAGGCTTCGTGCGGACACCCAACAGAAGGGAAAAATCCGGCATCAAAGCGCCGAGCCACCGGCCGCTTCATGTCAGCACAGAGGAAAGAAGGGCCTTCAATGCCCACACCAGACAGCCGCGTGACGCTACCCCCCGCCGCCTACCTGCGTTACGACCCGAACGACCTCGCGGGCCTGGCAGGCCGCCTGGACGCCCTGCGCGCCTTCGCCGCACGGCTGGGCCTGCCCGACCCCGTCTTCTATCTCGACCACGGCTCCGCCTCCCACGATCCCCGGCCCTACCTCCACCAGTTCGCCCGGGGCGCCCGACGTGGCTCCCACCACCTGCTGCTCATTCCCGGACTGTGGGTCTTCTCCCCGGACGACACCCAGGCACGTCTGACGGCCCGACGACTCACCACCATCGGCGGCGTCCGCATCCTGCAGCTCCCTCCTCCGACGGCGCGACGGGCGGCCTCCCACCCGGTGACCCAATTGAACGACGAGCGCGGATCCTCGTAGGCGTCCTCGTCCCAGCGGACCTCCCGGGCGATCTGACCCGGCGTGAACCCGAGCCGTTCCGCCAGGCTCCGGCGGAATGCGCCTGCCCTGCTTACTGAAACTCGCAACTCCCAAATCGTTCGCCGCCCCAAGAGGCAGCAATGTGCAGCCAGCGGCCACGCCACCCCGCCCCAGGTGGCTCCCGGACCGGCCACGAGGCACCCCTTGCCTGTCCAGCGCCCCCGGGATCTCCCGGTGAGGGCCACCGCCTCAGCTTCACCACGCCCCGACGCACCTCGGGAACGGCCGGGCGGCGTACAGCGTCGACCCGGCCTCCCCCGCCGGGGCCTGCACGACGGACTGCGTCCGGCCGCCCAGGCCCGGGGAGGCGACACGTCGGCCGTCGGTCAAAGCCGCCCAGGCCGTGCTCGGCCGCCGGGCGCGCGGGCACGGACCGGTGGCTGCTGTGCACCGGGCTCCTTCCTGTACGACTTGTTCCCCGCCCGGGTGAACCGCGCCCCGATCAGCTTCCCCGCACCGACCCGGGCCCGCTAGGACAATCCACAAGTGACGGATCATCACAGAGCGGACTCTCCCCGATGCGGACCCAGGACCACCACGCGCGCCCTCGCCACCACCGCGGCCACCCTGCTGCTCGGCGCGGCCCTCGCCTCCCCCGCCGGCGCCGCGCAGCCGGCCGCGCCCGCCCACCGGGCCCCCGGCGAGGTGGTCAGCACCACCCTGCTGGACGCCCTCGACGCGCTGCCCGTCACGGACGAGGACCGCACCCGCTACGTCCGCACCGCCTTCCGGCACTGGATCGACGCCGACAAGGACGACTGTGACACCAGGCGCGAGGTCATCATCGACGAAGCCGTCCAGGCACCCGAGGTCGGCGCACGCTGCACCCTGACGGGCGGTCAGTGGTACTCCCCCTACGACGCGGTGACCGTCTCCGACGCCGCCGGCTTGGACGTCGACCACATGTTATCCGCACCTGCGACGGATCACCGTGGATGAAGATGCTGGTCACTGGGTCAACGGCATGCCGACGACAGCTCTCTGGCGTCCCGATTGCGGGGACTGTCAGTGGGGTGGGTGATGCTTCTCCTGTGACGCTCCAGGACGAGAACCCGATCGACGGTCAAGCGGCCGGCGATTGCCTGCCTGATCCGCGTTCTCTGATCGAGGACACCGACTGGTCTTCGCTGGAGCACGCTTACGGGCCGGCGCAGGACACGCCGCTGCGCCTGATCCAACTCCTGGCCGAGGAGCCGGAGGTCCAGGCCGAGGCATTGGGGCCGCTCGACATGTCGGTCCTGCACCAGGATTCCTTGTACAGCGCCACGGCGCCGGCCGCGCTGTTCATCGCCACGATCCTGGACGACCACCGCACGCTGGCCCGGCACGAGAGCTACTTTCCCTGGGACGACCGCTCCCGGCCGCTGCGCGCCGCCCTGCTCGAATGGCTGGGCCGGGTAGCGGACTCGGCCGCCTACGGCGAGAGGACCGGCGCGGAAGACGGCAACGACCCGGGAGCCACCCACGCCGTCAGAGCCGTTCGCGGACCGATCTGCAACGCCGTCACCGCGCACCTGCTCGCCCCGGACCCAGCCGTCCGGGAGACTGCCCTCGGCGCTGCCACTGCACTCCTGCAGGCTCCAGACCTGGCCGGACGGATCGTCACCACCACCGAGTTTCTCCGACGTCTACTCGCCGAGAGCACCGACCGGCGTGAACGCGCAGCCACGGTTCTGACGATCGGGGCCTGGGGCGAGGACACCAGCGAACTGCTCACCGATCCCGACCCCGCCGTCCGGGCCTGCGCGGCGCTGGCACCCGGCTGTATCGGCAACACCCAGGCAACGCAGGTGATCCTCAACGCCCTGCTCGAACCGGCCACCGTCGACTCCTGGCTCCCGGAGCCCACCGCCGCCGACCCCTGGATCGTGGACCCGTTACCGCAGATCGAAGGCCGTCTACGGCACGCCCTGCTGTCTGCGGCCATCGAACGCACCGACGACTTCGAGGAACTGCTCGCGGTCGCCGTAGCCTGCGTGCCCTTCTGCAGCAACCTCACCATCGGCAACGACTGGGGCCCCCTGCTGGCTGCGGCCTTCCCGTCCGGCTACAGCCCGGGGGCTGAGCTCACACCCGCCCAGCACCGCTTTCTCAGAGCGCTCGCGGACCGCGATGTGTGCTGGCGATATACCCACCTCATCGCGTCCTGGTTTCAGGGCATCGGCCTTCCCGCAAACCGGGATGCCATCAAGGCGCTTCTGGAGCAAACTCGTTGAGCCAGTCGGCGCATGCCCGGAGCTCTACGTCCTCGGTCACATTTAATGGTGACGTCGGGTGTTGGAACTGTCTGAATGCCTCTGTGATCAGAGCGGCGCGAGGATCATGAGAACCTCGTCGCGGGTGTCGTGGAGTGCGAGCCGGAGGGTGTCGGGCCAGCGACCAATCTCACGCCATCCGAGCCGCCCGTAGAAGTCCTCCAGGCCCTCGCCGCCCCGGGCTGCCAGATGCAGTTGTTCCAGGCCGAGCTCGTTGCGGGCGATCTTCCGGAGCTCGTGGACGAGGGCGGATCCGATTCCGCGGCCACGGAAGGTGGGGTGGGTCTGGAGATGGTGGACGGTGCCCCAGTGCCCGACGAGTCGGTAGGGATCGCGGTTGAGGATGACCCATCCGGCAAGGACGCCGTCGACCTGGGCGATGAGGAGCCGACTCTGCTGCGGGTCGAGACGGCTGAGGAGTTTGTCCGCGACGGGCGTGACGTCGTCGAGTGTGACCGGAGGGAACGGGAATCCCGCGGCGCCGCCGGCGTTGGTGACCGCGATCCAGCAGTCGATCAGCTCTTGCCGGAGTTCGGCGGCGACGTCGTGCGGGTTGGTCATATCGACAAGGTGGAGGGCGGCGTCATTCGGCATGGGCGAGAGGATGCCAGAGGGAGGCACGCCCCGGGGTGCCCGATCTGGTCGGCGCGCTGAGCGGGTGGGGCGGCGGCACACGGGCAGACCGGGCCGGCGAACACCGTCGGCACTCGCCGGGCCCGGCGCGCGAACCTTCGGGACCCTCTCCCTACGGTTCGCCTCGCGTCCGCCTCGCCCGGCGGACGCGCTCCATCCCTGTCTGACCAGCGTACGACCCGCCCCGACCCCCGGGCCGGACAAGCAGCCGGCGCCGCCCGGGCTCAGCCGCCAGCGACCCGCCACCGTTTCCGTTCCCAGAACCGAGGGTGGCGCCACACACTCGCAGCTCTGACTTTGTCCACGAGAACGGGTTCTGGCTCAACTTCCGTGGCCGATAGCAGAGCGTGACTGCCTAGATCTCGAAGAGCGCGTCTTCTTGTGGCTTGATCGGAGGTTCGAGGAGGTCACGGAGTCTCTTGACCCCCTGACGCCAGCGCAGGCCAGCCGAGGCGTCGAACCAGCCGTCGACAAGTTCTGACTGTTCCGCCGCTACCTGATCCAGCGCGTCGACAGCGAGCATCGCGAGGTCTGCAGGGAATGTCGGCAATGGCTCGGACGGGCCGTAGATTGGGCAGGTCGGTTCGCCGCCGTACTGTGCGGCGATCAGGGCCGCGGCGGCCACAGCCCGCTCACCATCAGACTGATTGAGATAGTCCGTTGAGTCGGCAGCGCGCTTCAGCATGCGGCGAACCAGTTTCTCCCGTTCTCCTACGGGAGCGTCATCAAGGTCACCGGCGAAGTCGGCAGCGGTGTCGTTGTCGAAGGGGCCGATGTCCCAGGTGCCCATGCTGATCTCCTTGCGCCGCAGTCCAGGGATCCTCGCACAGGCGACCGACAGCGAGGTCATGACGCGAGAAGGACCCGTTTCCGCAGGAGCTCAAAGCGCCGCCGCAACCGGTGAGCCTGAGCTTTGCCCCGCGACGGGGACACCCTGACACTTGGATCTTGTAGATCCAGGAAGGGAAGTCCAGATGGGACGTCCGTCGAAGTACTCGGACGAGTTCCGTCGTGACGCCGTCGCGCTGTACGGGGCCTCGGAGGGCCGGCGCACGTTCGCGGCGGTGGCGAAGGAGATCGGGGTCAACCATGAGACCCTGCGGAACTGGGTACGCGCTGCCGATGCCGAGCCGGCGTCGACCGGGCAGACGCTGAACGCCGAGGAGCGGGCCGAGCTCGCGCGGCTTCGCAAGGCCGAACGCGAGTGGCAGGTCGAGAAGGAGATCCTGCGCCGGGCAGCCGCGTATTTCGCACGGGAGATGAAGTGAGGGCCCGCCGCTGGGACTTCATCTCCACCCACGCCGCCGAGTTCGGCGTCCAGCGGTTGTGCGAGGTCCTGGGCGTCGCCCGATCCGGCTACTACGCCTGGCAGGCCGGTGCTCGGGCGCGTGCCGACCGGGCGGCGGCGGAGGCCGCGCTGGTGGGCGAGATCCGCGAGGTCCACCGGGAGACGCGGGGCGCCTACGGGGTGCCGAGGGTGCACGCGGAACTGCGGGCCCAAGGTCGGGTGGTCAACCGCAAGCGGATAGCCCGCCTGATGCGTGAGCACGGAATCATCGGCCGTCACCTGCGCAAACGCTGCCGAACCACCGTCCGGGACAGGAGCGTGCCGCCGGCGCCGGACCTGGTCGGACGGGACTTCACCGCGGGCGGGCCCGATGTCCGGTGGGTCGGCGACATCACGTATCTACCGGTCGGCGGCTCGTGGATGTACCTGGCCACCGTCATCGACCTGCACTCGCGCCGGCTCGTGGGCTGGTCGATGGCCGACCACATGCGCACTCGCCTGGTCGCTGACGCCCTGGAGGCCGCGGTGGCGACCCGCGGCGGCCTGGTCGACGGCGTGATCTTCCACTCGGACAGGGGCTCTCAAGGTGAATTCAACTGGTCGTCGCAACACCCTGATCTCGGAGGGGTGCGGCGTGGCCACAGCGGACTGGCGTTTGAAGACCAGCGATGTTCCGGAGGAGCGGCGTCGGCAGTGGCGCGCTGACCGTACGTTGCGGCCGGCGATGCGTTCGCCGGGACGGCCTGATCCGTCTCGGGTCGTGCAGCGCCAGTTCTGGCGCCTGATCGCCACAGGGGTCACGACGGTGGAGGCGTCACTGGCGGTCGGCGTGTCGTGGCCGGTGGGTGCGAGGTGGTTTCGTCACGCTGGCGGCATGCCTCCGATCTCGTTGGCCGAGCCCTCGGGCCGGTACCTCACGTTCGAGGAGCGCGAGGAGATCGCGATCCTCAGGGCGATGAGCAAGGGCGTGCGCGAGATCGCCCGCGCCCTGGGGCGTGACCCCGGGACAATCTCTCGCGAACTGCGCCGCAACGCCGCCACGCGCGGCGGCAAGCAGGAGTACCGCGCGACGGTCGCCCAGTGGAAGGCTCAGCAGGCGGCCAAGCGTCCGAAGAGCGCGAAGCTCCTGGGCAACGACCGGTTGCGTGAGTACGTGCAGGAGAGGCTTTCGGGGAACGTTCACCGGCCTGACGGGACGGTCGTCGCGGGGCCGCAGACGCCTCCGTGGAAGGGGCTGAACAAGCCGCACCGGCAGGACAGGCGGTGGGCGACAGCATGGAGCCCGGAACAGATCTCGCACCGGTTGAAGGCCGACTTCCCCGAGGATGAGTCCATGCGCATCAGCCACGAGGCGATCTACCAGTCGCTGTTCATCGAGGGCCGTGGTGCGCTCAAGCGGGAGCTGGTCGCCTGCCCGCACCGGGCGGGCACTTCGAGAGCCTCGGTCGAGGTCACGGAACAAGCCGCAAGGGCATGTCACTGCGGATGTCGTCCTCAGTGAACGTCCTGCAGAGGCCGCGGACCGCGCGGTCCCGGGGCATTGGGAAGGCGATCTGATCATTGGGACGGGCCGGTCCGCGATCGGCACGCTCGTCGAGCGCAGCAGCCGATCTGCACTCCTGGTGCATCTACCGAGGATGGAGGGCTGGGGCGAGGTGCCACCTGTGAAGAACGGGCCGCCGTTGGGCGGTTACGGCGCCGTCGCGATGAACACTGCTCTGACCGAGTCGATGACGAAGCTACCCGAGCAGCTCCGCAAAACCCTGACCTGGGACCGCGGGAAGGAACTTTCCGGGCATGCCCAGTTCGCGCTCGAGACAGGGACGAAGGTGTTCTTCGCCGATCCGCACTCGCCCTGGCAGCGACCCACAAACGAGAACACGAACGGGCTGCTGCGTCAGTACTTCCCGAAGGGCACGGACCTGTCCCGGTGGTCCGCCGGGGACCTCGAAGCCGTCGCCCTGGCGATCAATAACCGACCCCGCAAGATCCTTGGCTGGAAGACCCCGGCCGAGGTCTTCGAGGAGCAGCTACGCTCACTACAACAGCCCGGTGTTGCAACGACCGGTTGAACTCACCCAATACGTTTCGGCCGAGTTCGCGGGACTCTGCCGACGCCACGGGATCCGGCGGAGCATGGGGAAGGTCGGCTCCAGCTACGACAACGCCGCGGCGGAGAGCTTCTTCGCCTCGCTGAAGCGGGAGTTGATGCACGGGGCCCGCTGGACCAGCCAGCATCAGGCGAGGCTCGAGGTGTTCCGCTGGGTCTCCTTCTACAACCTCCGCCGTCGCCACTCCACGCTCGGCTACCTCAGCCCGGTCCAGTTCGAACAGCAGACAGCGGCGTCCCGTAGGATCACCCTCGCCGCATGAAACCCCGTGTCCACCTCCCGGGGGAAGGCTCAGCCCTGGCAGCACTACGACCTGGGACACGGTTACTGCACCTACTCCTTCTTCGAGCAGTACTCCCACCGCAATGGCCTGCGCGCGCTGCGACTTCTACACCCCCAAGGACTCGACCAAGGCCCAACTCCTCGAAGCCAAAGCCAACTTGCAGAAGATGCACGCAGCGATCCCGCTCACCGAGGACGAGCAGGCTGCCGTCGATGACGGCCAAGCGGCCATCGACCGCCTCCTTGAACAACTCGCCGACGTCCCCACCCCGGCCGGGCCGACACCCCGGCAGATCGACAGGCCCGCCGGGGCGACACTGCTGCCGATCGTCGCAGTGAACCAGAGGCCGACTGCGTAATCGACCTGCGCTCTCGGCGCTGACCAGGCAACATGGCCGCATGTCGGATCTTCTCTGGGACGAGGTCAAGAACTTCTTCGATCCCGACCTCATGGGGGCGCTGCCCGACGTCTTCGTCCCCAACACCGGCGATGGCGAGGGCGGGCCGGTTGTCGGCGGGGGCGCGGTGGAGCCAGCGGCCGCCGGGGGCGACGATGCCGGAGGGGGCGTTCGCGGCGTACTGGGCAGGGACGGCGTAGCCGAGCCAGTAGTTGTAGAGGGTGCCGTAGGCCTGGGCGACGGTGGCGCGGGCCGGGTCGTCGACCATCACGGAGACCAGGACGCAGTCGACGTCCAGGCGTTCGTACTCGGCGAACAATTCGGGGAAGTACGCCTCGATGCAGATGGCCAGGCCGAAGCGGAACCCGTCCACCTCGAACACCGTCGGCTCCGGCCGGCCGGGCGTGTAGAGGTAGGACAGTTCGGTGTTCGACAGGTACCGCTTGTCGTACCGGGTGACCAGCTGGCCCTCGTCGGAGACGACATACAGACTGTTGTGCGGCCGCGCCGGTGGGGTGAGCGGGTGGAGGGATCCGAAGACCGTCCACAGGCTCAGCTCCCCGGCCAGCGCCGCGATCCGCTGTGCCTCCTCGCGCAGCACGTCCCACGCCGCGCCGGACCCGTCCACGGGCGTCAGCGTGCCGTCGGGGCCGGCCGCCACCACGTGCTTGTCCGGGTAGACGAGAGCGCCCTCCGGGAACTGCACCAACCGCGCCCCCGCCCCTGCGGCCTCGACCATCAGGGCCCGAATCTCCTCCCCCGCCCCCCGGATCGCCGCCTGGTCCCGGGGGTCCTCGGGGACCGTGCTCTGCGCCACCGCCAACCGCAACATCCTGTCCATCCCGGGACCGTACCGACGCCGTCGGCGCCTCGCCCGGCCCGCGCTGGGAAGGTCACACGCACGTGTCTGCGGCCCCGTCGGGCGCGCGGGCGGGGCCGGGCACCAAGGCGTCCGGCCCCGCCCCGCCCCGCCCATGAGCATGGTCGGCCCGAGCGGACACCGCCGGACCGACCTGGCCGGTCAGGTGCGGCGCCACCAGGAGCCAGCAGGCTTCCCATCGGCAGCCGCGACTTCGGCCTGCTCGCGCTCGGCCTCGTGGCGCGCCCGCCGGTCAGCGTCGACCTGACGGCGGCCTGCGCACAGCCCGTCGTCACCCCAGGTGCCGGAGCCCGCGCCCCCACCCCCGCCACAGCCGCTGCCGCTGCCGCTGCCGCCGGTAAGGCTCTCTTCAACCATGAAGATCGCCATCTACGACTGAGCACCAGGGGCCGCAAGCGCCGAACGCAGCGCTCCCAGGTAACGGGCTGCTGCTTCCCGCGAGGCTTCCATCGCCATGTGAAAGGCGGTTTCGTCGGCGCCGCTCAATTGATTAGCTTTCACCTCGAGGGACTCCTCTAGAGCAGCGAAAAAATGGGGGGCTTCAAGGTTACTTCCGCTGCGTTCCAACTGCCAGTCAACATGACGAGCAAAACGTTGGATCCACTCCCCCAGGCCAACTGGGGCATTGTCGGGAAGATCTCCTGTGACCTGACGGCAATGCAGTTCAATAAGTTCCGCAGCCTTATAGGGATAGTATGCGCCCCCTGGAGGATCCTCATCCCAGAGATCGAGTAGACCTCCGATGCTTTCCAAGAGACTGGAGAAGGTCTCCACGCCGACATTCGACGATTCGTCACAAATGAAAGACACCGAGTGGCACAATTCCGGCCAGTCGGGCTCGCCGGTGACAACTCCAGACCACTCCTGCGACAATCCAGCCTCAAGGATTGGCCCGAACCGCGCAACCACCACACGGGCACGCTGCACTCGCCTCTCAATGCTCGCCTTATCCACTAGTTACCGCCCCCTCTGAATGTGAACGATCGCTGCCCAAACCTAAACTGGAATTTGGGGATCCCCTTCAGGTAGTAATTTATCCTACCCTTCCAACTGGATGGCCCTGTAAGCGCCCCGCCTGCACTGCGGATGGAGTTTTCGCAGTACGGGCATACATTTCGGCTTGCGCCGCCATCCCAAAGGGTCCAGCCATTGTCGTTGATGTGTTGCATGGCGTTAGTTTCAGCATGCAACTCGGGGTCATTCTTAGCTGCCACCTCACCAGGTTGCAGGGAAGCCGCCTGTGTATCGGTCAGACCATCTCCACTTGCCGCAACAACGTCGACCGGCTTCCCTTCACCCGCATCTGCCCGAACGACAGCGACCGTCTGATTCTTATAAGGGCGCCCTCCATCCTTCGTTCCGTCGTGGATTACCCCGCGAATCTGTTCCGCCCGATCAGTGAACTCGCAGTTATGGACCAGTACGGGCGTACTGCCAGCCTCCACATAGTACGTGTGGAGGTCACCAATGGTGAGGTCGTAGGTGGTGGAATCGGCATGGTGGAGCCGGATTTCCTTGACGGTGGCGGCGCCGTCGGGGGTCTGGAGGATGTCGCCAGGCTTGAGGTCCTGAGCATCAACGAAGGCGTGCTGAGTCTGATCGTAGAAAGGGTGGTGATAGGTAGTGGTGAGCGTGGAGTTCTGGACGTCCGGTCCGGAATCCGCCCCTTCAGTCATGGTTGCGGCGGCGGGAAGTTCGGCGGCCTGTGCCTGCTGGAGCGGCGCGGCCGCCCAGAGGGTGAGCGCTGCGACGCCTGCGGCAAGGCCGAGTAGGGTCTTCGCCCCGCGCCCAGGCGTCTTTGACTGTGCGGCAGGGGCGATGGCGAGGTCGACGAAGTCGTGGTCGGTGGTGGTGACGATGACATCGGTGACCGTGTGGATCTCGGTGTTCTTCTTGTCGGGGACGGCGTTGGTGATCTGGTCGCCGGTTTTGATCTGGTCGATGTGCTTGGTGGTGCCGTCGGCCATCAGGACGGGGGTGGAGCCGGTGAAGCTGTGCGGGGCACCGCCGCATCCCTTGCTCTTGCCCTTGCCGCTGCCGCCGAAGAGGCCGCCGCCGATACCGCCGCTGATGGCTCCGTCGACCGCGCCGTTGACGCCGGCGCTCGCCGCACCGGACCAGGAGCAGTTGTTGCCGCAGGTCAGGCCGTAGCCGGCAGCGCTGCTCGCCGCACTGCTTGCACCGCCGATCGCCGCGCCCTCGATGGCGTTGGTGGCGAAGGCGGGCAGGAGGTCGCCGAGCGCGGTACTGGCGAGCTTGCCGCCGAAGGCGCCGCCCAGGGCTCCTCCGACCGCTCCGCCGACGGTGCCGACCGCGATAGCCGTTCCGAACGCTCCGGCTGAGCAGGCACCCTGCTTGCCCTCGTGGCACTTGAAGGCCTGGTCCACGGCTGCGCCAGCTGCGCCAGCGAGGGCGCCGCAGGCTGCGGCGCCAGCCACCGCGCCAGCTCCGGCGGTCGGAATACCGACTGCGGCCTCGCAGCCGATGAAGACCGCGGCCGAGGCGACGAAGGAGGTGATCGCCGCCGCGTGCTGCTTGACGACGGAGGCGGCCTTCGCAGCGGTCTTGGCCACTGCGTGGCCGACTGCCTTCGTCACGGCAACCGCCTTGCCGACGGTGTGCGCGACGTGCTTCGCCTTGGTTGCGGCTGCGTGGTAGGCGGTGCGGACGATGGCGACCGACCTTTTGATGACCTTTCTGACGGTCCGCACGGTGTTGCGATAGGTGCGTCTTGCCGCTCGGTAGACGCGGCGGCCGGAGTCGACGATCTTGGTGACGACGGTGCTGACTGTCCGCTGGACGGTGAGCACGACCTCGGTGGCGATCTGCTCGACGTAGTGGTAGGCCTGGGCCGCCTTCTGCTCCGCCCACTCGGCGGCGGCGCTCACGTAGGCGCTGCCGGCATCCCAGGCGGAGGAGACGGTGGAGGCGACGGAGCTGGCCGCACTCTTGACTCCGCAGACCACGTCGTACCAGGAGCAGTGGCCGGAGGGGTCGGTGCCGGCGAGCGGGTTGTCGTTGACGTAGGCGAACGGGTTGGCGGAGACCGAGGTGGGTGCCGGGTTGAGCGAGACGGTGTCCTTGTTGAGGAACTGCCCGTTCGCCGGGTTGTACCAGCGCGAGCCCATGTTGACCTTGTCGGTCGTCGCATCGGTCCAGCCGGACTGGAAGCCGAGCTGGCCGATCAGGCCGGAGGTCGCGGTGACCCCTCCGAGCGGGTCGTAGCTGCGGGAGCCGGTCAGTGTGGTGGAGCCGGTGGCGAACTGGCCGACGAGGTCGTCGTGCTGGTCGGTGAGTGCGAGGCGGCCGGTGGATGCGGCGCCGCCAGGGGTGTTGGTCCCGATCAGGCCGGAGCCCGGGTCCCAGGTGTAGGTGTTGGAGCCGTCGGAGGCGACCTGGTTGGAGCCGCCGGTGTACTGGAAGGTCCGGGTGCCGCTGACCTGGTTAGCCGCGGTGATGACGCGGCCGGAGGCGTCGAGGTTGTAGGTCTGCTGGCCGGCCACGATCTGCTGGCCGTAGGCGTCGGAGGCGTAGACAGCGGGTGTGCCGCCGACTCGGTCCTCGGTCATGGTGCCGCGCGCGGAGTAGCGGTAGGTGTGCTGGCCGTCGGAGGTCAGCTGGTCGCGTTCGTCGTAGGTGAAGACGTTGGAGCCGACCTGGGTGCGGTTGCCGGAGGCGTCGTAGGAGTAGGCGGTGGTGGCGGTGCCGTTGTTCCACGAGGTGAGGCGGTTCGCGAGGTCGTAGCTATAGGTGTGGGCAGCTGCTCCGACGACGCCGGTGGTGGTCTTGGAGGTGAGGTTGCTGTTGGCGTCGTAGCCGTAGGCCATCGACGCCAGCGTCGTCGAGCCGGAGGTCAGGGTGTCGGTGGCGAGGCGGTGGCGGACGTCGTAGGTGAAGGTCCGGCTCTGGCCGCTCGCGCCGTAGTTGACGGTGGCGGGCTGGGAGAGCGCGTTGTAGGTGTAGGTGAGGGTGTTGCCGGTGGCGGGGTCGGCGAGGGTGGCGAGGCGGCCGGCGTTGTCGTAGGTGTAGGAGGTGGTGCCGGCGGCGTCGGTGCGGGAGGAGAGCAGCCCGTCCTTGCCGTAACCGAAGGAGCTGGACCCTGCCGAGCCGGTGGCCGTCAGGACGTGTCCGCGGTCGTCGTAGCCGAAGGCCTCACTGGTGGCGCTCTGGTACCCGCTCTGGCCGACGGTGCCGGCGGTGGCGGTGGCGGCGGTGAGGACCTGGCCGAGGGTGTCGTAGGTGAAGTTCCGGGTGGCGGTGGCGGCTTCGGCGCCGCTGCCGGACTGCGAGGCGAGGTTTCCGGAGAGGTCGTAGGACATCGAGTTCACGACGCCGCCGGGCTGGGTCACCTGGGTGAGCTGGCCGAGCTGGTCGTAGACGTAGCTGGTGGTGCGGTCGGCGGCGGAGGTGTAGGTGCCGGCGGCCGGTGCGAGGACGCTCTCCTGTTTGCCCCAGCTGTTGTAGCTGTACTTCCAGGAGTTGCCGCGTCCGTCGGTGAAGCGGGTGCGGTGTCCGCCGGCGTCGTAGCCGAAGGAGGTGGTGATGGAGGCGGTGGCGGACACCGGCTGGACCTCGTTGGTCATCACCCCGGTGGCGTCGTAGGTGAAGGTGGAGGTGCTGCCGCGGTTGTCGGTAGTCGAGAGGGTGTTACCGACGCCGTCGTAGGTCTTGGACGTGGTGGTGAGCAGGAAGGGGAAGGGGCCCTTGGTGTACTGCTTGGTGGACAGCGGCAGGCCCTGTGCGTTGTAGGCCACCCTGGACGAGGTGCCGTCCGCGTTGGTGGTCTTCTGCACCCGCCCGGCGAAGTCGTAGGCGTAGCTGGTGGTGTTGCCGGCAGGGTCGGTGGTCGAGGTGACGTCGCCGGCGCGGTTGTAGGCGTAGGAGGTGGTGCGGCCCTCGGCGGAGGTGGTGGAGGTGAGGAAGGTGCCGTAGGGGTTGCCCGTGCTCACGTCGTAGGAGGATGTGCTGGTGATGGTCTGGGCGGTGGGGTAGCGCTCCAGGGTGGTGGAGGTGAGCTGCCGGCCGAGCCAGTCGTAGGTGGCCTGGCGGACGGCACCGGAGGCGTCGGTGACGGAGAGCCGGTCGCCGTTGACGTCGTAGGTGTAGTGGGTCTTCCTGCCGTCGGGGGTCGTCTCCTGGGCGAGCTGGCCGAGCTGGTCGAAGAGGTAGTTGCTGGACCTGCCGTCGGGGCGGGTCGCGGTGACGACGTCGCCGAGGGCGTCGTAGGTGGTCGTGGTGGTGGCGGTGATCGGGGTGCTGGCACCCGGCGGGAGGTAGGAGGGGTCGGTGGTGGAGGTTTCCTCACCGTTGGCGTCGTAGGTGTGGGTGACCTGGTTGCCGTTGGGGTCGAGCTCTTCCACCTCCTCGCCGAAGGTGTTGAAGCCCGAGGTGGTGGTCGGGTGGGCCATGACGGGGGCGCCGCCGCCGATCTCGACGGACACTGCCGGCCCGGAGGTGACGGTGCGGTTGCCGGCCTCGTCGTAGGCGTAGGTGCTGGTGCTGCCGTTGGCGTCGGTGGCGGAGTTCGCGAGGCCGCGCTGGTCGTAGGTGTAGCTGGTCGTCTGCTCGCCGGAGGAGCCGGCTGTTCCGCCGGTGCGGCCGTTGCTGAAGAGCGTGGCGGCCTCGGCGGCGCTGACGGCGCGGGGGTAGGCCTGGACGTTGGAGATGGCTCCGTTGTGGGTGGTGCCCCACAGGCGGTTGCCGGCGGTGAGGACCGCGTTGCCGATGGCCAGCGGCCCGGTGGCGTTCCACGGCGTGGTGTTGGTGGCGGTGGCGGCCTGCGTGCCGTTGACGTAGAGCGTCATGGTGCCGGCGGAGGCGTCGAAGACGCCGACCAGGTGGGTCCAGGTACCGGTGGTTGCCGGACCGGAGGCGGCCGCCGCCGCGAAGGTCACGCCCGTGGTGGCGTCCGCGCTGGGTGAGACGAAGGCCCAGCTGTTGAAGGCCTTGGAGTACTGGAGGAAGAACGCCTCGGTGTTGGTGCCGCCCTGGGCCACGATCGTGTGGTCGGCGGAGGTGTCGGCGAGGTTGGCCCAGGCCGAGACCGTGTAGGAGGAGGCGGTGTTCAGCACCGGGCCGTTGGTGGCGATCCAGCCGTTCGCGCCGGCCAGGTTGGCGGCGCCGTTCGCCCACGTCACCGGGTTGGTCACGGCGGCGGTGGTGCCGGTGCCGGAGCTGTCGGTGACCGTGGAGCCGGAAGTCTGGTCCAGCTTCCACCAGCCGACGGGGTGTCCGGAGGAGTCGCCGTGCAGGGTCTGGGTGAGGGCGCGGCCGGCGGTGTCGTAGGTGGCGGAGGTGGTGCGGTCGAAGCCCGAGGAGTCGTGCTGGTTGGAGGTGGCGACCAGGTCGTCGGGGGTGAAGGAGACGCTGGTGACCCGGTTGACGCCGGCGGGGTCCAGGGTGGTCGTGGTGGTGCGTGAGGCGGCGTCGACCTGGTACTGCGTGACGGTCGCGCCGTTGCCGGTGGTCCGCTGGACGAGGTTGGCCGCCGCGTCGTAGACGTTGGCCTGCTCCACGTAGCTGTGGGTGCCGGCGGCATCAGTCCTGGTGATGGTCGCGGTCAGGCCGTCGTCGGTGTACGTGTAGGCGGTGGTGTTGCCCATGGCGTCGGTGATCGACGCGAGGCGCCCGGCCGGGTCGTAGGCCCGGGAGGACTCGACCAGGGTGGTGGCGGGTGTGGGGTTGGTCGGGTCCCCGGTGTAGTTGAGCAGGCTCTGGGTGAGCAGCTGGCCGTTGGAGTCGTAGCCGTAGGCGAGGACGGCGCCGGCGGGGTTGGTCTCCCGGGTCAGGTTGCCGCTGCTGTCGTACGTCATGGAGGTGGTGGCGCCGTTGGCTGCGCCGGCGTTGCCGTTGGCGTCGGTGCGGCTGGCGACCTGGTCGTACTGGTTGTAGGTGGTGGTGCGGGTGCGCGGGGCGTCGCCACCGGTGGTGTCGGCGACGGTCTGGGAGGTGATGTTGCCGTCGTTGTCGAAGACGGTGGAGGCGACGGAGGTGTGGATGGCGCCGGTGACCCGGTCGGTGATCGGCGGGTTGCTCTCCTGGACGACCTGGCCCATGGCGTCGTAGACGTAGGAGGTCGTCAGCCCTGTGGGGTAGCTGTCGGAGATGACGGTCTTGGTGAGCGGGCGCCCTTGGCCGTCGTAGGTGTAGGTGGTCTTCAGGCCGGAGGCCATGGTGGTGGAGGCGACGTCGCCGTTGTGGAGGTAGGCGATGGTGCTGACCGCGCCGCCGGGCGAGGTGACCTTCACGGGCAGGCCCGCGGGGGTGTTGCCGCTGTCGGCGGCGGGGTAGGTGGCGCTGCCGTCGCTGAAGGTGGTGGCGGAGATCCGGCCGGTCGGGAAGCCTGCCACGGGCGGACCGGTGGTGGTGGTCCTGTTGCCGGCGGCGTCGTAGGTGTAGCTGGTGAGGTAGGTGTTGTCGGTGGCGGAAGCCGAGCGGCCGTCGCGGACGGTCAGCAGCACGTCGTTGCGCGGGTCGGCTGTGGTGAGGGGCGCGGTGGTGGCGTCCGGGTAGTAGGTGAAGTACTTGGTGGCGCAGGTTCCGGCGGCCTGGTTCTGGCAGGCGGTGGTGGAGACGGTGTTGCCGCGCACGTCGTGACCGGTGGTCGTGACGTCCCCGTTGGGGTCGGTGACGGTGTGCAGGAAGCCGCCGGTGTCGTAGCCGTAGGTCGTCTTGTTACCTGCGCCGTCGACCTCGGCGATCTGCCGGTAGCCGGCGTTGGGGTCGTACTGGTGGGTGAGGGTCTTGCCGCTGGGTTCGGTGACCGTCACCGTCTCCGTCGGGGTGAGGCCGGTGGAGTTGCGGGCGCTCTGGAAGTGCGACTCGGCGTCGGCGGCGGAGAGCTCGGAGCGGTAGAAGGACACGTCGGCGATCGAGCCGGGGAAGTAGCCGAGTTCGTTGGTGGGGGCGTTGGGCCAGCTGAAGCTCTCGCCCGCCCCGATGTAGACGTAGTCGGAGGGTGAGGCGGTGCGGGTGCCCAGCGTCGTGCCGGTCAGTGCACCGTCCAGGTAGAGGGACTGGGAGGTCGCCGAGGCGGACAGGACGGCGTGGTGCCACTTGCCGTCGTTGACGGCGCCGGGGCTGACGATCTGCCAGGCCGTCGTCCACTGGTCCCAGAACTTGCCGTGCAGTTTGCCGTCGGTTCCGACGTAGAGGGCGGGCACCCAGCTGTTGCTGCGGGGGGCGCCGCCGGTGAGGGAGGCACCCGCGTAGTCGAAGAGCACGCCGCCGGCCGTGCTGCCGGCCGGCATGCTGAACCACATCTCGACGGAGTTCGCTCCGGTGCCGACCGTGTCGGTGGCGGGCAGCCGGACGTAGGAGGAGGCGCCGTCGAACTTCGCGGCCGTGCTGTCGGCGAAGGGCCCGGTGGTTGCGAGGGTCACGGCGTTGTAGGTGCCGGTACCGTACTTGACCTCGTCGTAGGCGGTGCCGGCGCCAGCGGTGTCGCCCAGGCGCCAGTAGCCGGCCGGGGCCGCGCCCATCACCGCCGAGCGGTAGACCTGGCTGGAGCCGGTGACGGCCGGCTTGCCGATCTGCCAGAGGCCGCCGTTCTCGTCGGTCACCTGGGAGACCTGGGCGGTGTTGGTGTCGTAGGTGACTGCGGCGAACTGCTTGCCCGAGGGCCGGGTGATGCCGTTGAGCAGGCTTCCGCTCTGCTTTCCGGCCGCGTACAGGGCTGTGACCTGGGCGGCCGTGAGCCCTGTCGGGAAGGCCGCCGCCTGCGCGATGGTGCCGTTGAAGTAGGTGGCGTAGCCGGTGTTGCCGGTGGTGGAGTAGTGCGCCTGGTCCGGCCAGGTGCCGCCCAGGAAGCCGGCGCCGATGTAGGTGTGGCCCTGCAGGGCGCTGGTGTAGCCGCCGCTGCGGGAGATCATGCCGTTGCGGGAGCCGACGGCGTTGCCGTCCAGGTAGAGGGTCTGGGTGGATCCGGCGCCGGCCAGGACCACCTGGTGCCAGGCGCCGTTGTTGACGGGGGCCGAGATGATGGGGGCGACGCCGCTGGAGTTCCAGAACTCGGCGTTCAGGCGGCCGTGCGCGTCGAGATAGATCGAGGGCGTGTACTGGCTGGCGCTGGTTCCGGCGCTGAGCGGCAGGGTGGAGTAGGAGAACAGGACGCCGGGGGTGGTGGCGGTGGTCTGGAACCACATCGACATCGTGTACTGGGAGGCGCTGCTGGCCAGGCTCTTGGGTATCTCCACGTAGGAGGACGTGCCGTTGAAGCCGGCGCCGGTGGCGGTGCTTGCCGAGAGCGGCCCGGGCTGGCCGAGGGTCACGTTGGTGTAGGTGGCCTTGTCGGCGCCCTCGTTGGTGTTCACCGCGCTTGCCGCGGTGGTGGCACCCGTGGCCTCGGAGAACGGCCAGAGGGAGGAGGCGCCCTCGTCGAGTGCCTGGGTCTGGAACTGCGAGCCTGGGGTGTAGCTGTACTGGCTGCAGGTGGTGGTGTCGGTCGGTGAGCAGAGCTTGGTCAGCTGGTCGCCGGTGTAGGTGTAGTTCCAGTTCAGTGCGGTGGCCCAGTTGCTGCCCTGGACGGGGTCGGTGTAGGCGTGGACGAGGTGGGGATTGGTGGCGCCGGCAGGGGTGGACCAGTCGAAGTGCAGGGAGCGGCCCGAGACTGCCGAGGCGATGCCGGTGACCTGGCCGGCCGTCCAGTAGAAGTAGATCGTCCGCGCGTTGGAGTCGGCGATGGAGTAGATGCCGTACGCGCCGGTGCCCAGGCTCTGGGTGAAGGTGTGGACGGTGGCGTTCTTGTCGGTCAGCGTGTATCCGCCGGTGACGGCGCGCAGGGAGGCGAATCTGCCCGAGGGCGGGGAGAAGCTGCCGTCGTCGTTCTTGCCGAAGCCGACCTGCGAGCCGTCCGGGTAGGTCACCACGACACCCACGAGCGTGCCCGCGGCGTCGCGCTGCTCGGTGGCGCGGGCGTCCAGGACGCTCGACCAGCCGGTGCCGAACGCACCGGTGGTGCGCGAGTCACGCGAGTTGTAGTCGCGCACCACCTCCAGGGCCGGTCCGGCGCCGGTCACCTGGGCATCGGTGACGGACTTCGTGAAGTTGCCGATCGCGGGGTTGAAACCGCGCGCGTCGCCGTTCTGCGAGAGCGAGGAGGTGAGGACGGGCTGCGGCACCTGGACGCTCAGCGAGGACCACGGGGCCGGCGGGGAGTACTGGGTGCCGTTGTGGGCCTGCACCGTCCAGTAGTAGGTCTGCCCCCACTTGAGTTTGCCCGCCGGCACGCTCCAGCTGCCGCCGGTGACCAGGCCGGAGTCGACGACCTGGGTGTTGGTGGTGTCGTAGACCTGGAACTCGTACTTCAGTGAGCTGCTGGACACCTGCGCGTCGTCGGCGAACGCCTGCAGCTCCGGGGTGAGGGTGCTGGCGACTCCGCCGTTGGCCGGGAAGGTCGCCTCCACCTGCGGGGGGACGTTCCCGCTGTAGTCGTAGACGACGTAGGGCTCGGCACCCGGGTCGGCCATCGAGCCGAACTGCTTCCAGTGCGAGCTGTCGTTGGTCGGGGCGTAGATGGCCAGGCCGTAGTCCGGCGTCGTGCCGTTGGCCCAGTTCTGCACGGCGTTGTTGTCGAGCGAGACGACCACCCAGTCGCCGCCGGTGGAGCTGCCCGAGGTGTTCGCGCAGGCATGGGGGACGTTCGGGGTGAGGGTGCCGATCTGCGCGCCGTGCGACGGCCCGGGGTAGGTGGTGACGCTGCTGGGCGCCCACGGCTCGGTGACCTGGGCGACGGAGAACGACTGCGGGGTGCAGGTGGAGGCCCAGATGTCGTACAGCCACAGGTGCGCGGAGACCAGGCCTACGCCCGAGCCGTCGAAGGTGTGGTACCAGTCCTGCGCGAAGGAGTTCGCCGAGTGTGTGCCGGAGTCCCAGGAGCCGACCTTGATGGTCTGCTCCATCGAGTGGTCGACCTGCGGGATGTCGGCGCCGGTCTCCGCGTAGGTGGTGTTGACCCGGTCCCACATGGACGGGTCGACCGTCACCGGGAAGACGCGGGCGCTGTCGTGCAGCCAGCCGGCGTCCAGCGTCATCTTCAGCGCCGGCTTCCCGGCGTCGGTGACCAGCTCGTACGTCACCGCGTGGGTGGTGCCCCGCTCCCCCGAGACCGGTGCGATCTTCGAGTCGAACGCGTAGGCCGCCGGTATCTCCTCCAGCGTCTTGCCCGTCGCGTCCTGCAGGTCCACCCCGCCCGCGGCGTTGAGCTTGGGGGTCAGGCCGGTGAGATCGAGGGGGAACACCCAGGAGTTCGCGGCCTGGGCCGAGTGCAGGACGACGGACTCCTTCACCCCCGAGGTGATCGGGGCCACCGTCAGGTCCGTGTCGGGCAGGATCGAGCTGTAGGTCACCGTCGAGCCCGCCGCGGTGCCCTGAACCGGTGCCGCGCCCTTGAGGGTGTAGGCGAGCTTGTGGGCGGGGTCGACGCCGAACGAGGCCAGGGCGGCGTCCGCGGCCTGGGGGGCGAAGTCGACGGTGAGGCTGTTGGCGCTCTCGTGCCAGCGCCCGTCACCACCCTTGCCGACCTTCGTGTCG
Organism: Kitasatospora herbaricolor; assembly: GCF_030813695.1. Lineage (NCBI taxonomy): Bacteria > Bacillati > Actinomycetota > Actinomycetes > Kitasatosporales > Streptomycetaceae > Kitasatospora > Kitasatospora herbaricolor. The sequence goes on from NZ_JAUSVA010000003.1 coordinate 125,513, forward strand.
ACCTTCTGCCAGGTCCCCGCGGCGTCCTGGAAGTTGATCTTCCCTTGGGCGACCTTGCGGCTGAACGAGCCGTCGGCGTTGTCGAAGTAGTCGGTGGTCGCGTTCGACTTGGCGGCGTTGCGCTTGCTGGTCGCCGGGTCGAAGCCCTTGGTGGTGCGGCTCACCCCCGGCTTGACGGTACGGGCGAAGGGCTTGGCCTCGTCAAGCTCGCCCTTGCCCTTGCCCGCCTTGCCGCCCGCTCCCCCGCCCGCCCTGGTGCGGTCCGCCGACACGGCGTGCCCACGGCCGGCCGCCGAACCCGACGACTGCTGGGGAACCTCGCCCCAGGACGGGGTGTCGTCTCCGAACCAGGTCAGGAGGTCGTGGAAGGAACCGAGTGAGAAGGCGGGCAGCGTGGAACCGTCCGCCATCGCCTCACTCGTCGTCAGGACCAGCCCCATCGTCGTGACGGTGAGCAGTGCGAGCGCTCGCAGCACACGACGGCGCAGGGCGCGCCGACGGCGGGGTGAGCGGGCAGGACGCGCAGGCATGGGGGACCCCAGTCAAGATCAGCAAGTGCAACTCGCGAATCACACCGGGTTACCGAAGAGTCACCTAGAGCCCGGGGGAAGTCTTTGCCTAAAATGATCAAAAGTTTGCTGAAATGGCCGTGACCTGCACGGATAAGGTGCACCTAAATGCGACTTGCCCTGCTTGGCTAGGCCTTGCCCTCATCCAGCACGATCTTCGCCACAGAACCCCGCACGTCCGCCGACGGCGCGACTGCTGTCACGTTGGACGCCGACGCCCCCTCGCCGACGACGACGAACCGCACCTTCGGGTTGGCTTCCGCGATCGCCCGCAAGGCCTGCCCCGGCAGGTCACCGGCCGCCAGCACCATGGAGCACTTGCGCTGCACCAACGTGTTCGCGTAGGACTGCGCGTTGGCCACCGTGCCCGGCCCCATCACCGGCAGGAACGACACCTGGGCCCTCGTCGCGGCCGATGCGTCCTGCATCCCGCCCCACACCCTGGCCGCCTGAGCGCCGGCCACGCCCTGCTCGTCCGTCAACAGACACACCCGCACGTCGGTGTACTCCCGCGCCCGCACCGGCAACCGCTCCGGCTCGCGCCCAGGCACCAACACCGCCAGCACCACCGCCACGGCCAGCAAGCCCACACCCGTACCGGCCACCCACCACACCCGACGACGATCCATGCCCGCTCCTCACGATCGGACCGACGCGCGCCGGCCCTCTGAAGCCGCGAGCATAAGCGTCAGCCACGACGCTCCTCCGCAACGGGGGGACGGTCCCGCAGCCGCCACAGGCCCACCGGATGCCGCGCCTGCGACCGCACGCTCCGCCGCGGACCCTCGTCGCCCGTCACGGTGAAGGCGTCCAGCGCCTTGCTCCGGTCATGGTGATTCCGGTACAGGCCGACCCTCCCGCCACGTCATCGATGCCCACCGTCGGCGGGCTGCCAGGCCTCCCGTCAGCAGACCGGGACACGGCGCAGCTTGCGCCGGATGTCAGACTTCGGCAGCGGTACCTTGACGCCCCCGGCAGCGGGCGCACCGGGCCGCCGGCTCGCTCTGCCCGCGCCTGCGCGGACGGGGCCGGGGCCCGGTCACACCTGCTGCAGGTAGGCCTTCATGACGGTGTGGGCGGCCTGTTCGGGGGTGTCGTGCAGGATCGGCTCGTGGGTGGCGGGGTCGCCGAGGAAGTAGCCCTCGTACACCGCCACCCACAGGGCGGAACCGACGACGCCGCGCTCGACCCAGCCCACCGTGTGGCCTTCCGCCGTCACCAGCCACACAGCGGGCTGCACGGTCCAGCCGAGCGGTTGCCAGTAGTCGCCGAAGATGGCCGGGTCGAGCGGGCGGTGGGCGTCGTTGTCGAGCATGCCGCGCAGGATCGGGTCGCGGGGGACCGTCACCAGGCCGGGCTCGGTCGCGCGTGGGCCGATCCAGCCGGAGGTCCGCGGCGCCGAGCGCGCGGCATCGGGCGTTCGCGCGGCGGTGGCCGGCGGCACGGCGCGAGCGATCCGAAGGGCGTCCAGGGCTTCGCTGCGGTCGCGGTGGATGCGGGGCCGATCGAGGCCTGCGAGCAGCGGCTCGGCCCGGCCGTCGGCCAGGTGCAACACCGCGATCCAGCCGCCCCGGCCCCACGGCCCGTCACCGAGCGGCGCGGCCCAGCCGACCCGCACGCCGCGGTGGTGCAGTTGGTGGACGCCGGCGGCCTGCGGCGTGGACCACGAGGATGTCGTCCAGCTGGGCCGAAGGTGAGCGCGAGGTCGTCGGTGCGGTCCGGAGCGCCGAAAACGGCGCACCGGGTCGGAGGTGGCGCGCAGCACCGCGTCGGGCTGGGTCGTGAACAGGCGGCTGCCGACGGTGCTGCCACCCGATGCCTCGATCCGGTGCAACAGCTGCGCGCAGGAGATCCCTGCCGTCGGCAGGACGATCGCGGCCAGCCAACCGATCGGGCCAGGCTGTGCCGATCCCGGTCAGGCCGGCCGCCGCGTACGGCACGTTGACGACCCACCAGATCACCGCGACGACCGCCAGCACCGCCCTGCCGCCGGTGAAGCGGCGGGCGTTCACCGGCGGGCGTCCTGGAGCTGGGGCCGAGGGCGGCTGCGGCCAAGGCCTGGACGGCCGGCGCCCAGCGGGCGATCAGGTCCATCACGTCGGGGAGCTCAGCGGCGTAAGCGGCGAGGGTGGTGCCGTCTTGGTTGCCATACAGGTCGATCGCGAAGCGGGGTACCGTCACATTGCGGTGATACACCGTCATCTCGAGAGGAAGCTCGGCTCCGGTCCACCGTCCGCCCACCTGCGTACGCGAGCTGGTCCACGGATCGAACCCGGCCTTCTTCAACATGGCGACCCAGTCGCCGCTGCCGTCGTCCGGGACGGGGTCCTTGGCGAGGGCCATCAACCTTTGAAGACGTGCTCTAGTTGAAGGCCGTCGGGCTGCATCGGCTGGATTGGAGGACGGCCCTGGGCGATTCGGTCGCGGGCTCGCCGGCTACGGTGCTGGCCCGGTGTGTTGTCACCGGTGCCGATCCGCACACGTGCCTGTCCAACCTCGCGCAGGCTCGGCTCGTCAGGCCGTGCAGGCCACCGTGGAGCGGGAGCACTCGTAGGCCTGACCCGGGCGCAGCAGCTCAACCTGCCGGTCGGCTTCCCTCACCGGGCCCACAGGGAAGTCGTCCGCTGGCCGGTCCGCGACCTCGACGTAGATGTTCCCGGCAGCCGCTCGAGCGGCCGCTCGACATCAGGAGGGTGCCGGCTCGCGCCGGCCAGGGCACTGCGGTCGCCACCGACGTCTCTGACGTCCCCGTCGTCCAAGGACCTCAGCGTCATCGGCTCGCCGGTCCGGCGGGTCCGCTGGGCCGTCCGTGCGGGCGGCCCGTCCGGGTCACCCGTGGGCCGCCCTCGGTTCGCTGTCGGAGGGCGCTGCGCCGAAGGCGCCGAGGAAGTGGGCCTGCAGCACGCCGTACTCGGACTGCAGGGGACGCGGGAACTCCACCGTGAACCGTCCGCCCTGCACGGTCCCCTGGGCCGTCACCCGGTCTCCGATCGGATCGACGGCGCCGTCGGGGTCGGACTCCTGGGCGACCACGACGATCGCGCCGTCCTGGGCGCCGCTGCCGTCGTCGAGGTGCTCGACCGTCCCGGCGGCCCAGCTCAGGCCCGCCTCGGTGAGGCGGGTGAGCGTTGCCCGGCCCGCGCCGACGCTCACGGCGGCGCCGCCGGTGAGGGTGCGGGAGCCGCAGTCGGTGGGGAAGGGCCGCGCGGCCCAGCCCTCGACGCTGACCTGGTTGTCCCGTGCCCACAGGGATTCGAGCTCCTGGTCGCTCTGCCCCGGGAAGCCGGCCAGTGCCTCGTCGAGGATCCGGACCGGTAGGCTGCTGCCGCCGGGGACGCGCAGCCACCGGTGGTCGAGGTAGACCCGGTGGAGGCGGTGAGTCTGGTGCACGGCCGCCTGGACGAGGGTGGACGCCTCGTAGGGGTTGGCGAGTCGGACCTCGGCGGCCACCCGGGTGGACGGCGAGGCGGTGGCGGAGACGAAGCGGGTGTAGTTGGACCGCGCCTCGTTGTTGTAGATGTTGGTCTCGACGACGCCGGCGACGGTCGGGTCCTGGTAGAGCCGGATGCGCACGACGATGCAGTAGTGGCCTCCGGTGTCGGTCGGGGTCCATCCGGCGGTGAATTCCCGCACCTCGCCGGGCTTGATGTCGTGGGTGTCGCTGCCGAGCGGCACCATGGGCCCGTCGCCGGTGGTGAACTCGACGGCGAAGAAGTCGACGACGACGCCCTTGCAGAGCAGGTCGCCGCCGTTGCGGATCTTCGCCACGACGGTGTTCGGGTTGCCGATCCACGGCACGTTGAACCACCGTGCGGGGTCGGCCTTGGACCTGGCGTTGCGTACCTCGATGTCGGGGCTCTGCCAGGCCGGGCCGCCGGTCCACGGCCGGATGCCCGGGTCGGGCCGGCCGTCGGAGCCGTACTCGACGGTGACGACCGCGTTGTCGGCCGCCGTCGAGGCGACCTTGACGCGCAGGGACTTCTGCGTCGCCGGGTCCTTGTCCTCGTAGTCGGCGGGGGTGTCGAGGATCGGGCCGTCGCCGTCGTCGTCGTTGTGGACGAACATCACCGGCGGGCGCGCGTTCGGGGTGACGAAGGCGTCCGAGGTGACGTCGGTGATGACCACCCTGCGGTCGGTCGGCAGGGTGTCGCCGATCTGGGTGCCCTGGCGGGCGCGGTACTCGACGTAGGTGTTCCAGCCGTCGGCGAGGCGGATCTCGATGCCGCGCTTGCGGCCCGGCGGCGGGCTGCCCAGCTCGGCGGCGTGCAGGGTGACGGACTCGTTGACGCTGCCCGTCCCGCTGAAGTTGTAGAGCTTGAGGTCGGCCGCCCCGACCCAGCCCTGCCGCATCCGGTTGGAGAGCGAGTAGTGCGGCAGCGTGTCCCGGCTGCCGGCCATCATGTCCCAGCCCATGGTGAGCCGGCCGGTGACGTCCGGGGTGTAGGACGGGAAGTTGTACAGGTCGGGCAGGCCGAGGGTGTGCCCGATCTCGTGGGAGAGCGTGGTGTGCAGTTGGCGGCCGTCCTGGGTGGCGAAGTCGGGCGGGGCGAAGACGAAGCCGAACTGCGCCTGGTCGGTGGCCGCGTTGGTGCCGGCCAGGTAGGGCAGTGCCGACTGGGCGTGCGGCCAGACGAAGCGCCTGTCGCCGACGCCGGGCGCGTCGGGGGAGAACGGCACCATCAGCAGCACGTCGATGTTCCGGTAGTCGGCGGTGGTGAGCAGCCCGTCGGTGATGGTGCGGGTGACGATCGTCTGCACGGTCGCACCGAGCGAGGACCAGCGGGTGTCGACCACCGTGCCGGCCGCGTCCTTCCCCTGCCCGAAGTACGTCGTCCAGCCGTTGGGCAGCCGCACCGGGCCGTAGACCCGGTTGTTGTACACCTGGAGGGTGAGACCCTGGCCGGTGGCCGCGTTCCAGCCGGACAGCTCCTCGTAGTAGAGGCGGGCCGAACGGGTGCTTCCGTTGAACGGGACCCCGTCCTGGACCTCGTCGAGGACGGCCTTCCGTGCTGCGGCGAGGTCGGCGGCGGGGGTCGGATACGCTCCGTCGGCCGTGTCCACGAGCAGGACGAGCGTGCGCCACCGCCCGTTGTGCGCCTGGGTGCCCAGGTTCTGCGGTGCGCTGGGGCCGCCGCCCCAGTCCCCGGCAGGTGCCGGGCTGCTGTCGCCCTGCAGCATCTGCGACGGTCCGTGATCGGGGTCGTGCCAGTGGTCCGTGACCTCGAAGCGGGCCCGGTCGAGCTCCTGGCCGGTGGCGGCCTCGGTCATCGCGACCTCGAAGCTGCCGAGCAGTCCGCCCGCGACCAGCAGCGCGACCCGGTGGCCGCCCGGACCGGGGACGGCGGAGGTGTGCGAGACCAGGGCGGCGTCCGGGTCGCCGATCACGGTGAAGGACACGTCGTCGTCGGTGAGTGCCGTGCCCGTCAGGTCGTACTGCAGCGGCACCCAGGAGCCGACGAAGAGCGGTTCGGCGGGCGGCACCAGCCGGGGGCGCATTGGCAGGTCGTCGAGGTCGTCGGTGAGGGCGAGCCCGCGGGTGGTGAGGATGAGGAAGGTGCCGTCGTCGAGGGCGTGCGCCTCCACGATGGGGCCGTCGAGTTCGGCGAGGTCGGTGGCGCGGGTGGTCAGGCTGCCGTCGGCGAAGCGGAGGACGGACAGCCGGTCGGCGGACGGATGCGCCGTCAGCAGCAGCTCGCGGTCCTGGCTGACCGTCAGGTGTCCGGTGGGGAGCAGGCCAGCGGCCACGCCCTGGGTGCTGCCGGTGGTCACCTTGAGCAGGCGCCCCTCGCCCGCCGTCGTCGCCGCCACCCAGACGTCCTGGGCGCGGGCGGTGACGCCGGTCAGGCCGGTCAGCGTGACCAGGTCGCGAACCTGGCCGTCGGCGAGGCGCACGGCGACGACCTGGGACGGCGCGTCGTCGACCACGAGCGCGTGGCCGCGGCCGGTCGTCGGTCGGGAGGCGGCCAGCTGGCCGAGCGGGTGGCCGGGGAGCCCGACAGTGTGCGGGCCCGCGCCGGGGTCGGCGGCGGCGACGGCGAGGACGGGCCCGTCGCGGAGCGCGACCAGGACCTCGGTGCGGTCGCCGCTCAGCGCCACGCCGCCGGGCGGTCCGGCGAGGTCGAGGTGTCGGGTGAGCCGGCCCGAGGGCCGGTCCCAGGACGAGAGGCCGGGGTGCTGTCCGGCCTCCACGATCCAGACCAGGCCACGGTCGACGTCCTCCGCCGCCGCGACCGCCTCGTCCAGCGAGGCACCGTGCGTGATCATTGCCGCTCCTCCGGGTCGTACTGCCACTGGGCGGGCCACGACGGGCCGGTAGCGCATGAGGAGGACAGCCGGAGCACACGACGCGGTGTCATCGGGCGCCGTCCCCGTGGCACTCAAGCCCTGTTTCCAGCACAGCACATTCACCCGGACGGCGCATCCGGCCGCCTGGGCCTTCGGCCGCCGGGTTCCTGACGGACCGCCAGTCGACGACCGGCGTCGGTGACGCTGTGTTCATCCGGCCGGTGGCGGCGGGGTGCCCGGGTCGTGACCGTCGGTATGCAGGGGCCGGCCCGGTCACCGACCGGCGGGAGGCCTGCCCGCAGTCGGTCGCGGCGCCGGGTGAGCGAGGCGGTCTCGGCGGTGTTGCCGGCCAGCTCGATGGCCCTGTTGTAGGCCTCGCGCGACTGCTGACCGCGGCCCAGTCGGCGCAGCAGGTCGGCGCGGGTCGCGTGGCAGGCGTGGCAGGCGTGGTAGTCGGCCGGCGTGGTGCCGAGGCGGTCGACGGCTGTCAGGGCCACCTCGGGGCCGTCGAGTTCTGCGATCGCGACGGCCCAGTTGAGGGCGACGACCGGCGAGGGGTCGAGGCGGACGAGCTGGTCGTAGAGCGACGACCTGGGACCAGTGGGTGTCGTCCGCGTGGCGGGCGGAGGTGTGCACGGCGTTGACCGCCGCGAGGATCCGGTAGCGGCCGGGAGGCGCGCCGGTGGCCAGTCGCTCGCGGACCAGCCGGTGACCCTCGGCGATCATCGCCGTGTCCCAGGCCCCGCGGTCCTGTTCACCGAGGGCGACCAGTTCGCCGTTCGGTGAGCGCCGGGCGGTGCGGCGGGCCTCGGTGAGGAGCATCGAGGCCCGCCGCCCGGTCGCCTCGCCGTCCTGCGGCACGAGGGCGCGAACCAGGCGGGTGAGCCGGATCGCCTCGGGTGAGGCAGTGCCGTACGGGGTCGGCGTCGGGGCCGGTCGCCAGGTAGCCCTCGTTGAGACGCTGTGTTCAAACCGTTCCCGCAGGTCAGCGCCCTGCGGGCCGGACAGGACTGGAGTGGCGTTCGGCCGAGCGTCACCGTGACGCCAAAGCGAACGGGTGGCGCGTGTCAGCATGCCACCCGTAGATCGTGACCCTGTTGGTTGTGTGGGTAGTGCTCGTGAGATCAGGGTTCCCGTCGTCTGAGGGCTCTCCTCCTACCTCCCCTGCTCCCCCCGCCCGGGCCCCTACCGCCGCGACCGGACAGGCCGGTACACCGTTGGTACACCAGCGGTGTACGATCGTGGTATGGCTGATGCGACGATCAAGGTCTCCCCGGATACGCGTGACCGGCTGGCGGCCCTTGCGGCGGCCAGCGGCACCACGATCGGCGCCCAGGTGGCTCTGCTGGTGGAGCAGCAGCCCACCGCGGAGCAGATCGCCGAGCGCGTTGCCGAGGGCCGCCGGCTGCTGCGGGAGCACTTCGGGATGACCCTCACCGACACGGAGCTGGACCAGGGCCCTGACCTGCTGAAGCGGGTCTACGGCATCGCCGCGGAGGACGCGCGCGCCAAGGTCGCCCCGAGGCGCAGCGCGTGATCATTCTGGATTCCAGTGCCCTGTCTGCGCTGGCCGCCGGTCACCCGCGTCTGCACCGGATCGTGGATGCTGCTCTGCACAGCCCGTTCCAGCATCTGCTGGTGCCGGTGCTGTGCCTGGTCGAGGCCGAGATCAAGGACGAGGGTGCCGCGCACGCGGTCCTGGCGCTGCCCTCCTTGGAGTTCGAGCCGCTGGACGCGAGTACCGCCGTGATGGTGGCGACGATGGTCCGCGACGGGTTCGGGGGCCAGGACGTGGCGCACGCGATCACCACGAGCCTGCCCACCCCCGTGCGTCCGCAGCAGCACCTGATTCTGACGGCCCGTCCCGAGCTTTATCCGCCCGGGATCGTCACCGTCGACATCGACGACCCCCGCCTGGAGGCGTAGGTACCGCTGTCGGGGGGCGAGCTTGCCCCTGGGCGAGGGCGTGTGCATCTTGTGGGGCTCGGAAAGTCATCGCCGCTGGTCAAGCTACGTATCGGTACTCGTTGATGACACCGCCGAGAACGCGGGTGCGCAGGAGTCTGCGGCCCTCGAGGTCGTCCACGGCAGTGGTCTGCTCGTGGGCGTCGGGTGGTAGCTGGTTGCGGGCGGCCCGTTCTCATGCCTGAGCACGAGCAACTCTGCGTCCTTGGCGGTGTCGCGGCGAAGCAGCAGCTTGGGGAAGGACAGCAGCTTGCGCGCCACCTTGTACAGCATCGAAACGATCACGCGAAGATGATGCCAACCGGGATCGTCACACTCATTTCACCTGCGGCGATGACTTTCCGAGCCCGACAGGGTCGCGTTGCGGTGGAGGCCACGCTCGGCGCTCAGGTGGTGGTTGCGCTCCGTCCGGACTCGTCGGGGCCGCCGTGCCAGGACAGCGCGGCGTGGGAGCGGGCGTTCTCGATCACCAGTCTGCGTTCCTGGCGGCGGGCCTCATGCAGCGCCCGCAGGCGGTTCAGCCGGTCCAAGGGGCCCAGCGCGCTCGCGGCAGCGAATGCGCTCTCCACGCCGTCGTAGGAGAAGGCGGAGGTGGCGTCCGGGCCACCGGGCGCACCGGTGACACCGCCGGAGAGGGCGGGCAGGGAGGGCAGGGAGGGGTGCTCCAGGGTGGCCGCCGCCCGGCGGTCGGCGGATTGCGGGGAAGACAGTGGGGCGGGCAGGTCGTGCCGGACGGTCAGCACCTGGTCCAGGCCCGCCAGGTCAAGTCGGGTCAGCAGCCCGTCGGACGGACGGACCAACAGCACGGCCCCGCCCAGGTCACCAGCCGCACGATGGGCGTGCAGCAGGGCGTTGAGCCCCGAGGAATCGCAGAATCGCAGTTCGGCGCAGTCGACGAAGAGGCGTGGGCGGCCTGCCGCCAGGCAGCGGCGCAGGGTCCGTTCCAGTACGGGGACGCTGTCCTGGTCGAGGTCGCCACGCAGACGCACCCAGGTGGAGGAGTTGTCCAGGTGCTCGGCGTCGGCGTGAAGCACGTCGTGGTCCCTTCGGTCAGGTCGGGCCGACCCGGTGCGGTCGAGGCGGCCAGGTCGCCCCACGCGTTCGCGGCAGGTGGGTCGCCGGGCCGGAGCGGGGGCGTACACGTGCCTGCGGCGGGAATTGCGGGGTCTGCGGTGAGCGTCTGCCGCTCACCGCGGGCCGGTTCTGGAAGCCAGGCTGATGTGTCTAGGTGTCGGCGGTCGGCTCGGGGTCGCCGGCGTCGTGGCGTAGTTGTTCGTTGATGCGCAGGGCTTCTTCGAGTTGGTCTTCGAGGATGACGATGCGGCAGGCGGCCTCGACGGGGGTGCCCTGGTCGACGAGGTCGCGGGCGCGCATCGCGATCCGTAGTTGGTAGCGGGAGAAGCGGCGGTGGCCGCCCTCCGAGCGGAGCGGGGTGATGAGGCCCTGTTCGCCGAGGGCGCGCAGGAAGCCGGCGGTGGTGCCGGTCATCTCGGCGGCGCGGCCCATGGTGTAGGCGGGGTAGTCGTCGTCGTCGAAGGAGTCGGAGCCGGGGGTGGGGGTGTGGGGCAGGATGATTGCCGTGGTCACTGCACCTCTTCTGTGTGGGGTCGGGGACGCGTGGAGGGGCCCCGGTGCCGTGGCGGCTCCGGGGCCCCGAAGGGATACATCACCATCTGCCGGCCTCGGGCCGGCTTTTTTCAGTTCCGCACTGCCCCGGGGGAAGGGGCGTGCGGGGATCGCGTATGCGTGACCGGAAACCACCGTCCTTCGTAGCTGGGGGGTCTGCGGTGTCCGCCCGGACGAACTTGCCTCACGGGCCGGGCGATCCTGATGGTGCTCTGTCCCCTCCGTTCATCCTCTGTGGGTACTTGCCTGCGTACTGCGTACTGCCTGGTACTGCTCGGTCCTGCTGGTTCTTCTCAACACGGGTACTGCTCAGTACTGCTGAACTGCGAACTGCCTGGTACCGCTGTGGCGGCCTCGAAGGGTCACCGTGTCCGGCAGCCAGCCCCGTCGCCCGTCCTGCACTTTCCCTGGCTTGGAACCCCACTGCCTGGACCTCCCGGCACGCGCGCCCGCAGCCTGGGCGCCTTCACCGGGATACCGCGTACTGCGACTGCCAACCTCAACTTCGACCTGCGGGGTACTGCTCCTTGTGCCGCGGTACCGCTGGTGGTGGCCCCTGATACCTGCGGGCCACCCGGCCCGGCCGCCAGTCCCGTCGCCGTCCTGCAACCGCTCTGGCTCCGGAACTCTGCCGCCGCACCGTCTGTCACTGCTTTACGCCCACCTGCCCGGCGTCTGTCCTGCGTACTGCTCACCCGCGAACTGCAACCTTGCTGCGGTACCGCTCGGTGGCGGCCCCTGATACCTGCGGGCCACCCGGCCCGGCCGCCGGTCCCGTCGCCGAACTGCACCAACCCTGGCTTCGGAACCCCGCAACCGTGCTGACCTGCGAACTCTGTCCTGCTGCCCGCCAGTTCATGTCTGGCGGGTACCGCTTGACTGCTTGCTACGAGAGAAACACTAACCACGACACGTGGCAATGTCTACTCCAGCCAACACAGATTTTTAGCTGTTCGAAGGGCAGGTAGTCTTCGGCCCGAACAGCGACCGGCCGGCACCGCAACACCGACGAACGGGAGGACCGACAGGTGGAAGGGCAACAGTCGCCACCAGGAGCGCGCGCACCCGCCCCGCATCCCCCGCGCACCCGGGCGTCCCTGCTGGCCGCCCTCACCGAAGCCGTCCACGACCGCGACGAACACGTCCTACGCCGGCTCCTCGCCCGCTTCGCCGAACAAGCCACCCTCACCGACCTGCCCGCCCTACGGCACGCCCTCGATCCCCAACACCACCAGCACGACCGGCCACCGGCGCCCCGATAGCCGCGCCGCGACCCCGGTGGGGAAGCACAGGTCAGGAGCCGTCTCCCGCCCCACGCAAGCACGGCGCGACGCGCGCCCGGGCGGCGGCCGGCGCGGGCGGTGCGGCTGGGGCAGGCCGCTTCGAGGACCAGTTCGGACCCGCCGGTCCTACCGCGGCCCGCGTCCGCCCCGGTTCCTCCGCACCCGCGAGCAGGCGAAAGTGAAGGCGCGGCCCGGGACCAGGAGTTGGGGTGAGGCAGCAGCACCGGGTGCTCCGGGCGGGGCCGCCGGTCAGCCGCTCACCCGCCGCGAAGGAGCGGTGGCAGAGGATCGGGCGGCAGGCCGGCGTGCACGGGCGCCCTGCTCGCGCACGTGGGCGCAGACCTCGGCCGTCCGACGCCGCAGCACTCCGAGCGCCAACGCCGGCGACTCGGCGCCGTCGGGCCCGTCGTCGAGCCACTCGTCCGGCTTGTCCCACATGTCCTGTGCCATGCCGCACCTCTGCCCCACCCCGGCACCGTCCGCGCCCCGTCAGGAAGCAGGCCCGAGGCCAGAGCCAACGCCCGCAGGTCCCGACGCACCAGAACTCCGGGAGCACGCTCGACCCGGCCGAGAGCGGCTCGCCACCTCTCGTGGAGAACGCATCGCAACTGGCACCCCGGTCGGCGGCGAACAGCGCCGAACTCGTCCGCCTGCCGTCGTGGTCCGCCGACGAGCCGACGCACCCACAGGTCCTGCGCCGGCGCGGAGCCGCCGGTTGTGCGCGGCCGTCGTTCGCGTCCATGGCCGGCAACGACACGAACCGGCACGACACATCCGGGCGGTCACCGCCCCCGCCGGGACCGCCGTCAGACGTCGGAGTAGCGCAGGTCCCCGACCGTCCAGCTGCTGACGTCCTCGATGGCGATCCGGTACATACCTCCGCCATGGGGCAGCGCGAAGTCGCCCTGCAGGATCCTCGCCCGATGAAGATGCAGGTGCGTGGGCCGCTCCGGTAGGCCGGCAGGGGGCAGGGCGAAGAGGGCGGCGAACGGCTTCAGGTGCTCCGACGCCTCCAGGACCTCCGCCACCCGCTCCCACCACAGGGCCACCGGCGCGAGCCTGCCCGTGATCACCGCACCGGGGACCACCACCGTCAACGACATCTGGTTGCTGTGCTCGGACTCCACCATCGCGGCGATGTCGACGAGCAGCCCGTCAGGGTTCGACATGACCCACAGACTAGGACACAACGGCCGCGGCCCGACACCCACCCCAGGACCCCCGCGCCACGCGAACCTCAGCCGCAAGGGCGTGCGCGTGCGGGCACCACTCGGCGCCGACCGCCGAACGCGCCGACCGGCCGCGGCGTTGCAGAGCGATCAGGCGCACCAGCGGGTGTCGGAGAGGCTCGCCGAGGCGGTGCGGCAGCTGCTGGGCCGCGAGATCGTCCCGGGCGGAAGCCGGAACAGCGGGGGCGTTCTGTTCGACGGCGAACACCGGATCGACTCCGGTGCCTCAGCCGCCGGGCAACGTCGGGGACCGGGAGGGCCAGGTGGACCACGGTGCCCGACGCTCCGGGTCGGGTGCCGGACGGCGGCCGGGCCCGGGGCCGCGACGGCGCGGGCCCGGGCCCGGGCCCGGGCGCACGAGCTGGTCGGCGATCCCCAGTGGCTCGGGCGGGCACTGCACTGGATCAGCGCCTACCGCGACCGGCACGGCCACGGCCCGACCTGGAAGACGCTGCGGGAGGAAGAGGCACTGTGGCCCGCGCAGGCGTCGGCGAACATCGGGCGCATCACGCTGCTCGTCCTGGCCGGCAGCGGCCGCGTGGACGGCACGAAGATCCCGTTCGGCCTGCGGGTGCGCGAGAGCCTGGCGCCGACGGTGTGGCGCGGCCGGTCAGCCGCCCACCTCCTCCCCGCCGTGGCTGGGCGGAGGCTGGGACACAGGATCGGGCGGCAGGCCGGCGCGCATGCGGGCGGCCTGCTCACGCAGGTGGGCGCAGGCCTCGGCGGTCTGCCGGCGCAGCAGTTCGGCCGTCAACTCCGTCGCGGTGGCCGTGCCCGAACTCGTGTCCGGTTGGTCTTGTACGGGCTGTTTCATGCCTGCACACCTACCCCGCCCCGACACCGGACCACCCCCACCACCGGGCCCGTCACCACCGGACCCGTCACCACGCGGCCGTTGGACGCCGCCACCGCGCGGCCGCGCGAACCGACGGCACAGGACCGCGCGCGGGTCGGGGCAGCTGCGGGTCAGCGGCGAGGGTGCCGTCCCCGGCACGCTGATGCGGCGAGGGAGGCCGTGGCGGTGACCAGGAGAACGACGCCGAGGGCGACCAGGAGGAGCAACCCGCGGGCGACGCCCACCAGGACCAGGCCGATCGCCGCGGTTACGAGGGCTTCAGGCCCCTTCTTCCGGTGCGCGGGCGGTGCTGTCGGCCGGGGTGAGGCAGCGGCGCACGAGGGCGAGGGTGCGCTGTGTGACCGTATCGAGGGGGGTGCCGTTCTCGACGGCGGCCAAGGCGGTGTGCAGCATTCCGGCGATCAGGTCGGCCGTGAGCGCGGGCTCGGGAGCGCCGAGCTCCCGGACGGCGGCGCGGAACGGTTCGACCTGATCCAGGTGGAGTTCCATCAGCCGTTGCTGGCAGGCCGGAGGAAGGCCGGCGTTCATGAGGGCGACGGCGGGCCGGTGTGCGCCTTCGGCGCCCAGGCGGAGGCTTTCCCCGAAGAACGCCTCGACGCGTTCCAGTGGGCCGTTCGCGGTGGCGATGGCGCGGGTGAGTGCGTCGTTGGAGCGCCGGAAGGCTTCCTCTGTGATGGTGGCGAGGAGGGCTGCCGAGGAGTCGAAGTACTGGTAGACGCTGGAGCGGGCCAGGCCCGCGCGGGCGCCGACCGCCGCCGGTGTGACGGCGGCGGCGCCCTCGTTGACCAGGATGTCGATCGCCGCTCCGATCAGCGCCTCGCGTTGCTGGGCACGGTGCTCGGCGACGGTGGAGGCGTTGATCTTCGGCATGCGGGGCGGGCTCCTGGAGGGGTGGAGAGGGCCGGGAATGCGGTGTCGGTTGGCGGCCGCCCGTCAGGACAGGCGTCCGTCGACCATTTCGTACACCCGGTCGGCAGCGTCCATTATCGCCGTGTCGTGGGTGACCATGACCGTGGCCGTTCCGCGCTCATGGGTCTGTTCGGCGATCAGCCGCACCGCCTCGGCGGACCGTACCCGGTCCAGTGCCGAGGTGGGTTCGTCCACCAGCAGGACGGCGGGGAAGGTCATCAGGGCGCGGGCCAGGCCGGCGCGCTGGCGCTCGCCGCCCGACAGCTGGTGCGGACGGGAGCCGGCGCGGTGGGTCAGCCCGACGGCTTCGATGAGTTCGTCTGCGCGGGCCCGGGCAGTGGTGTCGAGGCGTCCGTCGATGTGCAGGGGCAAGAGGAGCTGTTCCCTGACGGTGAGGGAGGCCAGCAGGTTCGACTGCTGGAAGACGAAGCCGATGTGGCGAAGGCGGGCGGCGGTGCGTTCCTTGTCCGACAGGGCGGTCAGCTCGGTGCCGGCGATGTGCACGGTGCCCGAGGTGGGCCGCTGGAGGCCGCCGGCGACGGCGAGGAGGCTGGACTTGCCGGATCCGGAGGGGCCGACGACGGCGACGAACTCGCCGGGGGCGACGGTCAGGCCGACGTGGTCGAGGGCGGTGACGGCGGTATCGCCGTCACCGAGGGTGAGGGTGACGTCGTCCAGGCGCAGCCCGCCGGAGCGGTCGGTGTCCGCGGCGGCCTGGTGGTCGGTGGCGGGTGTGGTCATCGGGTGGCTCCCAGAGCGGTCAGGGGGTCGACGGCGGTGATGCGGCGGACGGCGACGACGGCGCCCACGGTCCCGAGGACGATGAGGAGGCCGGAGGAGGTGGCGACGGCCGGGGCGGAGAGGGAGAAGGGGGCCTTGCCGATCATCGCGCTGCCCAGGGCCAGGCCGACGGCGGTGCCGAGGGCCGTGGCTCCGACGAGCACGGCGACGACCTGGGCGAGCGCGTCGCGCAGGATGTACCCGGTGCGGGCGCCCAGTGCCTTCAGCAGGGCGATCTCGGGCTTGCGCTGGACGGTCCAGACGGTGAAGAACGCGCCGACGACCAAGGCGGAGATGACGTACAGGAATCCCTTGATCAGGGCCATGGTGCTCGACTCGGCCTCATAACCGGGGGACGCGTCGAACGTGGCCTCCTTGGTCTCGGCGAGGGTCCCGGTTGCCTTTTCCGCCGCGGCGACGTCGGTGCCCGGCTTCAGGGTCAGGGCGACGGCGGTGGCCTGTCGGCTCGCGGCCTCGGGCAGGTCGCCGGGCAGGCCGTAGTGCAGATGCCGCCACGTGTCGAGGTCTGCGTAGACGACGCCGATGTGGCCGTAGGAGACGGTCTCGTCGACCAGTCCCACGACCTTCAGCCGCACCTCGCTCTTGTCCGCGGTCAGCTCATCGCCGATCTCCACGCCCAGGTCGGCGATCTCCCGGGTGATCACGATGCCCGCACTGCCCTCCTTCAGGCCCTCACCCTTGTTCAGGCCCTCACCCTTGCCGGGGCTGGGTGCCAGGGGTGAGTCCGGTGCCATGCCGAAGACGGCGAGGTTGACCTGCTCGCCCTTCATGGCGCCCTGGGTCACCTGGGCATTGGCCAGGGTGTTCCCGAACGGCTCCGCGCGCTCCACTCCTGGGGTCTTGGACCAGGTCTGCCAGTCCTCCTGGTCCACGGTCGAGCGGGAGAACTGCTCACTGGTCGCCTTCTCGTCGAAGGCCAGGTGGGTCACGGGCAGCGCGCGCAGCCCGGATATACCGGCGTCCGCCAGACCGGAGGCGAGTCCGGACAGGAGGACACCGAGTACGGCGACGAGCGCGACCACCGCGCCCATCAGGGCGAAGCGACCGCGGGCGAAGCGCAGATCGCGTAGGGCAAGGAACACGGAGCTCTCCGAGCGAGGAAGGAAATGAGGACACGACAGGCTGGCCACGCCGCCTCTTTACCTAAACTTGACGACGCAGATGTCGGCATCTTATCGGATGTTGCCGACGCGCCTGTCGGCATGTTGTTGTCGCGCACGTCGGCCGGATCCTCCCCGCCAGGCCGCCCCTGTGCGGGTGCGGCCCGGCTTCGCCTGGGGTTGCACCCGGTCCGCAGACCGGCCGGATCGCTCGCGGGGCCTGGTCGCCGAGCTGTTGATCACGACGTCGGAGCAGGTTGAAGAAACCGCCGTCACGCCCCGAGAGCCGGCGGACCGCCGTTTGCCGCAATGGATGCAACCCCCTCAAAAGGGACATGTGTTGCTCCCTTCGCGGAACTCCGCCCGGCGATCCGGTGGTTCCCCTCCGCGCCTCAGGTCGTCACCGGCGGCGCAGCGCGTCCGGTCTGCCGGGAACGGTGCGTTGGTCAGGGACCGGGCCCGTGCGCGGGGCTGTGAAGCTGTCCGGCCGGCCGGGGGAACGGGCCGGGTCGCCGCCGGCGACACCGCGGCCACGAGGCGGGCCGTCAGCAGGACGATGGCGAGCGTCCTGGTCTCGGCGCTCGGCGACTCGCCTTCATCGCCTGGAGGCGCTGCCTCTCGGGTGTGTGCCCGGGCCGAGCCGGTGCCACAGGCGGCTCAGGACCCGGTAGGTGAAGGCCAGGGCGACGAAGACCGCGGCGCCCACGGTGGCTTGGAGGGTGATCCGGTCGGTGGCCCACCGCGGGTTCGGCAGGAAGATGCCCCAGAGCGCGCCGATGGCGATGATGCCGTGGCTGACGATGCGCCACGGTCGCCAATGGATGGTGTTGTCGAACCAGCTCCAGTTCGACGGCCGGAAGGCCATGTGAATGGAGTTCGTCAGCACGAACGAGACGAGCGCCAGGACCATGGGCCCGAACATGCCGATGACCAGCAGGGACCCGATGCTGTCCTGCAGATGTCCTCTGCTCCATTGGAGGGTGGTGAGGCTACTGGAGACCAGGTCACCGAGCCGGCGCTCCATGAGGGCCCCGGCAAGGGCCACCGGCACCGCCGGTACCACGAACCAGTTCTCGCCGCCCTGGCGGATCCAGTCCCGGACGACGATCTGACCGAGCGCCGTCACCACCTTGGCGGCCTTCATGAGGGGCCGCAGCAGGACGCTGGCGTTGTGCACGCGGACCGCCAACGGATGCAGGTCAGTGTCCCCCGGCGCAAGAATCTGCGGTCCGTACGGGCGGGGCGACCACTCGGCGGGGGACGACGAGGAAGCCCCCGCCCCCGGCAGCTGGCCGACGACCTCGCCGACGCGTCCCCCGGCGGCCTGTCCAGGCGCCGGGACGGCCTCGGGCCCCGCCGTGCCGGACTCCTGCAGGGCCCGAAGGTCACGCTCCAGCCGCCGGATCTCTTCCTGGGCCCGCTCGGCCTGCTCCCGGAACAACCTCACCTGGGTCCCCGAGAGCTGCTCCCGAATCCGCAGGGCCTCCTGAACCTCGATCTGGACCGCGGCCTTCAGGTCGGCCTGGCGGATCTTGTAGTCGCTCTCCGCCCGCTCGTACGTCTGCCGCGCCTCCTCCAGGTCGAGCTCCAGCTGAAGGACGCGGTGCTTGGCGTCGGCGAGCTCGGCCCGGGTGCCGGCCAGGTCCGCCCGCGTCTGCGCCAGCACCTCCACCTCCTCGACCGTCGTGATCGTGACCGCGCCCTCCAGGTCGACCAGGATCCGCTGCAGGCGCTCCACCTGTTCCTCGGCGGCCGCCAGGCGCGCCTCCAGCCGGGCGCGCACCGTGGCCGCCAGCGCCAGGTCCCGCTGGGCCTCCTCCGCCTTCCGGCGCGCCACCTGCTGGACGCTCGGCCTCACCGGCTTGGCCTCCAGCACCGCGACCACCAGCGCCAGGCCCTCCAACTGCTCGTCCGCCGTCACGACCGGCCGGCCCTCCCGGCCCCAGACCCTGTTCACCCCCTCGCACAGCCGCGACACCTGCTCCTCGGACACCCGCTCGCCCTGGAGCAGCCGCGACAGCAGCGCCCCGTCGAACCCCATCCGCCGCGCGGCACCGCCCTGGCTCGGCGCCGGAATGCGCCCCAGCACCCGCCGCAGCCACACCACGAACGCGCGCTCCTGCGCGGTCGCCTCCGCGCGCAGCGGCCGGGTCTGCCAGCCCTGCGGGAGCGCCGGCAGCTCCGCCGGGGCGAACAGGTCCGGCAGCCGCTCCCCGGCACCGTCCTGCGATTGGTCGGTCATGCTCCCCCTTCGCCCGTCACCTCTCCCCCGCAGCCCTCCTGACGGCCCGAAGCCTTGCCAGGCGGCTTCCTGCAACACCTCGCGACGCCGTTCTGTGGATTCCGGGACGGCGAACCGGCCGCCGCCCCGGTACCGATCCCAGAAGCCCGGACGATCAGGGGAAGACCAGAATGCCCACCCACCACAAGATCACGCAGCTCCTTCGCCGACTTCGCCGCACCACCACCCCGACAACCGCCCCGACGACCATCACACCGGCCGCCAAGGCCTCCGTACCGGCCGCCCGGCACAGCAGCGACCTGGCCACCGCCACGGCACGCGGCACGGCCGCCGGCATCAGCCGAGCCGTCACCACCTGGCTCCTCGACCGCTGGAGCGACTGACGCCCGCGCCATGCCGGCCTCTTCCGCCGAACACGGGACGGACCCGCCCCGTGAGACCACCCCCAGCAAGCGGGGCCCTCCCACAACCCGGGCCCCCACCGACCCCTGGCGAAAGCCGCGCAGGCGGCAACTCGATCGGGCGGCCCTTCCACCAGAGCGCCCTCGGGCAGCGGCGGCCCACGGCAGGATGAAACCCAATCCGCCCATGGAGGAACAACCGTGACCCTGCATCCCGACCAGTGGGGCCTGCTCGAAGAACCCGCCGCCGCCCACAACGCCCCCGCCGGCGGCCGGCGGGACGGCCGGCGCGCCGGCCCGTCCATGGGTGGGGACGGCCTCGGACGACGGTTCAGCAGGTCGCGCCGGGTGTGACCTGAGCACACGCGAGGGCCTGCTCGGTCAGCTGGCGCAGTTCCTCGTCCTGGAGGATCGCCTCGTAGCCGTCGAGTTGGGACAGGCGATGCTGCGACTCCCGGACCGCCAGTAGTGCGTCCCGGATCGCCGGGCTGATCTCGCCGATCCGGATCAGGCCCTGGAGCGCGTCGCGGAAGGATCCGAAGCTGTCGTCGCCGTCGGCGATCGGCAGGACGAACTCCTCCAGGACCTGAACGGTCGGCTGCGTCCGGCCGGTGATCGACCACAGGGTCGTCGCGGCGGTGAGACGCCGCCCCTGGGTGCTGTTCTCCAGGATGAACCGGACCCGGTCGGCATAGGGGGCGGCGCCGAGGCCGAAGCCGGCCAGGGCACCGATCGGCCAGTATCCGGGCGCCTCGGACGTCATGACCGCGTCGCCGACCAGCCGCAGGGCCGCCTCGCGGTCCTCACCGATGCACGCGGCGGTCATGGCCACCCACGGCAAGCCGCCCGGGGAGTCCAGCACCTCCCAGGCGCGCACGGCCGGCTCAGCAGAAGCGGCGGCCGGCCCCATCGCCCGCAGCACCCCGAGTACAGAAACCGAAGCCCCGGTGACGGCAAGCAGCGGCAAGAGCTCCGGCAGGGCCGGCAACGCGTCCTCGCCCCAGGCCTCCAGCACCGCAAGGAACGCGTGGGGCGCGCCGCCACGGGCCCCGCCTTCGCGGATCGCCTCCCGCAGCGCGGGCAGCAGGACGTCCGCGTGCGCGCGCAGCGGGATCAGCACGTCCTTGGTGTCCGGCCGTCTCGGATCATCGAGGCAGTAGCTGCGGCTCTCCTCCTCCTGCGCGCGTAGTTGCCGGATGAGTCCCGGCAGGGCGCGCGGGTCGCCTATCCGGGTCAGTGCCCAGCGGGCGATCTCGCCGACCGTTCCGCCGAGGTACTCGTCGGCCCCGTCGTCGTCGAGCAGTTCGGCGAGACGGTCGGCGTACGGGGCCGACACCGGGCCGAGCGCGGCGAGGAGGTTCGCCGCCCGCAGCCGGACGGCACCGTCCGGATCGTCCAGCAGGGCGCCCGCCAGCGGAAGGACCACGGGTGCTGCCGCACGCCGTCGGGTGAAGAGGTGCCAGGCAAGGTCCAGGGCCGCGCGGCGCAGCAGAGTGTCCCGGCTTCTGCCCGCTGCCTCGGTCAGCCGGACGACGAAGGACAGGTTCGCCTCGAGGTCGTGTTCCAGGCGTCGGGAGATCCACCAGAGCACGTGCTCGCGGTTGCAGGAAAGTCCGGATTCCGTTTGGTACCACGTCTCCTCGAACCGTGGCCGTACCGCAAGGTCGGCGAACACCTCCACCAGCCGGTCCAGGTGCCGGACCGCCAGCTCCCGGTCCAGGCCGGCCGAGGCGTAGACGGCCGCGACCCACAGCACCGGATCCTCCCCAGCCAGCACCTGCGCCAGCACGGCCCGAACCGCCTCAACGGCGCCCTCGTCCGTCTCCGGTGCGGCTGCGGCCTCGCCGAGGGCGAGCAGCACCGGCAGCCGAACAGCCGCTGCCGTCTCCACCCGCCACCGCTCCAGCAGCCGGGCGATGCCGCCCGCGAGCGGGATCGCCGACTGTCGTACCACCGGATCCGCGTCCGCGAGCAGGGAGCGCGCCCCGGCCCAGTCCTCGTCCGCCGCATCCGACCCGTTCATGGCCACCAGCAGCTCGACGAGGGTGACCCGCGAGCCCATCGCCGGGTCGGCGGCGAGCGCCACGACGAACGGCAGGGCGGCTGCCGCCGCGGACGACGTCTCACCGTTCCACGCGGTCAGGCACTCGAACAGCGGGGTGCTGTCCTCCTCCGTCGCCCCCGCTCCTGCCAGGGCGAGCCGGCGCAGCATCCGCGGAACGTCCTCCACCGGGTAGTCCGGATCCGCCGTCTCAAGCCGCTCCCACGCCACCGCGTCCAGTGCTTCCAACGACATCCCCGTCACCGTCATCTCGCCCACCACCACGCCGTCCTGCTCGTCACCGGCCGTCATCGTCCAGGAAACCCGCCGGCCTGTCGCCCGAATTCACTCCACCTCAACTGCGGGACACTGCCCCGCCCGGAGAATCCCAGCGGTCATGGCTCGGGCCGTGTCTGCTGCGGGTGGCAGGTTCGGCCGGTCGATGACGTCGAGCAAAGGGATCCGTCCACGGAGTACGCAAGCTCGGCCGAGCAGGCCGCCGGCCGGCGGGTAGCGTCATTCCAGGCGTGGCATGTTCGGAGCTGTCGACGGTGTCAGGGACGAGACCGAGAAGGTCGGCCCGTGCGAGGCCCCCGCTGGCGGGCGACTCGCTGAACGTCGTCCGTCAGGGTGAAGCACTGTGGCGAACGGATCACCGGTGCCCGCAGGAGCGGTGATCGGGGGTTGGGTGCGCGGTTCGGCGGGCGGGGTGGTTGCCGCGGGCTCGGGAAGGCGGATGCTCCGAACGACCTGGGGCGAGTGCCTCGTACGCCTCCTCCAGGTCGTGGGCGGGTCGGAACTCGACGAAGTCCGGTGGGATCAGGAACTGGGTCTTGTCCGTCGGGTCGAGGTGGTGGTGCCCGATCTGGAACGCGGCGGCCAGGGCGAACATCCGCTGCCACTCGGTGGCGCGCGGGTTGAACACGCGCAGCTTCACCGTCCGGAGGATCTGCGCGGCGTGCTGCGGGCGTCGATCCGCAGCCACTCCACCGGCGACTTGCGGAGCCGCCCAGCGCGTCCGGTGCTGCTTTGCTCTCCTCCGCTGGCACTGCCCGCCGCAAAACCTGCGACCGAAGAACAGCAGGGCCGGAGCGGGCCGACAGCCGCAGGAGGATCGGGAGGATGATCACGCGGGAACTGCAGGCACCCCACCCGACGTCAGGGGTAGTTGTACGGTTACCAAACGTGATGCGTTGCAGTCAGGATCGGACGATTCTTCGGGGGAGGGATCTGCGGTGAGCGGATTCGAAGTGAATGTGGATGAGATGCGAGCGTCCGCGGGGCTCGTGCGCACCATCGGGGACGATCTCGCGGGTCCGGTGGACACCGCCGTCAAGGGGGCTTCTTCGGCTGCCGGGCTGTTGGCCGGCTGGTCTCTGGCGGGCGGTTTGGAGCAGTTGGCGTCGGGCTGGGGCGGGCCGCTTGCGGCGCTGCGCCAGCGGTTGGCGGACACGGCGGCGAACCTGGAAGCCACCGCTCAGAACCACCAGTGGAACGACCAGTCGATCGCCGACACCTGGAAGGCGCAGGGGGCCCGGTGAGCAACGTCTACGCTCTGCTGCTGAAGTTCGATCCGCACGTCCTGCATGACACCGCGAAGGGTTGGCGGGGTCTGTCCCATGCGGTGGAGGACGCGGGCTCCAGGCACCGGGGGAAGGTGAACGTTCCCCTGCACGGGTCCTGGAAGGGTGACGCGGCCCAGGCGGGTTTCAGGACGATGGCGCGTACCGAGCAGTTGCTGGACCTCGTGCGGGTGGAGGCGGAGGCTGCCGCCCTCACGTTGGACACCGTTGCCGACCGGATGTTCCAGGCGCAGACCAATCTGGCGAATGCGGTGCGCAGGGCGCAGGAGCAGGGCATGCGGGTGGGCGCCGACGGCACCGTCGACATGCCTGCGGAGGACGCCGCCGATCGGCACGATCCTGACGCGCAGAATGCCCGGCGTGTGCTGGCGGGCCTCAAGGGCGAGCTGCAGCTTCGGATCGATGCCGCGCTGAGGGCCGCGCAGGAGGCCAGTGACCAGGGGAACGCGGCACTGGGCCGCCTGGATTCCGGCATCTTCGGCCAGGCCCGGACGGCCGGGGCGACGAGTGAGGCCGGCAAGGACGTCCGGGCGGTGTTCAAGGACCTCGGGCTGACGGATGCCTCGCTCCCTGACGGGAAGGATCCCCAGCGGTCGGCCGACTGGTGGAAGTCGCTGACGCCCGAGCAGCGGGACACCTACCTCGCGCTTCACCCGGGGGAGATAGGTCGCCTGGACGGGCTGCCGACGACGGTGCGTGACGAGGCCAACCGCCTTGTCCTGGGCCAGCGGATCTCGGAGATGCAGTCGGGCACACCCTCGTCCCTCGGGCTGAGCGACGAGGAGTACCGCAGCCGCCGGGCCGCGTTGGAGGAGATCCGGCGCAAGCTTGAGGAGAGTGACGGCAACGACGAGCCGCACAGGATGTTCCTCCTGGGCATCGAACCCGACAAGCACAACGGCCGGGCGATCGTCGCAACCGGGAACCCCGACAATTCCCAGCACACCGCTGTGTTCGTCCCCGGCACCGGCACTGTCCTGGCCGGCGTGCCCGGACAGATGGACCACATCAGGAAACTGCAGAACATGGCGAACGACGAGGCCGCGGACGGGGAGAAGGTCGCGGTGGTGTCCTGGCTCGGGTACGAGACTCCCGACTGGACGGACGGCAGCGTCGCGAGCGCAGCGCGGGGGGATGCCGGTGCCGAGGACATGCGTCGCTTCACCAACGGTGTCCGGGTCGCGCAGAGCGACAACCTGTGCGGCCACCTGACCGTCATCGGTCACAGTTACGGCACCTACGCGGTGGGGTCGGCCGCCCGCGGGGAGGGCGGCCTGCACGTGGACGACATCGTCTCCCTCGCCAGCCCCGGGATGGGCGTCGACAACGCCTCCGAACTCAACATCGATCCCGGCCATGTCTGGGTCGGCACGGCCCGCAACGACACCATCCAGGAGGTCGACACGGCCCTGGGGAAGCAGCCTCTGGACGGGAACTTCGGCGGACAGCGGATCGAGGTCGACACCAGCGGCCACGGCGGCTACTGGAAGGACGACAGCGTGAGCCTCCGCAACCAGGGGAAGATCATCGTCGGAAGGCCGCCGATCATCTCCCCGAAGCTCGCGTACTGATGCCGCCGCCCGCCTACCCGAGGACAACCCCAGCCATGGCTTCGCACAGCAGCCGGTCGACGACCCCGTTCGCCAGGGCCGGGCGGCGCGTCCTCGCCGCCGTGATCCTGACCATCACTCTTGGAGCGTGCATGTCCGCCCCCGGCACCGGCAAGGACGACCCCCTGCCCGTCAAGGACAAGAAGGACGCCCAGGCCTGGGCCCAGCAGATGACCGAGCACATGGCCCAGAGCGCCGGCCTCCAGATCGACCCGGCCAGCATCAGGCCGCTCTTCACCGGCTGCGTCGGCAGGAACGGCGAGAGCGCCCCCGACGACCGGTACACCCTCATGTACAGCGTGAAGAGCACCGTGCCGCTCGACCAGCATCCGGAGGCCGTCCGCAAGATCCGCGACATGGCTCAGAAGGAAGGCCTCACCATCACCGGCTACCGGGAGAGCGCCGACGGCAAACCCGAGGCCTTCGTCAATGCCGAACACCCAAGCGACTACTCCCTCACCGCCTCCACCTCCGGCGGCCAGGACCGTATGTACCTCAGCGTCGTCACCCCCTGCCTGGTACCACCGGCATCGCCCTCCCCCACACCTTCCTGACCGGGTGTGTCAACTTGAGGGCAGATCTGCGGACCGCCGACGCGAGCCTGGTCCGCGAGCATCCCGATCAGCTGGTCGTCCACCGCCCCGACGGCAGAAGCATCCACGGTGTCAGTCGTCACGCCGGTCACTGGTGAAGCCTCTTCCCCAGGCCAGCCATCCGGCTACCTGGCAAAGCGGGTGATTCTCCGTTAACCGACTTCATGGCGCTGCCAGCACCTGGTGCTGCCCCCTGGCCGGGATCCCGCTGCCGCGGAGCGGGCCGGGCGGTCGGGTGGCCGGGATCCCTACCTGGCCACGCCGGTGCGCGAGCCCTGCCGGGCGGCAGCCGGACCCGGGCCGGCTTCCAGGCAGGCACCGGCCCTCAACAACAGGCCCCGGACGCGGCGCAGGTGACGGGTCACCTGCGGGAGGAAGGTGCCGCGGAAGCGGTCGGCCGCCCGCAGCTCGGCGGCGGCCTGGTCGAGGAGGTCGCCGGCCTTTCGGATGGCGTGGCCGCGGGTACTGGCCCGGTACTCCCCCGCGAGGGCTTGCGCGGTGTCGGCGAGCTCGCCGGCGCCGGGGTCCTCGACCGGATCCGCGCCGAAGAAGACCAGCGCGGCTGCCAGCTCGGCCAGTAAGTCGTCCCTGCGTACCATCCACCACGAACTCACGCTGCGATCATGCCCCATGACGGGACGTATCGAAGCGTGAACAGGTCAACCCACCCTACGCACAAGGACCCCGAACGGCGCAGCACCCGTGCCGACCGGCCCGCCGAGCAGCCGGCCGTCGCCCCGGGACAGCAGCAGCATGCGCGTCGGCCGGGCGGGCACAGTGACCCGTCTCAGCGAAGTTTCACCATTCTCAGCAGAGCCGCTGCCGGGGCAGAACGCCGCGCCGGTCAGCAGCGCGGCGGCCCTGCGGGAGCAGGGGGCGACCGAGGCCCAGGTCGAGGCGGCGCAGAGCCCGTCGGCGGTCTCGGCTGCCGACTGGCACGGCTGCCCGGCCGGCCAGGCGGACAACCGCTGGTACTGCTTCTACGAGGACTCCAACTGGGGCGGGCGCCGACTGCAGTGGATCGACCCCCACTGCAACAACGGCCCGAGCTACTTCGGTGACTACGGCTTCCGCGACAAGGCCTCCGGCTGGTCCAACACCACCCAGAACCCCGGCCTGACCCGACATGGTGTGGCGGCGGCCGGCGGCCGCCGCCACACCCGCGTCTACGGTGCCTGCTGCGCCACCAGGTAGGCGTCGTACCCGATCACCGAGGGCACCGGCACGTTCAGCTTGCCGGCCGACTCGGTAAGGGTCTTCTCCTGTCCGAGCAGCTGCCCGGACACCGGGTCCACGATGAACGTGTAGCGCGTCGGCAGACCGCCGGCCGCCGAGTCCGCGGAGAACGCGACGCCCGGCCGGCCGGCCCGGTCGACAACCTCACCACTGACCGCCATGCCCGGCAGAGCGGCCAGCAGCCGCAGGACCGCCGCCCGCTGCCCGGGCGACAGAACCCGTTCGGTGACCAGGTCGTGAACCGCCTCGGCAGCACCCGCCGGACCGTCGATCCCCGGTGTGCGACTGCGCAGCCAGGCTCGCAGGGCGTCCGCGCTCTGCGGCACCTCGCCCCGCAAGGTCTCCTGCGGCACCTGCTCCGTCGCCGAGGCCGGGCCCTCGTCCACCAGGAAGCGCGTCAGCTTCGCGCCCCCAGGTGACCGGACCAGGTCGAGCTCCTCCGGCATGACCTTCGAGGACGTACCGCCGGCGTCCGTCCTCGTCCACAGCGCCCACTGGCGCCACCGCAGATGCGACTGCCCCCCGGCCGCGCCATCCGGCAGGCCTTCGACGCGGCGCGCGATCTCCTCCAGCTGCGCCGCCGCCCCCGAACCGTCCCCGGCCGTCAGGTGGTAGGTCAGCGCGGGCGGCGTCGCCGCGAAGGCCGCGGGCGTTGCCCCCGGCCACACCAGCACCGTCCCCGCCATCACGGCACTCACCGCCACCCCGGCCACTGCCAGGCGCAGCCGGATTCGTGCGCGCGGCCGTGGGTGGCGGAGGTTCTGTGCCGCCGCTTCGTCGCGGAGGATCCGCTCCAGGCCGGCTTCGGCCAGTGCCGTGTCCCCTGCGATGTCCGCTGCCGGGTCGGCCGGCCCCATCAGGTCCCTGACGCTCTTTGCCGTGTTCACCGTGCTCCCTCCGCACTCGTCCTGCTCGCTCTTCCGATCAAGTCCGCTCGTCCGTCCGCGCCGCCTACCTGGGCCATGGCCCGGGCCAGTCGTGTCCGGGCCCGCATCAGACGCACCGAGCACGTCGGCGCCGAGCAGTCCAGGACGCGGGCCGCCTCGCGGACCGTCAGTCCCTCCCAGCCGATCAGGGCCAGCACCTCCTGGTCAGCCGGGCGGAGCGTCGACCAAGCCCGGTGCACCGCCGCCCGCTCCGTGACCGTCTCGCCGATGTCCCGGGCGTTGGCGGCGGCCGTGACCGCCATGCCCCGGTGCGCGTCCTCGGCGCGGCCCTCCTTGCGCCGGTGGTTGGCCACCGCATTGCGGGCCACCGTGTAGAGCCACGGCAGCGGCGCCTGGGCGGGAAGCGCGTCGAAGCGGCGCCACGCGACCGTGAAGACCTCCGCGGCCAGGTCCGCCGCGTCGGCGGCCCCGACCCGTCGGAGCATGTAGCGGTACACCGCGCCGTAGTGCTCGCGGTAGACCTCCCGGAACTCTTGCCGCTCCCCCACCGTCCCCCCTCAACTAGGCTGTCTCACCCTGTCTATGTCTGCATCGCACCGGATCTAACACCCGAGCCCGCGTCACCCACGGTCGGGTTCGTCCCCCGCGAGGTGCCGAGTTTGGAAGGCCCGCGCCAGCCGGCGGCGGCTGCGTTGCCCTGTTCGGTCGCGCAGCCGCCCTCCACGACGGACACAATCCCGGTGAAAGGTGGGCCAGGACGTACCTCGACATCGCCTTCTTCCGCCCCTACCCGGACGGCAACGCCCGCCTGGCGCTGCTGGTTCTCGCCCACGTCCTGGAGGTGGAAGGAGTACGCCTGGACGAAGTGGGGCCGCTGCGGACCACCCGCTACGCGGACGACCCGGACGGCGCCCTCGGCCTGGCGGCTCTGGTCACCGTACTGATCCGCGCCACTCACCGCCGGGCAACCACACGGTGGGAGAAGGCTCCCGCCGGACCGGACAGGCGAGCACGTTCAGCGCTACGCCGCTGATCACTTACCCAACCCGTGTACGCCGACACGGTGGGCCGGCCGCCGCGGGACCGCACGCGGCGCGGTGGTGCGGGTGCGGGTGCGCTCCAGCCAGTCGGCGATCCGGTGCAGGGGGCGTCGTCGAGGCGGGCGAGGTGCTGGACGGCCTGGTGGTCCTCGCCGTGGAGGTCGTGGAGGCCGGCGCGGGCGAGGGCGCTCAGGACGGCCTGGGCGGGGGTGTCGGCGGCGGCCAGGCGCTCGCCGTTCCCGCGTGCCGGGCGAACCGTCCTCCCCTGATGAGCCTGGTATGCCGTCTTCCTCCCCGCCGTCCTGGCGCGCTCGTCGGCGGATCCGGCGGCGCCAGCACGTGGGTGGAGCGACCTGAAGCGGTCAGCCGGTGTTGGGCCGGGTCGCGGTGACCTGGCGGAGGAACTCGGTGTTGCTCATGGTCTTCCTCAGCCGGTCCTGGAGCAGTTCCATCGCCTGCTGGGTGTCCAGGCCGTTGAGCACGCGGCGCAGTGTCCAGGTTGCGGAGGTGCGGACGGGGCCGAGGAGGAGTTCCTCGCGGCGGGTGCCGGAGGCCTGGACGTCGACGGCGGGGAAGATGCGCTTGTCCGCGAGCCTGCGGTCCAGGCGCAGCTCCATGTTGCCGGTGCTCTTGAACTCTTCGAAGATCAGGTCGTCCATGCGGGAGCCGGTGTCGACGAGGGCGGTGGCCACGATGGTGAGGGAGCCGCCGTTCTCGATGTTGCGGGCGGCGCCGAAGAACGTCTTCGGCCGGTAGATCGCCGCGGAGTCGAGGCCGCCGGTGAGGGTGCGGCCGGAGGCGGGGGCTGCGGTGTTGTAGGCGCGGGCGAGCCGGGTGATCGAGTCGAGCAGCACGACCACGTCGTGGCCGAGTTCCACCAGGCGTTTGGCGCGCTCGATGGCGAGTTCGGCGACGGTGATGTGGTCGCGGGCGGGCCGGTCGAAGGTCGAGGCGATGACCTCGCCCTTGACCGAGCGCTGCATGTCGGTGACCTCCTCCGGGCGCTCGTCGACGAGGACGACCATCAGGTGGGCCTCGGGGTGGTTGCGGGTGATCGCGTCCGCGACGGCCTGCATGATCATTGTCTTGCCGGTCTTCGGCGGGGCGACGATCAGAGCGCGTTGGCCCTTGCCGATCGGGGCGATCAGGTCGATGATCCGGCCGTTCAGCTGCCCCGGGTCGGTTTCCAGGCGCAGCCGCTGCTGCGGGTGGAGCGGCGTCAGCTTGGTGAACTCGGGGCGGTCGTGGGCCTGGTCGGCGGCTCGGCCGTTGACGGTGTCGATGTGGGCCAGGGCGGGGCGGCGGTCACCGTTGCCCGGGGCGCGGGTCGCTCCGGTCAGTACGTCGCCGGGTCGCAGGGCGAAGGTGCGCACCTGGGCCAAGGAGACGTACAGGTCGTCCGGCCCGGCCTGGTAGCCGGAGGTGCGCAGGAAGGCGTGGTCGTTGCGGATGTCCAGGATGCCGGCGGCCGCAACGAGGTCGCTCTTCGGGGTGGATGTGGCCTGGTGCGGGCGGCGGCCGGCTGGTGTCCGCTGTGACGGTACGTCCGGTGAGGTGCGGGGACCGGGGGCGCCGGCGGGTCGGGGGTTCGTGGCCGTACGGGCGGTGGCGCGTTTGGCGGTGATCGCTTCGACGAGCTCGCCCTTGCGAAGCCGCGCGGCGCCCGGGACGCCGAGGGTGGAGGCGAGTCGGTGGAGTTCGGCGCGCAGCAGGCCGTCCAGCGCGGGGTGGCCGGCGACCGGTCCCCGCAGGGCGGTTCGGGATGTGGTTGATGGTTCGGTTGCGGTGCTCATGAGAGGGTCCTCCCCCTGGAGGTGGTGTCGAAGGGCGGCAGTGCCAGGTGGGCCGTGCAGTTCCAGGCGCGCCGGAACGCGGTGGTGTCCCGGCAGGGCCGGCTGCGGCATGGTGGGCGCGGTTGCGGCACGCGACCTGGGCCTGCGCATGGTGCGACGCCGAAAGCCGGTGTCGCCGTGATCTGCGGTGCGGTCTCCGTCGGCAGGAAGTGCGTCTGCCGTTTTCTCGACCGCGACGAGTTCGCGGGAGGGAGTGGAGTGCTCCGTTGCCGACCATGGTAGCAGGGCCCGTCGATCGCGCCCTTGGGATTGGGCGAAGTGGGCCGCGGCGACGATGAGCGCGGCGCTCGACGGGGCCGGTGCGAGCGCTACGCCGCACTGCACAGGCGGGACCGATGCTCGCTGTCCCGGACCGGGCGCGGACCTGGGCGGCGACGGCGTCCAAACAGGTCCCATGCCCCCTGGCCGCCGCGGGCGGCGGCCAGGGCGTCCAGGTGGGCCAGGCCGTCCTGAGGGCGGCCTTGAAGGAATCGGCGTCCGGTCAGCGCCACTGGTAGGAGGTGCTGGTCATCGCTGGAAGGAGCAGCGGGCCGCCGGCGACGGTGTCGGGTCGGGCCGGGCCGGGCCGGGCCGGGCCGGGCCGGCGGCGGTGTCGGGTCGGGCGGCCTGGTCGAGGGCGCCGGCGATGTCCGGGCAGAGGTGGAGGCCGGCCGCTTCCGTCGGTGGCAGCCACTCTGCCGGGTGGGTCAGTCAGCCAATCGTTCCAGGTTCGACATGCGCCCGTTCGTACCTGGGATGAACGGGCGGAGCGTCAACCGGTCGGTACTGGGAGCTGCCGGAGTTGGTGGCGCGCCGGCCATCTCCAGGAACTGGTCGAAAGTGATCATGATTTCGGCGGCCGGGACGTTCGGGTCCTTGTAGTAGACCAACTCTGCGACGGCATCGTAGTTGGTGAGCAGGACGGCATGGGCCGTTGCGCTCAGGCCCGCCCGTTGTGTCCAGTCCAGGAGCGCGGCCCTGCCCGCGTTGGCGGGAACGGCCCGGAAATCGCGGATCGTCTGGCGGTCCTGAGCGGTGACCGTTTGGCTGGTGAACCGCTTGCGCACGGTCATGTACTGCGGAAGTTGCTGCACTTGGGCCATGGCCGTCTTGGCGTCCTGCCTGTCCAAGGCCCGGTCCTGCGATGTCCCGTTCGGCGGGGAGATCACTTGCTGGCCGGAGTTGAGGATCGTGTTCACCTCGTCACCGTCGGCCGACACCAGGGTCAGGAGCAGGGCGGATTTGGCGATCGCCAGGTCGAACAGCGCGATCACGTCCGGTTTCCGGAGGTCCTGCTGGAGAGGGGAGATCGAGCGGGCGAAGGCATCCCGCTGGCCCTCCACCGCGACCACCGTGCCGATCGTGTTCTGCAGTTGTTGGAACGAGACCGTGTCACCCGGCAGGCCCTGGACCATCGTCCTCATGCTCTCCAGATTCTCCCGCATCATCTGCACGCCGGTCGCGCGCCTCTCACCGCCCGTCTGCGCCGCCCGGGCGTTGCGTTCGGTGCTGGTGGGGAACGCCCGCATCGCCGCGTTGAGTCCGGTGGTCGGCAGACCGTAGGCGTTGGCCATGGCTTCCAGCACGTACAACCAGCACGACGGGCCGACCTGACCGATCAACCTGGTCTCGCGCACGGTGGGAGCCAGTTGCAGCGACCCGACCCCCGCCGCAGACGCTGTTCGATCCCTGTCGATGCTCGTATCGCGGGGCGCGGGCGAGCGCATGACGCGGGTCGCGTTGGCCTCGGCCTCGCGCTCGAACCGGTCGGAGGGGTCGGACACCTTGAGGCCCGCTCCGTTGTCGGCGCCGGCGACGGCCCCTTGGCGTTGCTGGACGACGTGGGTGAGTTCGTGGGCCAGGGTGTGCTTGTCACTCCCGCCCGGGCCGATGACGACGTGGTGGCCGGAGGTGTAGGCGCGGGCGCCGATCTCGCTGGCGGAGCGCTGGGCGACGGTGTCGTCGTGGATGCGGACGTTCGTGAAGTCCGCGCCCAGGCGGGCCTCCATGTCCGTGCGGGTGGCGGTGTCCAGGGGGTGGCCGGTGGAGCGCAGGACCTCGGGGACGGCGGAGCGTTGCACCGGGGCCTCGCCGGTCGAAACCTGCTGACCCGACCGGTGTCCGCATCCGGCGTCGTGCTCGTGCCGCTGCACGGCCGGCGGTATGTGTCCGGCCTGGCGGAGCATCTGCACGAGCGCCGCGTTCCCGACGCTGCGCTGCAGCGAGAGGAGCGACATCGGACCGAAGGATTCGTCGGGGCCTGCGGACGCGGTGGGGCGGCGCGCCGGGCGGGCGGGGGCCTCGCGGCCGGGAGCGGTGCCGGGAACGTTGTTGTGCACGAGAGGCTGATCCTTCGTCGAGGGACGGGTCACTCCTGCCTACCGTGGCGTGGCCGCGACATGAAGGGCGATTCGCACACAACCCGCGCCGCGCAGGGGCAGTCCTGTCGGGCCGTTCGGACCTGCCGTGCCGGCCCCGTGGGCAACGGGCTGTTGGCTCGGTGTCCTCGGTGTTGCCGCACGTCTACGCTGATGGGGCCCTGAGCGGCTCCATCGCGGGGCCCCGCAGGGTCCTCCACACTCGGCGGATGAGCGATGATCCCGATGGTCGGCGACTTCAGAGAACTCGGGCACGGCAGGCCGGACGGGCCGTCGCTTCGGGCGGCCGCGGGCGTCGGGGAGCCGGCCCATGCTCGTGAGCTGATCCAGTACCTTCACGACGGTGTGGTTCTGGCCGCAACGGCTGGATTCACGCATGACGTCCTCAGCCCCGGCAGGACCGTCATCGGTGGGCTCTCCCTGCTGACCGATGGGCGATGGCTTTGGTACTCCGACCTTGCCCACTACGTCGAGCACCATCATGTCGCTCTCGACCCCCGGTTCGTCGCCCATGCGCGGAGCCGAGGTTGGACTGTGCCGCGACTCGGGCGCCAGGACCTGCTCGACATCGAAGCCGCGCTCTTCGACGACGCCGCCGCGGACTGACACCGCACTGCTGCACCTCATTCCGCGGCCCGCGCCAGAGGCTGTGGGCCGGGCCATGACGCCGGCCCGCCGCGAGCGAGTCGCCGGAGCACGATGCCGGTCGTCGCCCGGCGGATCATGGTCTCTGTCCGCCCGAAGCCCGCTCGACCGAACCGGCCACCACCAAGCAGACACGGGCACCACCTGCTGTCCCGTTTCGCGACCTCCGGGACCTGCTGATGAGCCTGCCGGCGGCGAAATCCCCCGTGCGCCCGGCCGGGTGCGGCGGGTACGGTCCAGCGGTGACCCGTCGAACGCCCCCGCGCCCGCTGCCCGTCGAGGAGCTCTTCCCCGAAGTGGTCCCGTTCCGCCGGGAGACCGTGCGACTGCACCCCCGACGGGGCGAGCCGGCGCCCGGCGGCAGTTCGCTCGGCGGGCCGCTGCTGTGGCCCGCCGCGGAACCATGGCCGTCGTGCCCCGAGCACTCGCCGTCGCCCATGGTCGCGGTCGTCCAGATCCACCGCGCCGACGTACCGGACCTTGTGCCGTTCCCCACCGGGTGCGACCTGCTCCAGGTGCTCTGGTGCCCGCTGTACCACGGGGACCGCTGGGTGGTACCCGCGGTGCACTGGCGGTCGGCGGCGGCCGTCGGGCCGGTGCGGCAGGCCCCGCCGGCGCCCGCGCAGGCGGGGTACGGCAACGTGCCACGGCCGTGCGTCCTGCACCCCGAACTGGTGACGGAGTACGCAAGTTGGGACCTCCCGCAGGAACTCTGGGACGAGTTGGAGGACCGCATCGACCGGGTGCAACGGGAGACGGGCTGGGACTACCAGGACCACCTGTCCACCGCGCCCGGAACCAAGCTCGGCGGCTGGCCGGGCTGGGGTCAGGATCCCCGGTGGCCGTGCTGCCCGGGCTGCCGGCGGCCGATGGACCACCTGCTGACGGTGGAGAGCACCGAGGAGAGCGACCCCCGGTGGGCGTGGACCCCCGCCGAGGACCGCGACCGCGGCTTCGAGGGTGCCGACCTGAGCCTCGGCGACCTGGGCGGCGTGTACCTCTTCGAGTGCCGGAGCTGCCCGGACCGCCCGTTCGCGCACCGCTTCGACTGATCGGGGATACGGCCGGACCAGCCCGGACAGGCCCCGGGCGGGCGTCGATCGCCCAGGAACGGGAAGCCCGGCATGGTCCAGCCGGCCTGCTCCTCCAGGCCCCCGGCGGCGGCCGGGGCGGGGACGGCGGGGGCCGCTCCTGGCGGCCTGGGCCGGGGCGCCGCTGGACCAGCCCACCGCTCTGTCGGGCGGTCAGATGCTCCAGCTGTAGAGACCGCCGCCCGTGGTCACCGCGGACGCCGCGAGCCGGGCCACGCCCCGTAGGACCGCCAGTAGGTCGTCGTCGGTCATGTCGTCTCCGTCGTCCTCCCTGAGCCGTGCGGTCCACCGGTCCGCCAGCTCCTCCAGCTCGCCAGAGCTGGCACCCGCCAGGGCCCGGGTCAGCCGCCGAGGTAGCGCGAGCACCATGATGCCGTCGTTGAGCAGCGTGGTCACCAGCTCCGGCCATGCCCAGCCGTAGAGTTGCTCGCGGGAGGGCGGCTGGGCGAAGGGCTGCTCGAAGTACGCGTCCCACTCGACGATGGCCGAGCCCGGGTCGACGAACCGGCAGGACACGGACTCAAGGGCAGGACCAGGCCCGCGCAGTCGCGTCGCAGCGGCAGTCTCGTCGTCGGGCGCGAGGAAGAACACTATGTCGTGGGCCATCCCAGCATGATGGCAGCAGATCGAACAGCGCCCGCTCGGCCTCCGTAGGCCCGTGGAGTCGGTGGAGTCGGTGGAGTCGGTGGAGTTGCGGGCTGGGGGCTGCGGGCGCGCAGGCCCGCCCCGGGGGCGTCAGCCCGGCTTGCTGCGCGCGCTGGCGGGGCCGGACCGGGCTCGGCGGGTGCGTGCCGGTCGGGTGGCGGACGTCCGGGCGGGTGGCTTCCTCGGCCTGCGGGGTGCGGGCGGCAAGGCCCGCCTTCGCCGTGGCGGCCGCCGGCTCCGGGATCCCGCGCCCGCGCACCAGGCCCTGACAGACGGTGCACCAGAGCGGGCTCGCCGGACCGTCCGAGTAGACCATGCCCTCCGGCGGCCGGTGGTGGACGCCGCACCCCAGGCACTCGAAGACGTACCTCGCCCGACGACCACCGCCCCCGCGCCACCGCACGCGCTGCGGGGCGACCAGAACCGCTCCCGGTGGAACTGACCTGGGCCGAACGCCGTGCGGCCTGCGTGTGAGCCCTCGGCCCCGCGCCGGAGGCCTGCACCAGGGCGTCGGAACATACAACAATGGGGCCCTGGCCATGAACGAGCCCGCCCATGCGTGCTCATGCGCTCGACGAGAAGCAGAGGTGTGCCGACCAGTGGGACGGAAACCCGTGAGGAAGTGGTCATGAGCCGGTCTCTGCGGCGCATCGAGGAGATTTTCGGCGATCCCGTACGGGCGGTCGTGCCGCCTCCGTGGAACCGTTCGGCCGCCGAGGCCGGCATCGTCCTACCACGGGACTACCGGGCCTTCGTGGACCGCTACGGGTCCGTCCGGATCTGCAACGACCTCCTGGTGTGGACCCCGATGGTGCAGTTCGACCCGCAGGGCTTCACAAGGTTCGTGCGGGAGACCAGGTTCGCCGAGGAGGACGTCCTGCTCGCCTACGAGGACCGGGAGGAGGAGATTCCCTTCGAAGTCCGCGCGGTTCCGGAAGGCCTCCTCGCCTGGGCGAACAACACCAAGGGTGACTACTGTTTCTGGCACATGATCGGCATGGACCCCGACGCCTGGCCGGTGGTGGTGTGGATCCAGGACGACCTCCGGTGGGACGTGGTCGACGCCACGACGACGGACTTCCTCGCCGACGTGATCACGGGCGCCTACGACCTGGCGGGGGACATCCTGACCCGCATCAAGGACGCTCCACTGTGGAAGCACGCCGGGGACTGGAACGGGCGGTTCTGAGCCATGGGGACAGAGCACCGGCTGTGCGCCTCACCGCGTGGGCACGGACGGCCACGTCGACTCCACGTCGACTCCCGTGACGGCGTCACCGGCGGCTTCTGGGGCGCCTGGACGGAGATCCCCGGGGGCCTGACAGGTGCCAGGGCGATCACCGCCGGTGTGACCGGTAGGCCCAAGGTCCACGTGCAGGTCACCGGCGCCGACGGCATGTACGGACCAGGACGCCGACCACGCCGACCACGCCGTCAACGGCTGGACGACCTGGAGCACGATGGACAGCACCAACCTGAAGGCCATCGCCGGCACCGGCCACCGGCAACACCGCGCACGTCCACGCCGTCAACGGGAACACCCAGCTCTACACCCGCGACGCCAACTACGGTGAGCCGCCGGACGTGTCATCAGGTGAGCCGGAGCGTGAGCACTCCGCCGTCGTGTCCGACGACCAGGTCGGGGCCGGCGGCGGCCAGGCAGGTGACCGCCACGTCCAGGGCCAGGTGCTGCACCGTGCCGGTCCCCGGTTCCCAAACCCGCAGGCTCCGGCCGGAGTTGCTGCCGGTGACCAGGACGGTACGCCCGCCGGGGAGCGTGGTGGCGGTCATGGCCGTCAGGAGACTGCCCGGAGCGTCCGTGGGCAGCCCGTCGCCGACCGGGGTGCCGGTGGTGGGGTCCCACAGCATGACCACGCCGCGGCGGTCCCCGGTGGCCACCAGGTGACGGTCGTGAGCGGCTACGGTCGCCACCAGAGCCACCCGGTGGCGGTGGTCCTCCCGTACCCGCTTGCTCGGCGGTGTCGCGGCCCCGGGCTCCCAGGCATCGTCGACGGCCGGATCCCACAGGTGGACGTCACCCTGGGCGTCCGAGGCCGCGACCAGCGTATGCCCGGGCGAGATCGGCACGGCGGCGATCGATTCGATCGCCCGGCCGGTGGGGTTGAGACGCGCGAGGGGCTCGCCGGTCCGCGGGTCCCGCAACCGGACCGCCCCGCGCGGAGTAGCGGTGACGAGAAGGGTCCGGCCGTCCGGGACGGCCACGGCGCACATGCCTTCCACGGAGCCGAGCCAGTTGGCGAGGGGCTCGCACAACGGCTGCCCGGTGCCCGGGTCCCACAGGACGAGCGTGCCGTCCGCGTGCCCGCTCGCCAGGACGAGGGGGCCGTCGGGCAGCCGAAGGGCCGTCAGCGACCGGACAGGGTTGGGATGTGCCGCAAGCGGCGCGTGGACGAGCCGACCGTCGGCCACGTCCCGCAGGAACACCGTGCCGGTGTCCCCGGCCGCCGCCACCAGCGTCGGCCCGGCGGGCGAGGACACGACCGCGAGCGCGTTGACGCCCTCGCCGGAACCGGGCGCGGACGCGGAGCCGGAGAGGACCCTCACCCGGCCCCGGGGCGTGCGGTCGGCCGCGAGCAGCACGCCGCCCTCCGGCCGAAGCCCTGCCCCCGGCTCGCCGGTGCGGCCCGCTTGCGGGGCCGATGCCCTCGACGGGCCCGACCAGCCGTCCTCCGTCCGCACCCGCCCGCGTGCGTCGTGGGGGCGGGCGCCGTCGGGGTCCTCCACCAGGCAGTCGGCGATCGCCCAGGTCTGCTCGCAATCCGGGCACCGGAAGTCTCCCGTCAGCAGCATGAGCTTGCGGGCCCACTCCTTCCCGGCCCAGTCCGGGGTGCCCTTGACCGCCACCATGGCGGCGACCAGGCACAGGACGGCCGGCCCCGGGGTCCCGGCGGGCACACCGGCCGCCGCGACCGCGCGGGCCACCCGCAGGAAGGGCTCCCACTCCTGCCCGAGCACCCCGTCCGCCAGCGCCGCGGCGACCTCACCCCAGACGGGCCCGTCCGGGGGCGCCGCCGCGGGATCCGGCAGCCCCGGTGCCTCGAAGAGCGGACGTACCGGGTCCACGAAGAAGTCGGCGATCTCGGTCTCGGACTCGCAGCCGGGGCAGGACAGCACGATGCTGCCCTCTTCGAGTTCTAGTGACTGCCACAGCACCTCTCCGATGCGGTGGCCGGCGAGAGCCGCGCAGGAGAGCGCGAGGTACGCGCACTGCGCGGCGGACGCTCCGGCCGTGAGGTACCCGCGCACCGCTGCCTGCGCGGCCAGTCGAACAGCGGCCGTGAACCCTGCTTCGAGGTCGGCGGGAACCGGCTTCGCGGGCTCCGCGGTCACCATGAGTCCCAGGTCCACCCACAGGCCCACGTACCGGCCGGGCGACGCCGCAGCGACCTCGACGAGGTGCGGCAGGACCGCGAAGGCTCCGCTGTAGAGGGTCTCCTGCTGGAGCAGGCCGTCGAGGACGCGGCTCCACGGCTCCTTCCAGTCCTCCCCTGCGCCGGCGGCGCCCGTGGTTGCCATCGCCTCCAGAACCTCCTTCAGCTCCTCGACCGACACGCCGTCGAGGTCGCGCCAACGGGGGCTGTCCAAGGGCAGTTTCGCCATCACGCAGTGAGCTCACAATCGACGATGAGGATCAGCAGGAAACGTGCTCGGGTGCTCGGCGGCCCAGTTGGTCGGCCACGGTCGCCGCCGCGCGCGGCACGATCGGCTCCAGGACGTCCAGGACGGCGGCCCAGCCGTCCAGGACCACGGCCTGCGCGGCAAGCCTGCGGGCCCTGGGCGGCGGTGACAGTTCCACGAGTGAGGCCAGCGCCCGTGCCCTCGCCGCACGGTGGACGATCGACGAGGCAAGGCTCTCGGCCCGGCTCATGCTGCCCTGCCGGGCCAATCCGTGGACGACGGCGGTCAGCGCCTCGTCCCGGTCCCAGGCGTCGGTGAAGGACCCGGCCAGCTCCTGCGCCCGGTCGAGCAGGCCGCGCCGAGCCAGCTCGTGGACCACGCCGAGCAGGGCCACCACTGCGGCCGGCCGGTCGCTGATCGCACGGGCCAGGTACTCCGCCCGGTCCACGTCGCCGTGGCGGGCCACCTCCCGGACGATCCGCGCCTGGCGCGCGGAGCGGAGGGAGGGCTCGTCGAACCGGTCCGCCAGCGCCATGGCCCGCAGATGATGCCCTCGCCCGGCCAGCAGGAGGATCACGGCCTCCAGCAGATCGTGGGAATGGCGGGCGGCGCCGGTGTCGAGCAGTCCCTCCGCCCGGTCCGCAAGGGCCAGAGCCAGATCGTGGTCGGCGCTCTCGGCGACCGCATGGACGAGGTCCGCCATGACCCGCGCGTCAACAAGAGGGCCGCTGCTCGGGTCGGGCAGGAGGTGGGTGAATCGGTCCGGATCCGGTTCGGGATCCTCGCGGGCCGGATCCGGACCGTCGGTCCGGGGCAGGTCCACGTCCGCGTCCGCGCTTTCTTCAGGCGACGTCAGGAGGGCGTCGATCCGGCGCAGGTCGCCCTGGAGGGCCTCGCAGGCGAGCACCCTCGCCAAGGGGTGAAGCCCGCCCCCGCGCCTGTCGTAGCCGATGGGCGCGGCCGGCGACTGCATGCGGTCGGCGAGTTCGGCGGCCCAGGCCGCGTCGCCGGCGACGACGGCCACCTCCACGAGCAGAGCAAGCACGTCCGGTGACGCCACCCCACCGGCCATCGAGGCCGACTCGTCCGCACGAGCAGCACATTCAAGCGCGGCCGCCATGTCGCCACGGTCCGCCTCCGCCTTCGCCAGCGTCGCCCAGGCCCTTCCCCAGTGGTGCGGATAACGGACCCTCTCCGCCAGGGCCACGGCCCTGCCACGCTCGCCGCTACGCGCCCACGCCGGCACGAGGGCGACGAGAGCCCGATCATGTGCGTCGCGCTCGGGGATCGACTCGGCCAGCGCCTGGGCTCCCCGCAGGTCGCCGGCGTGGGCCGCGGCCTCCACCAGCGCCAGGAGGGTGTCGCCCGGCCCGGTTCTGCCACCGGTCGCGTATGCCAGCTCCGCCGCCTGGGCAAGGTGGCCGGTCCGGGCCAGCGACTCCAGGAGCCATGTGGGGAATCCACGACCGGGGAACCCGCGACCGGGGTCTTCGGACACGGCCACTCGGAGCAGGGCCAGCAGACAGGGCTCGTAGCCGCCGCGCACGACGCCGCTGCCGGTGTGACGGCCAGGCGCCGGTCCGCGGCGCCGCTCCCGCATGCGCAGCAGGCCGACGTCCTCCGCCCAGGCGACAAGCCTGTCCTGCTCCTCCGGCTCATCCCGCCGGTGAAACCCCGTCTGAACCACGCGCTCCCCTCGCCCCCTCGCCGGCCGCAGCCGGCCCCCAGGCTGTCCGTCCGGGTACAGCCTTGCATCCGTGGAACTGCGGCGCCCGTCGCGGTGGACGGCGCACAACTCGGTTGTCGCCCACCGGAACTGGTCACACGAACCGAGGCGCCGACGGTTGCGCCTCGGGCAGGCGGCACCAGGCGCTCCGGTCTCAGGTCCACGACTCGGATTATGTCCGCCGGCACCGACACGCCCGCGGACACCCGAGGCGCTGAGACCGTGTCCTACGTGGTGGTCTTGGACAGGCGTTTGTGGCATGTGATGACGGCGGCGAGGTCGCAGAAGGCCAGGTGGTGGCGGTGGTCGCGTTCGTGACGTCGGGCGATCCGGGGCAGGATCTGCTGCCGGGGGAGCCATTTCCGCAGCTCAGCGTTGTCGTACGCCTTGCCTGCGTGCAGCTTGCGTGGCAGGAGGTGCAGGCCTCGCTCGGGATCGTGCTTCGCGAGGAGGGCTTCGACCAGGGGCGAGGGTGGCAGGCTACTGGTTCTGATGGGGCAGTGCCTTGCAGGACAGCGCGTCGATGTCGGCCCGCTGGGGGCGGTAGCTCTCCGGGTTGCCGGCGTCGGGCAGCGAGGTCCGGAAGTCCTGGATCCACGCGGTGCTGAACACGTAGTCCTTGAGGAAGTCGCGGATCCGGATGCAGTCCTCGTACCGTTCCTTCTTGATCCCCACGCCGTAGACGTTGGGGACCCCGATCGTCACGTCGGGGACGACCATCAGCTCGGGAAAGGCGTGCGTCAGGCCGTGGAGCAGCAGCTGGTCGGTGGAGACCGCGTCGACGCGTCTGTGCTCCAGCTCCAGCCGACAGGCCTCCGCGTCGATCTTGTCCACCACCGTGAACCCCTTGATCGGGGCCTGCTTCAGCAGTTCCTTCTCCGAGGTGGTACCGCCCCAGCTGCACACCGACCGCCCCCTGAGGTCGTCCAGGCTGTTGAGCCAGGAGTCGCCGGTGTGGACCATGAAGCCCTGATAGGTGCTCGCGTACGGGCCGGCGAAGTAGACCAGGTCCGTGCGTTCGGGGGTGATGGAGTAGGTGGCGATCACCAGGTCCTCGCCGCCCTTGACCAGCACCGCCTCGCGCTGGTCGGAGGCCACGTCGCCGAAGTGCGGGACGGAACCGGCGTTGCCCTTGCTCCGGACCAGCGCCTCCCCGACGCTCACGTCGAAGCCGGACCACCCGTGGTTGGCGGTCTCCATGCTGGTCCCGGGCTGGTTGTTCTTGGTGCCGATCCGGACCGAGTCCTGGTCGAAAATCGACGGCGTACCGCCGCAGCCGGACAGCAGCAGCGTCCCGGACAGGATGCCGGCAAGGCAGGCTCGGTTTGCGCCCCGCACCGGGACTCCTTCGGTCAGTGTGTGGCGACGGGCTCGTCGGTGAGGACCGCGTCGACGACGGCCATCTTCATCTCGCAGCCGGTGTCGCCGCTCAGGGTCACCCTGAACGGCCCGGGCGTGCCGCCGGGGAGCCGGAGGTACGCCGACTCGTTGTGGTGGAGGCTCGTCGAGGGTTCCGCCCCGGAGGTCAGGGCGACGGCGGCGGTCGCGTGCAGCTGGCAGACCGCGTCGTCGGAGCGTGTGCTCACCAGACTCAGGGTCAGCGCCAGGTACCTGCGCGACTTGGTGGTGTCGAAGGCGAGGTCGAGGCTCTGACCGGGCGTCACGGGGCCGGGGTCCGACCAGCGCGCGCCGCCGGTCAGCCGGACCTCGCCGTGGTGGGCCTGCTGGTACTGCTGGTACCAGACCGTCCCGCCGGCCAGCACGCTGACCGCCACCAGGATCTGCAGCCAGACGGGCGTCCTGACGATGAAGTTGATGACGATCGTGCCGTAGTTCCGGTCGACGAACGCCCCGATGATCCGTTGTATCAACGAACCCTCGGTCACTCGACGGCCCCGTTGAAGTTCAGGGTGACCGTCCCGTGGTTGTCGCCGAACGCGGCGCCCTGGTGGACGTGGAAGATGATCGGCGACCTGGACTCCTCGGCGTGGAAGTGGTCGAGCTCCGCCGCCACCGCCGGTTCCTCGACCAGCGCCGCCCGGATCAGCTCCCGCGCCTCCTGCTGCGCCTGCGGCGACGGAGCCGGCTGCTCGCCCTCGACGTTCCCGCGCTCGCGGCGGCGGCGCATCAGCTGCCGCAAACGGGACGCGGACGACTGGGCGGCGTCCCGGCCCACCTCGTTGGCGGCGCCGGCGGCGATCCAGGCGAACACCGGAACCAGCTCGTTCACTACCTGTGCGTCCATCAGGCCCCCCTGGCCAACACATCGAGCACTTCAGGGACTTCCTACCACAGGCCACTCGGTGGTGGAAGCGTCCTGCGACGCTGGCACCGCACGTGGTAATGGCGGGGAGCAGTTGGACCGGCGCGTCGCCTGTCGGTAGCGGCCCTGTCTCCGCCGCGGACGTCCCACCCTCAGGCGGTCCACGGGCAGTACGAGTCGCGCGGCTGCCCGGTCGCCGCCTGGGACATTGTTCCGGGCCGGCCGGGGCGTGGTCGATGGCGTCCGACCAGCGCCGGACCCGGGTGCCGGACCCGGGTACGGATGTTGCGGAGGAGGCCATGTTCCTGGTCGTCGTCCTACAAGCCGTCGCGGGTGTAGCCGAAGCTGTCGGCGTCGGGTTCACCGGTTGGCCGGTAGCGGGTGCTCACTCGGGTCTCGGGCGGCTCGGGGTCCTCGGCGCCGCCGACCTGTTCCTGCGCCGGCTTCAGCGGTTGCGAGACCTGGGGCGCCCCGAAGTCGAAGCCCTGGAAGTAGGCGAGCCTGAGCCCGGCGCTGCTGTCGAAGGCCGGCGACAGGCCCGTCCTCGCGTCACCCGGTGCGTCGACGACGCTGATCTTCCAGGATTCGCCGGTCTTCCTCCTCCGCGCAACCGCCACGGAGTCGCCCTGGAACCCGTCGCGGTACCCGACGGTCAAGGTGTCGGCGAAGGGCGGGTCGTTCAGGTCCGGCTCGATCTGCATGGAGATGTCGGACGCGGAGTGCACGATGAGCCCGGCCTGGGTGGGGATCGCCTGGAGAATCCAACTGCCGTCGACCCTGGTGCCGAACATCGCGTTGCCGCTCCGGGCGTCCCGGTAGGCGACGTACGGGACGTTGCCCGAGTCGAAGCTCAGGCTGATCCGCACATCGTCCCCAGCGGAGAGGCCGCCCGTGTTCTCGTGCGTCCAGTGACCGTTCTGCCGACGGGCCACCCGCACGGCGGGGCCGGCCTCAGTACCCACCAGGCAGCGCAGCGCAGAACACCGGCGCGCCGTGTTCCGCGAGCACCCCCGGGTGACGCCCGAGGGCACTGTGCCCGGCGGGCGGCGGGGTCCGGCGCCAATCAGGGTGACGGTGGCAGCTGCGGCCGGGAAACGGAACGGGCCGTCACCGGGTGCAGGTGACGGCCCGTTGCAGCAGGGTGGTCATGCGGCGAGGCTGGTCAGGGCCCGGCGGGCGCGCAGACTGGCGCGCTCGGCGCGGTTCTTGAGCCGGATCGCGCGTGCGAGGCGGTATTCCCTGGCCTCTCGCAGGCGCTCGTCCATCGTCGCTCGCAGCTCTTCGATCTGATAGGTCATGGTGTTCTCCCCCGTGGTGACGGACAGTCCGCCGACATCCCGGTGATGCCGACCCCGGAGGCCCCCTCTTCTTCGAATTCTACACCAGAACGCGCCAGGCGGCTTCTAATTACCCCATCCTCCCTGCAACTACCTATTAATCGAAGGCTCAGTGCCTGTTGGACCTGTAGTCAGCCCTCGTTACGCGGGCTCCGGCAGCGCCGACGCCACCCTGACGGATGAGCAGTGGCGCTGGTGGAGCCGTTGCTTGCGCCGGCGCGGGTGGGTCCGAAGGGTGGTCGGCGGGAGAAGCATCCGCGGCGGATCGTGGAAGCGGTCTTCTCCGTGGCGCGAACGGGGTGTGCTTGGCGGCAGCTGCGAAGGACTCGCTCCTCGGCCGACGGTGTACCGGTACTTCACGGTCCCCACCGCCTCCAGCGGCTTCCGTGCGG
Source organism: Kitasatospora herbaricolor (assembly GCF_030813695.1). NCBI lineage: Bacteria > Bacillati > Actinomycetota > Actinomycetes > Kitasatosporales > Streptomycetaceae > Kitasatospora > Kitasatospora herbaricolor. Next base: position 169,717 of record NZ_JAUSVA010000003.1, read on the forward strand.
GCAAGAAGGTGAAGGGCCGCAAGAGGCTCACCGTCACCGACACCCTCCGCCTGCTCCTGGCCGTCCACGTCGTCGCGACGGCGCGAAGCGGCCGTGCCCGGGGGCGACCCGCCGGTCGGCCTGGCGCCAAACCGCTGGTCCGCCCGCGGTGACGCGCCCGGATGCCAGTACTGTGCCGCTGTGACCCGTGACATTGCCGACCGAAGCGGGCCCTGGGACGGTGCGTGGGTCCGTGCCCGTGTCGCAGCCATGGCCCGGGAAGATCCTGAGCGTCAGCGCTTCGGGGCCGCCCACCATGGATACCGGCTCCGGCCCCCTCTGGCCGCGGAAGCGATCCGGTTGTTCGAGCGGCAACACGGTGTGCGGCTCCCTGCCTCCTATCGCGGCTTCCTCAGGGAGGTCGCCGACGGAGGAGCGGGCCCGCTCTACGGGCTCGTGGGCCTGATGGAGGAAGTGGACGACGAGGAGGCTCTGCACGACCTACGAGAAGAGGATCGACGTGTGGGTTTCCTGTCCACGCCGTTCCCGCACACGAGCGAGTGGCCCGGACCGGGAAGGGAAGGCAACGCCGACTACCCGGTCGAAGGGAGTCTGGTCATTGCGGAGGTGGGCTGCGGCATGTTCCACCGCCTGGTCATCACGGGGAGTAACGCCGGCCAGGTCTGGCTCGACGACCCCGACTGGGGTGGCCTGACCCCGGGGCCGGACTTCCGCGACTGGTACTCGGCATGGCTGGCTACGACCTGACGCTGCTGCCCGAGCCCGTCGGGAGGTGCCAGGCGGCAGACCTCAAACGCGCTCTCGGGGACGGACAGGCCTTGCTCGCCTCGATCCCCCGCCCTGCGCGCCTCTTCCTCCCGCCTGCCGCGCCGCCGGGTCCGGACGGTGCGGCCGGCCCCGAGGGCGCGCGGCTTCCGGCCGTGATCGAGGGGCTCCTCACCCCTGGCGTGAGGCGAAGGCGGCCGTCGAAAAAGTGCTTCGTCTGTCGTGTCGATCCGCGGCTGCGCCGTTCGACCTTGGTGTAGAGAGGGTCGGGAAGCGACCCCCGAGCAAGGAGAACGATGATGGCGAAGTACATGTTGATCATGCGAGGCACCGACGAGTCCGTCGCGAAGATGATGGAGACGCCCTTCGAGGAGATGCTCGAGACGGTGGGCCGGTTCAACGAGGAGCTGATCCGGGCGGGCGTGCTCGTCGCCGCCGAGGGCCTGGACGACGCGTCCCAGGGCGTGGTGGTGGACTTCAGCGGGGAGACCCCGGTGGTCACCGACGGCCCCTACGGCGAGACGAAGGAGCTGTTCGGCGGCTTCTACCTGATCGATGTCGCCTCGAAGGAGGAAGCCGTCGAGTGGGCCAAGCGCCTGCCGGCCGTCGCCGGCTCGAAGTGCGAGGTCCGTCGCGTGCCGGGCATCGAGGAGTTCCCCCAGGACAACGAGTGGATCGTCAAGGAGCGGGCGTGGCGCGAGCAGACCGGCCAGATCTGACGTCCGGGGCCGCCGGCGGCCCGCCGAGCGCCGAGGCGGCGCGGCGGGCCGCCGAGGCCGTCTGGCGGATCGAGTCCGCACGGATCGTCGGTGCGCTGACCCGCTACACCGGAGACTTCGCGCTCGCCGAGGACGTCGCGCAGGAGGCCCTGGCGGAGGCGCTGGTCACCTGGTCGCGCGACGGCGCGCCGGCCAGCCCGGTGGGCTGGCTGCTGGCGACCGCACGGCGCCGGGCCATCGACGGCTTCCGTCGCAAGTCGGCGCTCGACGAGCGGTACGCCATGCTCGCCGGCCAGCTGACCGAGGGCGAGTTCAGCTCCGGCGCGGCGGACGCACCCGGCCGGCCCGACGACCTGCCGTGGGACCCCGACCGGGTCGACGACGACGTCCTCGCGCTCATGTTCACCGCCTGCCATCCGGTACTCGCGCCCGAGGCCCGGGTGGCACTCACCCTGCGCGTGGTGGGCGGCCTGTCCAGCGAGGAGATCGCCCGGGCGTTCCTCGTACCCGTACCCACCGTCCAGGCCCGGATCACCCGGGCGAAGAAGACGCTCGCCGCAGCGCACGTGCCCTTCGAGCTGCCGCCGGCCGAGGAGCGGCCAGGGCGGCTCGGCGGGGTCCTGAGCGTCCTGTACGTCATCTTCACCGAGGGCTCGACCGCGACGACCGGCGACCACCTGCTGCGCCCCGATCTCGCGTACGAGGCCGTTCGGTTGGCCCGGATGCTGGCCGCCCTGCTGCCCGCCGAGCCGGAGGTGTTCGGGCTGCTCGCCCTGTTCGAACTCACCGCCGCGCGCTTTGCGGCACGTACCGGGCCCGACGGGGAGGCGGTGCTCCTGGAGGACCAGGACCGGCGACTGTGGGACCGGTCGGCGATCCGCCGTGGCCTGGCCGCGATCGGCCGGGCCACGGCCCTCGGGCGCGGCCTCGGCCCGTACGGTCTGCAGGCCGCGATCGCCGCCTGCCACGCGACCGCGCCCTCGGTGCAGGAGACCGACTGGGAGCGTGTCGTGCTCCTCTACGAGGCGCTCGGCCGGGTGGCCCCCTCCCCCGTCGTCGAGCTCAACCGGGCCGTGGCCGTCGCCATGGCGGGCGGACCGCAGCAGGCACTGTCCATGGTCGACGAACTGGCCGCCTCCGGCCGCCTGTCGGGCTCGCACCTGCTCCCGAGCGTGCGCGGCGAACTGCTGATCCGGCTCGGCCGGACCGCCCAGGCCCGCGCCGAGCTGGAACTCGCCGCCCGGCTGTGCCGCAACACCCGCGAACGGTCCGTGCTCCTGCGGAAGGCGGCCGCGCTGGAGTGACACCCACCCACCCGGTCATACCTTCTCGTCCGCACCTCTGCCGGTCGATCGACAACCCGGTGGAGGCTGGTCCCGAACCCGCCACCGGCCCGCTGCCGCCGGGGGTGACCGGGACGGAGTCCCGGACCGACCTGCCGTCCGACGCGCCGGCAATGCCCTGGGCGACCCAGGCGTCCACGCCCTGGTCCGGTGCCGCCACGCCGGGTCAGGGCGCCAGCACGACCCTGCCGAACACCTCCCCCGCGTCCATCCGTCGGTGGGCAAGCGCAGCCTGGTCCAGGGGCAGCACCTCGTGGACGACCGTGCGCAGGTCCCCCCGCGCGGCGTCGGCGAACTGGGAGGACCGCACGGCCTGCCGGTCGGGGGCGGGCACGGTGTCGGAGCTGAAGGTGGCGAACGAGAGCGACTTGCGGAAGGCGTCCATGAGGCGCATGCCGAAGTCCGCCGGCGGCCGGCCGCCCACCACGCCGACGGCCACGAACCGTCCGTTGGGGTTCAGCTTGTCCAGGAGAAGGGGCAGTTGGGGGCCGGCCACGACATCGATCACCACGTCGAAGCCCGCCGGTGCGTGCGGGCCGCCCTCGCCGGTGCGGTCCAGGACATGGGTGGCGCCCAGGTCCCGCAGGCGGGCGCCGCGCTCCGCCGACGAGGTGGTGACCGCCACCGCGCTCGCGCCGCCCCTGGCTGCGAGCTGGACCGCCGTGATCCCGATGCTGCCCGCCGCACCGCGTACGAGCACCGTCTCACCGGGCGTGAAGCGGGCATGTTGCAGGGCGAAGTGGGCGACCACGCCGGAGCCGCCGAGGGTCACCGCGTCGGCGCCGCTCAGATCGTCGGGCAGCGCGAGGACGTCCTCGACCGCGGCGACGGCCTGCTCCGCATACCCGCCGGACAGGCCGGTGAACGCCCACACCCGCCGCCCGATCCACGAGGGGTCCACGCCCTCGCCCACCGCTGCGACCCTGCCCGCGACCTCGCTGCCGAGGAGGTGGCCCTCCCGGAAGCCATGAGCGGCGAGCGCTCCCCGGCGGATCACGGCGTCCACACCGCCCACCCCGATCGCCTCCGTGGCGATCCGCAGCTGCCCCGGGGCAGGAGAGGGCGCGGGCACATCGACGACCTCCAGGCCCTCGGGGTCGCCGAAGCTCCTGATCACGACGGCTTTCATCTCTGCTCCTCAGGTCGGTCGGCCGGGCGCCAACGCCGCCACCGGACCGTAACGGACGCCCCCGTCCGTTTGGGTAAAGTGAGAAACGATGACCGACCGATTGCCTCGGACCGTACGTTCCGACGCCCGCGACAACCGGGCCCGCATCCTGGAAGCCGCCCGCGCGGTGTTCGGCGAGCGGGGCCTGGGCGCACCCATGCGCGAGGTCGCCCGGCACGGGGGCATCGGCCCCGCCACGCTGTACCGGCACTTCCCCACCAAGCAGGCACTGGTCGTGGAGACCTTCGCCGAGCAGCGACGGGCCTGCCAGGGCGCCGTCCGCGACGCTCTCGCGGATCCGGACCCGTGGCACGGATTCCGGAGCCTGATCGAGCGGATCTGCGAACTCCACGCGCGCAGCCGGGGATTCGCCGACGCCTTCATGACGGCCTTCCCCGAGGCCATGGACTCCGCCGCCGACCGGGAGCAGACGCTGCGCGCGGTCGGCGACCTGGCCCGCCGTGCGCAGAAGAGCGGCCAACTGCGCCCCGACTTCGCCATCGACGACCTGGTCCTCATGCTCATGGCCCACCGGGGCCTGCAGGACGTGCCGCGCGCGGCCCGGATCGCGTCCTCCCGCCGCTTCGCCGCCTACGTGATCGAGGCGTTCAGCGCCGCACCGCCGGCGGCAGCGCCCACGCCGCTGCCGCCGGCACCGCACCTGCGGCTCAGCCGGTCGCCCGGCACGCCGTAGCGCCGCGGCCGCCGGTTCGATGTCCCCGCAGCTTGCCGATCGCCCGCAGGGACCCGCCGTTCACGTCCCTCGGCCGGGCCCAAGGCGCCCGCCACCGGGCCGAGCCCGGACGGCGCGGCCTCGGACCGGCCGTCACAAACACCCCGGTGAGCATCCCCACCGGCCGCTCCGCACACCGCCCCCGCCCCCGCCCCCGCCCGGCCGGCATGCTCAACCGCTTCGGCGTCGCGCTCAACGCCCGGGCGCCTGGCGCCCTGGCGCCCTGGCGCCCGCCAGGAGTCATGCGCAAGTGTGGGACCGCTACGCCCACGACACCCGGGGGGATCATGTGACCGACGTGACTCCTCCCCCGGCTTAAGCCGGGGGCTTCTCGTTAAGCCGGTTGGGCTTCGCGACGGACCAGCCCGGCCCGTAGAACGTTGATGGCTCCCACTGTGTCGGCGTGCGCGATGTGGCCGCACCCGGCGCAGTGGAACTTTGCCTGTGTGGTCCGGTTGTCCGCGCTGGTGTGCCCGCACTGCGGGCATCGGCGGGACGTGTTGCGGGGGTCCACGGCGATCACTTCGCGCCCGGCGCTTTCAGCCTTGGCATGCAAGATCGTGAGGAACACCCCCCATCCGGCGTCGGAGATCGAGCGGTTGAGTCCGGTCTTGGCCGCCGCCCCGTTGGGCAGGAACGCGCCCGCCTTGTCAGGGTCGGGCTTGGGCGCGACCGTCTTGACCATGTTGCGGATCGTCAGGTTCTCGTGCGCGATGAAGTCGTGCTCACGGACCAGTGCCAACGCGGTCTTGTGTGCGTGGTCAAGCCGTTGGCGGCGTACCTTGCCGTGCAGCTTGGCGACCTTCTCCACGGTGCGGCGGTGGTTGGCCGACCGCTTGTCCCGGCGCACGCGGGGGAACTTCGCGAGGGCTTGCTGTGCGGCTTCGAGCCGGGCGGCGTTGCTGCGGCCGTGGCGCGGGTTGGGAACGAACCCGCCGCCCGAGTCGGCGAGGAAATTCGCTATGCCCAGGTCGATCCCGACGGCGCTGCCGGTCGCGGGCAGCGGCTCGGGCTGCTCCTGTTCGGCGGTCAGCACGACGAACCACTTACGGCCCTCACGCTTCACCGAGACGGTCTTGACCCTGCCGACCACTGCCTGGTGCTGGTGCACCTTGACGTGTCCGACACCTTGGAGACGGACGCGGGTCACCGGGTCGTGGGTGGTGGAGTCCCAACGGCAGCCGTCTCCGTCCTTGGGGAACTCGACCGTGTCAAACCAGTTCACACCCCGGAACCGGGGATGGCCGGGCGTGTCCCCGGACCTGACCCGACGGAAGAACGCAGCGAACGCCTTGTCCAGACGCCGAAGCGTCGCCTGCTGCGAGGAGAACGACCAGCGGCCCTGACGCTCCGGGTCGAACGCCCGGATCTCCTTGAGCTGCGCCGACTGCATCCCGTACTTGACCGAGCTCTTGGAGACATGCCGGTAGGCGTCGCGACGTTCCTGCAACGCCCCGTTGTACAAAGAGCAGTGGTCACGCAGCATCTCGCCGAGTGCCTGCGCCTGGCCCACGGTGGGGCGCATGAGGAACTTGTACGCACGAATCATCCGCCCCACCCACTTGCCGGCCAGTTTCGAAGATCTTACTACGCTTGGGGTATGTCACCACGCTGGGAACCAAACACCTATATCCGCAAAAGATCGGCGGGACCATCCTCCACATGACCGCCGATGAAGGTTATGGGAATGTGCCATTGGGCCCGTCGAAGAACGACCCTACTGGCGCCTGGTATGAACACTATGTCGTTGAAAAGGACGGTGCAGTGTATGACGCTTTCACTGGATCGGGCGGCATGCCGATGCAACAGTTCAGGGCTCAGTGGGACTTCAGTCCCAAGAATATGAACGCTCAGTATCTAAGTTTCACAGCTGTTCCCTGAGGAGAGTGGGATGGAACTGGAAGAGGTTTGCTTCAATCTCCGCTATCGTCGACTGACATTTCTACCCGACGAGCGGTTCCTGTCGGCGGTGGCATTCGTTGATGGATTCAACGCAGCGCTCGACGGCGTGCCGTTGCGGGGGTTTCGAGAGTGGGTAGCGCAACGGGTACTTGGTGAGGAGTCCAATCTTCGGTGGTTCTACACAGTGGCGGCGGCCGGGATGCCGGAGATCGCTGCACAGAACTGGAATCTTGCCGAGATTCCGGACGGGAAGCACAGTGAGCTGATCGATGAGCTGATCAACCTCTTGGAGGAGTTCATTCGCACACGACAAGAAGGCTCTTGATTAACTCCTAGATCAGGATCAAGAACGCCGGACTGTGGATTTCCCGTTCTCGCTGCTGGCCGATTTCATGGAGGTGCGAGACAATTCGCTTGAATTGGCCAAAATGTATGCGGCCTACAGCTCGCTGTATGAATCCTAAAATGATTCGGCAGTGAAATGATGGAAGCCCCGCCGGATGAATTCCGGCGGGGCTTCTGGGCGTCTTGACGGCAGTAGTTGACGGCAACGTCAGCGGACGAGTGCTGCACAAAGCGGCGGATCGTCGCCGTCGTCGGGCTCAGCACGGGCGTCTGCGGGACGCTGGAGGACGTTGCTGAGGGCGTCGATGGCTTGGCGCTGGAGGTGGAGTCGGACGTGGGCGTACACCGTGGCCGTGACGCCGATGTGGGCGTGGCCGAGGAGTTCCTTGATCACAACGAGTCTCGACGCCCTGCTCCAGGAACAGAGTGGCCGCCGAGTGCCGGAGATCATGGAACCGGATGCGTCGGAGCGTGGCCCGGCGGAGCAGGGTGTTGAAGTGCCGGCTGAGGGTCGCTCCCTCGATCGGGGCACCATCGGGGCGCGTGAAGACGTAGCCGCTGTCCTTTGGGTGGCCAGGAGGTCGGCGAGGTGGGCGAGTTCGGGCAGGAGGCCGGTTCCGGTGTACTGCCAGTGCGAGATCACCAGGGTCGTGTCCGCGCCGCCACGCCGCCCGTCCTTCGCGCGGTGACCTGCGCGGTGACCGGGCCCGGGGTCGGCGTGACCGGCGATCAGGTCATCGCGGTCACCGGTCCGGTCAGTGACCGACCGGCCCCCACCGATCGGCAGCCCGGCATACCGGTCGACCATTGCCGGGTCGGTCGGCGTGGGGGCAGCGGTTTCGGGCTGGCGGGTGCGCCAAGCGGTGCGTTCGGCGCGAAGGTGGGTGAGAGTGGTGGAGTAGCGGCGGGTGCGGGTGGAGAAGTGCCCTCGAAAGCCGAGCATGTGGGCCCACTGACACAGGCGTAGGTGGGCGTGCTCGGACCGGGCACCAAGGTGCCAGGCGGCGTGGATCATGCGGCGGGCGTGGTCGGTGAGGTCGTGCTGGGCGAGTTCGGCGAGGAAGCGGAGTCGTCGGTCGAGGGTGCCGGTGGTGGTTTCGGCTCCCTTGGTGGCGTATTTGGCGATGTACGCGGCGACGTGGCGGTCGGTGACGGGGGCGTCGCCGATGAAGTCGGTGCTGCGGATGGCGCGGACGTCGATCTGCCGCCCGAACCGGAACGCCATTGGCCCCGCCGACTGTGCCGGGTCTGCCTCCCCGGCCCGGGAGTGGTGTTGGTGGTGGACGCGGGTGCGGTTGGCGGCGGCGCGGACGGCGTGGTCGAGGAGTTCGGTGGTGGCCCAGGCAGGCGGAGCGCTGGCGAGACCGGCGGGTCCGTCGATGCGGATGACGGTGTGGAAGTGGATCTGGCCGCGCTTCTGGTACTCGGCAACCTTGGCGTAGGAGAGCGTGGCGTGGTGGCGCAGGGTGCGCTGGGTCATTCCGACGGCCTTGGCGATCTCGCGGCGCAGGTGGGTGGTGAAGCGGGCCCACAGGGCTGGGGCGTGGGCGTTCCACAGCACCGCGCCGGTGTAGTCGTACCGCTGCGGGTTCAGCGGGGTGCCGAGGAGCGGGTCGCCGTCGTCGTGCCGGGTGCCGCAGGTGCAGGGGGTGGTGCCGGGTTGGTTGTGGACGGGGCCGAAGCCGGGGGCGGTGAGGGTGGCGAAGACGCGGGGGTGGGTGGCGACGGTGGTGGGGACGGTCTTGCCGCCGCGTAGTCCGGCGGCGATGAGCTGGTAGGTGTCGTAGCGGTAGAGGGTGGAGCAGGCGGGGCAGCGGGTGGTGCGGCGGTTGCCGCAGCGCACCAGGAGTTCGCCGGCGGGCAGATGGCGGGTGTCGAGGTGGTCGAGGATCTGCCCGGTGGCGGCATCGAGGAGGGTGCGGTGTCCGGTCATGCGGATCGGGCGTGCGCAGCCGCCCAGTGAGCCGACTTGCCGGGCCAGGGGTGCGAGGTAGCCGGCGGCGGCGAGCTTGGCGAGCCTGGCGGTCAGCCGCGCCCGGCGTTCCAGCGCCGAGTTCCTGTTCGCGGATGTGTCGGCGTTAGTGGTGAGAGTCGGTGCGGCGAACGCCGTGCTGGCGGGAGTGGAGGTGGTTGAGGGGGTGGGGAGTTGGAGCTGCGCGGGCATGGGGACAGACCTCCGGCAGGAGTCGGGAGAATGAGGAGAGGCGATCGAGGGGCGACCCGGGTGGTCGGCGCACGTGGGCACGGTGCGCGTGACGGCGGGCGCGGATGGTGGGCCGGGGACGTCTGGCCTGGTCAGCGGTGGTGTTCACCAGCGGTGCGTGAAGGTAGCATCGCTTCAAGCGCGCATTCAAGTACATCCCTCCTCATCTATTTCGGTGGCCGGTGGGGACGCGAGTACTGCGGCCCCGGTCTTCCGTTTTGGACGGGCCGGATTTCGGTGGTAGTGGCGCAGAGAAGGCGGGGTGACCTGCGGTGACGGTGGGGCGGCGGGGGCGCAGACCGGTGGGTGGCACGGTGTTGCTGACGTTCGAGGTCATCGCCGAGGCCCTGCGGGGGCGGATCCGCTCCGGCGGGCTGAAGCCGGGGGACGCGCTGCCGACGCAGGCCGTGTTGATGGCGGAGTACGGGGCCTCCAGCCTGTCCGTGCAGAAGGCCATGGCCCTGCTGAAGCAGGACGGCTACGCGATCTCCCGCCCAGCAAGGGCGCCTTCGTCGCCCACCCCGATGCCGAGGGTGACTCAGATGACGGGGAGGCGGGGAACATGCCCGTCGGGGGGACGGCGGCGCGCGTAGAGGCACTGGAGCTGGCACTGGCCGAGGCGCTTGATCAGCTCACCGCCCTGCGTGCCCGCGTCGAAGCCCTGGAAGCGGGCGGCACCGAGCGAGCTTGCTGATCCGTCGGCCGCTGGACGGCAGGGGCTGAAGCTGTGCGTCCAGATTTTCTCTACGAGGTTCAAGGCGGGCCCCGCCCGTTGGAGCTGGCCGACGTCGCCGACCGACCCAGGGCTGACCGGCCCCGAGGTCTTCACGGGTGTCGGCGATCAGTGGTCCACCAGGTCGTGAGCGGAGGGCGACTGGTGCCCGGTGGGAGCAAGTTGTGGGGTAAGCGCTGCCTACCCGAGCACCGCCCAGGGCCGGAGCAAGTTATGGGGTAAGGACTCCTTCCGCCTTGCGGAAGGAGTTCCTTGCCCGCGACCGGCCTACGGCCGGATCGCAGGCACAGGGTCGGCCAGGGGTCCGACCCTCCGTTTCCACCGCCGGGCCCGCCGTAGGCGGTGTCCGACGCCGCCCCGGCTCCCCGCCGACTCGCCGACCGCTCTTGTGCCGAGCGACCAGACCGTGCGCAAGCCCACCGAGTGCCGAGACGCCCGCAAGCAGCAGTCCAAACTCCCCGCGCGATCGGGACGATCAGGACGCCAGCAGCTCGGACGTAGGCGAGCGTGAGCGGGGAGAGGCGCTTGGAGCAGCACTTCCCGATGGCGCAGCACTGGGGCTGGTCGCGGGTGGTCGAGGCCGCGTGCGCAGCACTGACAGATGGTGCGGAGCTGGTCGAGCCAGGTGCGGACGTCCTTGGCGGTGAGTTTGGCATTCGGTGGCACGGAGGGCGTCGCCGAGGATGTCGATGGCTTGGCGCTGGAGGCGGAGCCGGACGTGGGCGTAGACGGTGGCGGTGCCGCGAATGTGGGCGTGTCCTAGTAGTTCCTTGATGACGACGAATTCGATGCCCTGCTCGAAGAGCAGCGTCGCGGCGGTGTGTCGGAGGTCGTGGAACCGGATGCGGCGGAGCCTGGCCGCCCGGCACAGCGCGGTGAATGCCGGGTCAGGGTCGACGGTTCGATGGGTGAGACATCGGGTGTGGTGAAGACGAAGCGGCTCTCCGCCCAGCCCCGCGCCAGTGGCCTCGCGCTCTTGGTCCTGCTATTCGCGGTGGCGCTAGAGGGAGTGCACGCATTCGGTTGGCAGGGCGATGCGGCGCTCGAAGCTGACGGTCTTGGTGGGGAGGTGGTCAGGCCGCCGGTGGGGGTGCATTGGAGGGTGCGGCGGACACTGGTGGTGCCGTTGTTCAGGTCGAGGTCTTCCCAGCGCAGGCCGAGGAGTTGCTGATCCAGCGGGCTGCGCCGGAGCACCGTGGCGCCTCGGACGGGTGCCGTCCGGGTGATCGGCAGTTCCGAGAATTGACCCATGATTGTGCGTCAGCAATGAACCATGGCATGGGTCTTTTCACGGCATAGAGTTGTGGACACAAGGCCGGGAGGGAACGCCGGAACGGCCGATGACCAGGGGAGACCACCATGAGCAGCGCCGCGCTGAAGCCCGTTCTGACCCGTGCCGCCGAGGCCGAGACGACCAGTGACCCGAGCAGCACGATGACCCTGCTGGCCGACTGTGGTACCGACGGCAGCCCGATCACCAGCTACCGCTCGTCCTTCGCCAAGGGCGCGGTCGGGGCCCCGGCCCACTTCCACACCCGGGCATCCGAGCTGTTCTTCGTCATCGGGGGCTCGCTCCAGGTGCTGGTGGACGACGAGGTGAAGACGCTGAACGAGGGTGATTTCCTGCTCGTCCCGCCGCACACCCCGCACGCCTTCGCGGCGGCCCCGGGCTCCGAGGCCGATGTGCTGTTCACCTTCACCCCGGGCATGCCGCGCTTCGACTACCTGCGCCTGCTCGGCCGGGTGATGCGCGGCGAGGCCAGCCCGCAGGAGATCAAGGACTCCTCCGAGCAGTACGACAACCACTACGTCGACAGCCCGCTCTGGCGTGCCACCCTGGAAGCCGCGGCCAAGTAGGCCGGCCCCACGCCCGCGGACGGCCGGGCAGGACGGCAGAGCAGGAAGGCCGGGGGGCCGGCGGACCCGACCGCCCAGGGCGTGGCTGCCGCTGCGGCCCGGCCCTCGCGGGAGGGGCCGGGCCGGGCGGGGGCCTCACATCTCGCGCAGGCCCCAGGGCGCGCCGTAGGCGTTGAGGAGGTCGAGGAAGGGGCGGGGGGCCAGTGCCTCGGGGCCCTGGACGCCGGTGGCGCTCCAGGTGCCGGTGGCGATCAGTTCGAGGGCGATGACCGGGTTGACGGCGGTCTGCCAGACGACGGCCTGGGAGCCGTACTCGGCCATCGTCGTCTCGTTGTCGGCGACGTGGTAGAGGTAGACCTCGCGCGGGGCGCCGTCCTTGGTGCCCTTGACCCAGGTGCCGGCGCAGGTCCTGCCGCGCATCCGGTCGCCGAGGGCGGCCGGGTCGGGCAGGCAGGCGGCGACCACGTCGCGGGGCGCGACCAGGGCGTCGCCGACCTTGACCGGCTCGGTGCGGTCGAGGCCGAGCTTGTGCAGGGTGCGCAGGACGTCGATGAACTCCTGGCCGAGGCCGTACTTGAAGGTGACGCGCTCGGCGTCGATCCAGCGCGGCATCAGGAGCACCTCCTCGTGCTCGACGTTGACGCACTCGACCGGGCCGATGCCCTCGGGGAAGTCGAAGACCTCGGGCTCGCTGAACGGCGCGGTGGTGAACCAGCCCCGCTCCCGCTCGTAGACGACGGGCGGGTTGAGGCACTCCTCGATGGTGGTCCAGATGGAGAACGAGGGGGCGAAGTCGTAGCCGTCGACGGTGAGGTCGGCGCCGTCGCGGACGCCGATCTCCTCGATCTCGTCGAACAGCTCGTCGGCGGCGTAGCGGGCGAACACGTCGGAGAGCCCGGGCTCCACGCCGATGCCGACCAGGGCGAGCCGGCCCGCGCGCTCCCACTCGGGGGCCAGCGCGAACTGCTCGTCGCCGAGCTTGACGCCGGTCAGCTCGTGCGGGCGCTCGGGGTGCGGGCGGGAGAGCGACATCGCCATGTCGAGGTAGTTCACGCCGGCCGCGAGGGCGGCGCGGAAGAGCGGCATGACGAACCGCGGGTCGGTGGCGTTGAGGAGGACGTCGCAGCGGTGCCGGGCGAGGAGGTCCTCGACCGCCGGCTGGTCGGAGGCGTCGACGCGGGCCGCGGTGAAGCGGGCGTCGTCCGCCGAGGCGGCCACCGCGCCGGCGCGCTCCCCGTCGTAGTCGGCGACGACGAAGTGCTCGAAGAAGTCGCGGCGGGCGGCGATGCGGGTGACGGCGCCGCCGACGCCGCCGGCTCCCACCAGGAGGATGCGCATCCGGGGGTCTCACTTTCGCGGTCGGTCCTCGGCGCGGAGGACGTGGTGCCGGGGAGGGAGCGCCCGCCCGGCGGAACTCGCCGCCCACGCCCGGCGGTACTCCTCCGTCAGCTTGGACGACCTCGACCGCTTCCGCACCACCAGGCGCCGGCCCCGGCACCGGCACCCGTACCGGGCCGGAGGCGGGACCGGCGGGACCACACACGTCCATGGTCCAGCACTCCGTGGCGACGCCGTACGGGACCGGGCGGCCGGCGGCGCCCGGCCAGGGGTAGCCCTCAGGGTGGAGGGCGGGTTGGTCCCACGGGTTGACGGCGCACGCAGGAGCGCGCCGTATCGTCGGTGGCATGAGCCGTGGACTGCATCTGGCCGCCTACCTGCTGGCCTTCGACACCCGGGCCCGGTCGCTGCAGGACCGCCCCCGCGCCGGCTACCTGGTACGCGCCGGCGCCCTGGCCGAACTCGCCGACCGGGGGGCCGCCACCGAGGACGGGGCCGGCCGCGTCCAGGTCACCCTCGCGGATCCCACCGGCGACCGCGTCCTGGACGCGCTGCTCACCGAGCTGGGCGAACGGCCCCGCAGCTGGAAGTCGTGGATCAGGCGCAGCCGCGAGGACACGCTGGAGGCCGTCGAGGAGCAGCTCACCGTCCTCGGCGTCACGACCATGGCCGACCGGGACCCGCACGGCCCCGTCGAGCCGCACCGGCGGGTGGCGCTCAAGGATCCGCGCGAGGCCCTGGACCTGCAGGTGCGGGTGGCCGGGCTCGTCCGCGGCGGGGCGCCGCTGGCGCAGGTTTCGTACGCCGATGCCGTCCTGGCGGCGCTCGCCGCCCACGGGCACCTGCGCCTGGTGCTCTCACGCCACGACCGCAAGGCCCACGCCCGGCGGATCGACCACCTCACCGACCGGCTCGCCGACCGGACGCCGGGCCTCGCCCGGGCCGTGACCCGGCTGAACCTGACCATGATCGCCGGGCAGGGCGGCATCGGCGGCGGCTAGAGCAAAATTGGCCGGCCTTGGTGGGGGTCGTCCTGGCCGTGCGGAATCGGATGGAGAGTCCGTCAAGAGTGAACTCGTGGGCGGCGTAGGCGGCGCCCTCGGCTTCGGGCACGGGCTGGGAGCAGGTGAACCCGCAGGAGTCGTAGACGAGTGCCTTCGCCGCACTGAGATCTCCGTGGGTCGGGGCGGTGTTCAGCCACGGTTGGGGAGGGAGATCGGACGGGTGCTCGCGGTTCGTCGGCATTCGTCCACCCTGTCACGGTTGCTCGGCCGCAGTCGGTTCGGTCCGGCGTCGCGGTGGCGGGCCGGCCCGCGGGGACGGGCCCCGGATAGCCGACGGGACGGCTCCAGCGTTTGACCGGGGGCCGGGTCGGGCGTGCGATGGAAGGTGGGCGGGCGGGTGCAAGGTGCCCGTTCCGCGGCGGACCGGGACGGAGGCGCAGCGATGTACGTCCGCACGATCTATCTGACCGGTGATCCGGCGCTGGCCGACGGGGCACTGGAGGGGTTGAAGGCGAAGTCCGTCCAGTCGCTCTCCGGCCAGGCGGGTTACCGGGGGTTCAGCATCTTCTCGGACCGGCGGCTGGGGAAGATCCTGCTGGGCTCGTGGTGGGAGAGCGCGCAGAACGAGCGGGACAGCTGGACGGCGCTGCACGAGCGGCGTCAGGAGCTGCTGAGCGTGTTCGGCGGCACGGTCACCGTGGGTGGCTGGGAGGCCGCGGTGTTCCGCCGGGGCGACGCGCAGCCGGGGGCGGGGTTCCGGCTGGTGCGGCTGGCCTTCGACCCGGCGGCGGCCGGCCGGCTGGTGGAGACGTTCGAGGCGAGCGCGCTGCCCGGGCTGGAGTCGCTGGAGGGGTTCAGCGGCGGCGCGCTGCTGATCGACCGGGCGCGCGGGACCGGGAGCGTCGGCGCGATCTTCCGCGACCGCGCCGCGCTGGAGGCTTCCCGGGGACCGCAGGCGCAGCTGCGTTCGAAGGTGGCGCAGGCGTCGGGTGTGCAGGTGCAGGCGTTGGAGGAGTTCGACGTCGAGCTCCTCCACCGGCCGTAGAGCGGCCGTAACCGGCAGGGGTCCGGCAGGGGTCCGGCGCCGGGTGCTGCCCGGCGCCGGACAGGCCGGCGGCCGGCGGCCGGCGCCGGCGTGAGGGCGGGGGCGGCTCGGCGGGGTTCGTGCCGGGTGCCGTCGGCGACGGCGTGCCGCCGCGCGGTGTGCCTCGGCGGGAACGATGCTCCGGTGGACGGTCCGCGGACGGGGCCCGGTCGCGGTGTCGGGTCGTCAGCTCCTCAGGCGGTCGCCTTGAGGGTGTCGTCGAGCCAGTCGTAGATGCGGGCCTGGGTCAGGCGCATGGCGCCGGGGTGGCAGTGGGCGCCGGCGCCTTCCTCGGCGGTGAACATCATCAGGGTCTTGGGGCAGGTGAGGTGCTCGTAGAGCTGTTCGGGCTGGCCCTTGAAGAACATGTCGTCCTCGGCGTCGCAGACGAGGGTGGGGCACTGGATCCGTTCGGCGATGCCGCCGGCGAGGGTGTAGTCGAGGTAGGAGGCGTTGAAGGCCCGGGGGGTGTCGACGCCCATGACGTACATGCCGTGGTTGATCGCCCAGCGGGCGATCGGGTCCTTGGTCATGATCTGTTCGAGGGCGGTGTCGAGTTCGGGTGCGGACTGCGCGCGCAGGAGCCGCTCGGCCTCCTCGCGGGTGCCGGGGATGTTGCGGACGGAGGTCTGGCCGAGGTCGTAGAGGCCGTCGACGGCGATCAGCGCGGCCAGGCGGTGTTCGAACGCGGCGGCCCGGGGGGCGAGTATCCCGCCCATGCTGATGCCGAGGAGCGCGATGCGGCTGTTGTCGACGTCCGGGAGGGTCTCGGCGAAGTCCACGACGGGGGTGACGACGTTCTCCCAGTCGGGGCGGAACACCAGGCCCTCGTGGTGGCGCGGGCCGGGCATGCCGGGGCCGTCGAAGACCAGCACGGTGTAGCCGCGCTCGACGCCGGCCATCGCCCCGAAGAAGTGCAGTTCCTCCGCGGTGCCGTCGAAGCCGTTGTGCATGATCAGCGTCGGCCGCGGGGTCGCGGAGTCGTCGACGCGGTACAGGTAGCCCGGCAGGGTGGTGCCCTCGTAGGGGATCTCGACCGGCTCGATGATCGGGGTGAACAGCGCGGCCGCCGCTCGGAAGCAGGCCACGCTGCGGTCGTAGGCGTGGTCGTGACGCGGGTCGCTGGGGTGGCCGTGCAGGAAGAACTCGGCCGACCGGTAGTAGTTCGACGCCCGCAGGAACCCGTCCCGGGCACTCACCCGGTGACCGGCCGCCAGCGCCTTCCCGGCCTGGCCGGACACCCGGTCGGCGGTGGCGAGCCACTCGGTGTACCAGCTGGCGTAGTCGCCCTCGGTGATGCGCTCGCCGGTGGCGACGACCTCGCCGAAGTCGGCCCCGCCGTAGGCGATGTGACTCATCGAGCGCAGGGTCTCGTACCAGAACTGGATGTTGTTCGGGAACAGCAGCTGCTTCATCGGGCACTCCTCAAAGCCGTTAAGCACGGATCTGTGCTTACGACGAGAACCGTAGCCCCTCCGGACACTTGAAGCAAACATCTGTGCTTACGATGTGGGGGTGACTCCGAAGGAACTGACCACACGCATCCGCAAGAGCCCCGAACAGGTCCGCGCGGCCGTCCACCAGGCGGTCATCGACCTGCTCTGCGACCCGAAGGGCGAAGACCTCACCATCCCCGCGATCGCCGGGCGCGCCGGCGTCAACCACACCAGCGTCTACCGGCGCTGGGGCAGCCTCGACACACTTCTGGCCGACATGGTCACCACCCGCCTCGAACGCGACTCGCCGCTGAACGACACCGGCACCCTGCGCGGCGACCTCCTGGCCTGGGCCGAAGCCAGCGTCGCAAGCATCCGCACCGCCGAAGGGCGCGCCCTCGTGCGCGCCGTCGTCCTGTCCATGCCGAACAGCGCCCAGGCCCAGGACGAGCGCGCGCAGCACTTCCGGCGCCGGATGCACTCCATCGAGCAGATCCGCCATCGGGCCACGGCCCGGGGCGAGAACCCGCCGCCCCTGGAGCAGATCCTCGACCAGCTCATCGCACCGTTCTACCTGCGGGCGATCTTCGGCATCGACCCGCCGGCCACCGGCTACCCCGAACTCCTCGTCGACAGACTGCTCGGCAACGCACGTGCGGATCCTGCCGTCGACTGACATCCATAAGAGCATCGCCGTGCGGGCGCGGACGGACTCGAAGGCGGCGCAGGCGTCGGGTGTGCGGTGCAGGCGTCGGAGGAGTTCGACGTCGAACTCCTCCACCGGCCGTGGACCGACCGTAACCGGCAGGGTCCGGCGCCGCCCGGGCCGGCCCGGGCGCGGCGGCCGGGCGCGGCGGCGTGAGGCCGGGGCGGCTCAGCGGAGTTCGTGCCGGGTGCCGTCGGCGACGGCGTGCAGCTTGTCCGGGTTGGCCACGTTGTGGATGGTCCGGATGCGGCCCTCCGGGTCGAAGTCGAAGGTGAGCGTGGCGACCACGCGGTCCGGGCCGCGGAAGACCACGCCCGGGCCGCCGTTGATCCAGGTGAGTTCGGCCCGCATCCGCCCGGGCTCGACGCCCTGGTAGGTCACGGTGCCGAGCGCGGCGAACCAACGGGCCACGGTCTCCAGGCCGACGACCGGCTTGAGGGCCTGGCGGACCTTGCCGCCGCCGTCGGTCCACACGGTCACGTCCGGGGAGAGCAGTTCCATCAGGGTGTTGATGTCGCCGCCGGTCGCCGCCGCGAGGAAGCGCTCGGTGACGTCGCGTTGGCGGGTGCGGTCGGCCGTGAAGCGGGGGCGGCGGGCCTGGACGTGCTCGCGGGCGCGGTGCGCGGCCTGCCGGACGGCCGGTTCGGAGCGTTCCACGGCCTGCGCGATCTCCGCGTGGCTGAAGGCGAAGACCTCCTTCAGGACGAAGACCGCCCGCTCCAGGGGGCTCAGCGTCTCCAGGACGACCAGCAGGGCCGTGGAGACGGAGTCCGCGGTGGCGAGGCCGTCGGCGGTGTCGGGGCCGGTGAGGATCGGCTCGGGCAGCCACGGCCCGACGTAGGTCTCGCGCCTGTGGCGGGTGGAGCGCAGCCGTTCCATCGCCAGGTTGGAGATGATCCGGGTCAGGTAGGCCTTGGGGTCGGCGACCTGGGAGCGGTCGGCCGACGACCACTTGAGCCAGGCGTCCTGGACGGTGTCCTCGGCGTCGGCGGCGCTGCCGAGGATCCGGTAGGCGACGGAGAAGAGCAGGGTGCGGTACTGCTGGAAGGCGAGCTGGTCGGGGCCGGGCTGCTGCGGCTGGTTCACTTGGCACTCCTGATCCGGGTGTGGCGGCCGCCGTGCGGCCAGAGGGCGCCCGAGGCGGGCATCTTCTTCATCCGCGCGAAGGTCGCCCACGGCGCGGCGGAGACCGTCTCCTTGTACTTCGCGGCCCGCTTGCCGGTCAGCACGATCCGGCGCGGGCTGTCGTCGGGGTGGGTGAACTGCACGACGGCGTCGGCGCGGCCCAGGCTGACGGGCGTGTGGTAGTAGCCGAAGCGGAACGGCTTGGGTTCCTTGCCGGCCAGCAGGCGCAGGATCGACAGGGCCGCGTGCACGCCGGTGGGCATGCCGCCCTGGCAGGTCCCGTGCATCACGCCGTAGCCCTGGCGGATCGCCGCCGCGTCGCCCACCGCGTGGACGTCCGGGTGGGAGACCGAGCGCAGTGCGCTGTCGGTGACCACCCGGCCGCGTTCGTCGACGGTCAGGCCCGCGGCGGCGGCCAGCGGCGGGACGCGGGTGCCGCTGGTCCACAGCACCGCGGCCGCCGGGACGCCGGTGCCGTCGGCGAGCTCGACGCCGTCCGGCAGCACCTCGACCACCTCGGCGCCGGCGCGCACCTGGACGCCGAGCCGGGCGAGCGCCGCGTCCAGGTGGGCCTTGGCCTTGGGGTGCATGGTCGCGCCCGGCTCCTGGCGGCCGAGCAGCACGACCTGGAGCCGGGGGTGCCGCTCGGCGATCTCCGCGGCGGCCTCGACACCGGTCAGGCCGCTGCCGGCGACCACGACGCTCGCGCCGTCGTCGAGCCCAGTCAGCCGGTCGGCGAGGAGGGCGGCGTCCTGCGGGCTGTCGAGGGTGTAGGCGTGGTCGTCCACGCCCGGGACCGCGGCGGTGTCCGTGACGCTGCCCAGGCCGTAGACCAGGGTGTCGTAGTGCAGGACCTGGTCGTCGTCGATCCGGACGGTCTTCGCCTCGGCGTCCACGGCGGTGACCCAGCCGCGGACGAAGACGGCGCCGGTGCCGTCCAGCAGCTGCGGGATGCTCATCACGGCCGTCGGCCGGCCGGTGGCGGTCATGTGCAGGCGCAGCCGCTCGGTGAAGGTGTCGTGGGGGTTGACCAGGGTCACGCGCAGGTTCCCGCGCTTCCTGGTGCGGGCCGCGAGCTGGATCGCGGCGGCGAGGCCGGCGTAGCCGGCGCCCAGGACCAGGACCTCGTGCTGCCGTGCTGTCGCCTCGTTCATCGTTCTGCTGCCTCCGTCGTGGCGGTGGTTCCCGTTGTGCGGACGACCACCAGACGCAAGCTGCCCTCCCGTTCGTGACATGGGGCCGATGTGCCCTGCGTCACACCCGGAAAGGGGAGGGTGGTGCGGGCGGCGTCGGTGCCCCGGGCGCCGCGACGCGCAGCATTGAATCATGATCGACGGGCTCCGCGCAGGAACTGACGGAGCGGCAGGGCGGGCAGGCAGGCCTCAGCCGCTCGCATGACCGCCCCCGTCCCGGAGGCGGTGGCCGGGCCGCGGGTACCCCGGGTGGGCGCGTGCCGCGGCCGCCCCCGGTGGGAGGGGTGTCCTCCTGCCGGGGGCGGCGCGGTGCGGGGTGCTGCGAGGTGGTGCGGGGCGTGCGGGCCGCCGGGCGTTACGCGGGCTGCTCGGCGGTGTGCAGGGTGCTCACCTCCGCGGCGGTGAGGGCCTTGTCGTACGCGTGGACCTGGTCGATCGAGCCGTTCCAGAAGTCCACGTTGCCGCCGTTCCACTTGGCGCGGCCGAGGCTGAGCGGGCCGGTGGAGACGTCGGCCGACGTGGACGGGACGGTGGCGGCGAGGGTGCCGTCGACGTACAGGGAGATGGTGCCGGCCGCGGCGTCGTGGACGCCGACCAGGTGGTACCAGCGGCCGAGCTGCGGGGTGATCGGCAGCCGGGCCCGGACGCCGCCGGGGACGCTGAAGGCGAAGGCCCCCTGGCCGTACTGCAGGTAGAACGGGTTCTCGGTGCGGCGGCCGTCCTGGCTGGCCACGGTGGCGTAGTTGCCGGGCAGGGCGTCCAGGGTGGCCCAGGCGGAGATGGAGTAGTTGCCGGTGGTGTCGAGGACGGGCCCGGCGCTCTGGGCGTACTGCGCCTGGCCGTCGAACTTCAGGGCGCTGCCGCTGATGCCGGGGGTCCAGGTGGCGCCGGCGGTCAGGGTCAGCGCGGCCTTGTTCGGGCCCTGGTCGGCGGCGGTGGTGCCGGTGCCCTCGTCGAGCGACCAGGAGCCGCCGCCCTTGAGCTCGGAGCGGGCGCCGGCCGCGGCGCCGGCGGCGATGACCTTGAGGTTGATCGCGCGGACCGGGGCCGGGTCGACCTTGATCTGGCGGCGGTCGTACGTCCAGAGGCCGTTCAGCTCGTTCTCCAGGTCGGTGACCTGGGTGTAGACGGAGCCGGAGAGTTCGGCGCCGGCGGCGGCGAGGTAGAACGTCTCGGTGTTCTCGACGTACTTGCGGGTGAGGGCGGCCTTGTCGGTCACGCCGCTGTAGATGACGGTCGGGGCGCCGGGCCACATGTGGCCGGGGGCGCGCAGGGTGAAGCCGCCGTGCTCGCCGTCCATGGCGGCGCGCTTGCCGTCCGGGAACGCCGGGTCGTTGTTGCCGTAGTCGTGGTGGTCGATGATGTCGCCCTTGCCGGAGTCACCCTTGGAGGCGCAGCAGTTGACACCGCTGTGGGCGTTGACGATGCGGGAGGGGTCGGCGGCCTTGACGGCGTCGGTGAGCTTGCCGGTCTCCTCGCGGTTCCACTCGCCCCAGCCCTCGTTGAAGACGATCCAGCCGATCAGGGAGGGGGAGTTGTGGAGGAGCTTCATCTCCGCCATGCCTTCGGCGACGAACTCCTGCTGTCCGGCGGGGGTGCTGAAGTCGCCGGAGACGAAGTCCTGCCAGACGAGCAGGCCCAGCTTGTCGGCCTGGTAGTACCAGCGCGGGGACTCGACCTTGATGTGCTTGCGGACGGCGTTGAAGCCGAGGTCCTTCTGGGCCTTGAGGTCGAAGGTGATGGCGGCGTCGGTGGGTGCGGTGTAGAGGCCGTCGGGCCAGAAGCCCTGGTCGAGTTCGGCGAGTGAGAAGATCGGCTTCCCGTTGAGGACGATCTTCTGGTAGCCGCCGACGTCCTGGACGGCGATCTTCCGCATGCCGAAGTAGCTCTTGACCGTGTCGGTCTGCTTGCCGTTGGTCAGGGTGACCTTGAGGTCGTAGAGGTACGGGTCGTCGGGTGTCCACAGGTGCTGGTTGCTCACCGGCAGGTGGAGCAGGGTGTTGGCGGGGCCGCTGACGGAGCCGACGACGTTGCCCGCGGTGTCCTTGGCGACGGCCTTGACGAGGGTGCCGGCCGGGGCGCCGGGGGAGTTGACGGTGACGGCGAGGGTGCCGGTGTCGATGTCGGGGGTGGTGGTGATGCTGTCGACGGAGGTGGCCGCGACGGGTTCCATCCAGACGGTCTGCCAGATGCCGGAGGACTGGGTGTAGACGATGCCGCCGGGGTTGGCGGACTGCTTGCCGAGGGGCTGGTCGGCGCCGGCGGTGTCGGTGACCGCGACGACGATCTCCAGCGGGCCGGTGCCCTTGAGGGCGTCGGTGATGTCGGCGGAGAAACCGGTGTAGCCGCCGGTGTGCTCGGCGACCTTGGTGCCGTTCACCCAGACGGTGGCCTGGTTGTCGACGGCGCCGAAGTTCAGCTTGAGGCGCTGGCCGGAGCCGATCTTCCAGCCCTTGGGGACGGTGACCGTGCGGCGGTAGAACATGTGGTCCTCGTGCCGCTCCAGGCCGGAGAGCATCGACTCGACCGGGTACGGCACGATGATCTTCTCGCCGAGGTCCTTGCCGAAGACGGGCTGCTCGCCGGCGGCGGCGCCGGCGAACTGCCAGGGGCCGTTGAGGTTCAGCCAGTCGTCGCGGACCTGCTGGGGGCGGGGGTACTCGGGCAGCGGGTGATTCTTGTCGACCTTGTCGGTCCACGGGGTGGTGAGGCGGTGCTCGGAGGCGTTGGCGGCGGTGCGGGCGATCTCGGGGACGCTCTGGCCGGCGGAGGTCAGGCCGCCCTTGCCGTCGTAGCGGACCCGGACCTGCTGGCCCTTCTGGATCGGCTCGGAGAGCTTGACGATCACCGAGCGCTTGTCGTCGGAGGCGGTGGCGATCGCCTTGACGGGCATCGGCGTGGTGTCGGACTCGACCGTCAGGTGGCCCGCGACGCCTGCCACGTCGGCGACCTTGCCGTCGAAGGTGGCCTGCACCTTGAGGCCGTCCTTGGCGACGGACAGGGCGACGGGGTAGACGCTGAATCCGGCGGGCGGGGTGAAGGCGCTCTCGGGCACCAGTTGCTTGGGCATCGCCGGGCTGGACCAGCGCAGGTACATGTTGGCGCCGCCGACGTCCTGGAACATCTCCAGGCGGAAGTCGTGGCGTTCGCCGGCCTTCAGGTGGAGGGCGGCGCTGGTCTGCTCGCGGTCCCAGTCGGGCACCCAGTGGTCGATGACGGGCGCGCCGTCGACGAAGAGCCGGAAGCCGTTGTCGCCGATGGCGTAGAAGGTGTAGTCGCCGTCGGCGGGGGCCTCGATCTGGCCGGTCCAGCGGGCGGTGGTGTTCTCCTGGCGGCCGGTCGTCTCCTGGAAGGTCGAGGCCAGGCCGGGGAGGTTGATCTGCGGATCGAGGGCGACGCCGCCGAGCTCGGCGAAGTCACGGGCGCCGGGGGCCGACATCCGGTAGTACTCGCCCTTCAGGCCGTGCGCCTGGGTGGCGGGGTCGGCGGCGGCGAAGGTCGCGGTGCTGTCGGAGGGTTCGGCGGCCGAGGCGGCGGGGACCAGACCGACCAGGGGCAGCGAGAGGGTCGCTGCCAGCAGCAGCGCCCATGTCCTGCCTCGGTGTCGGGTGGCTGGCTGTCGTGTCATGCGGTGGCTCCTCACACGGGGGGATGGAGGGTGGCGGGGCACCCCGCGGGCGGCGGTGCGTCCGTCCGGGGGACGTAGGGGTGCGGCCCGGGCCGCGTCGGGGTGTCCGCGGCGCGCCGGGTGCCCGTCGCGGCCGCGGCGCCGTGGTGCCGGCGGCGGATGTGCCGGGGTGGACGGCGTGGGGCGGCGCGGCGGGTGACGGCGGCTCGGCCACGGTGGGGACGGGCCAGGAAGCTCTCTTCCAACGTTGGAAACGTTGCTGCCAACGGCATAAGAGCATGCGTCAGGAGTCGTGTCCAGATGTGCGGCGCGGTTCGCCCGAAACCGGCACCGACGCACCGACGCCGCCTCACACCCCGGCCCACGGTGCTGGACCAGCGCTTACCCGGCGCTCGGGCGGTCCGCCGCGGCGGCCTTCGCGACGGACCCGACAGGGGCGCTCAGGTCACGGTAAGGAAATGTTCCGGAAACCGGGAGAGCGATCCCTTGGCGCGCTCGCTTCCGATGTGTATAACGTTGTAAACGCCAGCGACCCGGCTCCCTGGAATCGCTCGGCGGCGCTCGGAACCACCCGGACCATCGCACTGCCCGCTGGCATCAGCACAGGTCGACCACGTGTCACCCGACGTACCGCAGCCGCCCGGAGCCGCCGGCCGGCGCCGGAGACGACTCCGGACCTCCAGGACCGAAACCCCCGACGGCCCCCACCGCCGCCCTCAAGGAGTGTCGTGAGCATGTCCGTTCGCAGATCCCGTACCCTCACCGCCGCCTGCCTGCTCACCGTGGCCGCCACCCTGGCCGCCTCCGGCTGCGCCAAGCAGGAGGGATCCTCCACCGCCGCCTCCGGCAACTCCAGCGCCGGCGCCCAGGTCGTCGCCTCACCCACCGCCGCCGCGGGCGACGCCACCGGCGGCTGCGACCTCAAGACCTACGGCGCCACCAAGCTCGACCTCAAGGACACCGTCGTCGGCTTCTCCCAGTCCGAGAAGGAAGCCAACCCCTTCCGCATCGCCGAAACCCAGTCCATCAAGGACGAAGCCGCCGAACTCGGCGTCAAGAAGCTCCTCACCACCAACGCCCAGTCCCAACTCCCCAAGCAGATCAGCGACATCCAGGACATGCTCAACCAAGGCGCCCAACTCCTCATCGTCGCCCCCCTCAACTCCGACGGCCTCGAGCCCGCCCTGCAGGCCGCCGCCGCCAAGCACGTCCCCGTCATCACCATCGACCGCAAACTCAACGCCACCCCCTGCAAGGACTACCTCACCTTCATCGGCTCCAACTTCGTCGACCAGGGCAAGCGCGCCGCCGACGCCCTCGTCAAGGCCACCGGCGGCACCGGCAAGGTCGCCGTCCTGCTCGGCACCTCCGGCAACGGCGTCACCACCGACCGCACCAAGGGCTTCGTCGACCAGATCGCCGCCACCGCCCCCGGCCTGCAGATCGTCGCCCAGCAGACCGGCGAATTCGCCCGCGACAAGGGCCAGCAGGTCACCGAACAACTCCTCCAGTCCCACCCCGACATCACCGCGATCTACGCCGAGAACGACGAGATGGGCCTCGGCGCCGTCACCGCGATCAAGAGCGCCGGCAAGAAGCCCGGCACCGACATCAAGATCGTCTCCGTCGACGGCACCCGCAACGCCGTCCAGGCCCTCGCCGGCGGCGAATACAACGGCGTCGTCGAATCCAACCCCCGCTTCGGCCCCCTCGCCTTCGCCACCGCACAGAAGTTCTTCGACGGCACAGGCATCCCCGACAACGTCATCATCACCGACCGCGCCTACGACCCCGACAACGCCAAAACCTCCCTCGACAGCGCCTACTGACGGGAACCCACCGCACGACCACCGTCCGGACGGTCGACGAGCAACCGGGCCGTGCCCGCCCACGCGGCGGACACGGCCCGGCCCCTCCTCCCCCGAACCCCCGGCCCAGCCCTGGAAGGCCATCACCATGGCACCACCCCCAGCCGTCCCGGCGAAGACCGCACCGGCGGCCACCGACTCGCCGACCGCCCCCGTCCTGGAGGCGATCGGCGTCAGCAAGCGCTTCCCCGGTGTGGTGGCGCTCGACGACGTCTCCTTCACCCTGCGCGCGGGCGAGATCCACGCCCTCGTCGGGGAGAACGGCGCCGGCAAGTCCACCCTGATCAAGGTCCTCACCGGTGTCCACCGCCCCGACGGCGGCGAACTGCGCCTGGGCGGCGAACCGGTGGCGTTCGGCCGCCCCTTCGAGGCCCAGCAGGCCGGGGTGGCCACCATCTACCAGGAGGTCAACCTCGTCCCGCTGATGAGCGTGGCGCGCAACATCTTCCTCGGCCGGGAGCCCAAGACCCGCTTCGGCCTGATCGACTTCCACCGCATGCACCGGGAGGCCGCCGAGCTGCTCGCCGGCCTCGGCGTCACCGCCGACGTCCGGCGCCCGCTGAACACCCTGGGCGTGGGCACCCAGCAGATGGTCGCGCTGGCCCGGGCCGTCTCGGTCCGGGCCCGGGTGGTGGTGATGGACGAACCCACCTCCTCCCTGGAACCCCGCGAGGTGGAGACGCTCTTCCGGGTGATCGGCGAACTGCACGGACGCGGCATCGCCGTCGTCTACGTCAGCCACCGGATGGACGAGCTGTACCGGATCTGCGAGCGCGTCACCGTGCTGCGCGACGGGAAGCTGGTGCACACCGGCCCGCTGGCCGAACTGAACCGGATGCAGCTGGTCGCGATGATGCTCGGCCGCGAACTCACCGAGGTCCGCCGGAGCGGCGTCACCGCCTTCGGCGAGGGGCACCACTCCCGGCACGAGCCCGTCCTGACCGCCACCGGCCTGACCCGCGGCCACGAACTCCACGGCATCGACCTGGCGTTGCGCCCCGGCGAGGTGCTCGGCCTGGGCGGCCTGCTCGGCTCCGGGCGCAGCGAGACCGCCAAGGCACTGGCCGGCGCGCTCGCCCTGGACGGCGGGGAGATCCGGGTCGCCGGGCAGCCGCTGCGCCGGCACAGCCCCGCGGCGGCGATCCGGGCGGGCATCAGCCTGCTGCCGGAGGACCGCAAGGCCGAGGGCATCGTGCCCGGCCTGTCGGTGCGCGAGAACATCGTGCTCGCGGCGATGCCCCGGCTCTCCCGGTTCGGCGTCGTCTCCCGCGCCAAGCAGGACAAGATCGTCGAGATCTTCATGAAGCGGCTGCGGATCAAGGCCTCCGGTCCCGAGCAGAAGGTCGGTGAACTGTCCGGCGGCAACCAGCAGAAGGTGCTGCTGGCCCGTTGGCTCTGCCTGGAGCCCAAGGTCCTGCTGCTGGACGAGCCGACCCGCGGCATCGACGTCGGCGCGAAGGCCGAGGTGCAGGCCCTCGTCGACGAACTCGCCCGGGAGGGCCTGGCCGTGCTGCTGATCTCCTCCGACATCGAGGAGCTGATCGAGGGCGCCGACCGCCTCCTGGTGCTGCGCGGCGGCGCGGTCGCCGGCGAACTGACCGGGGAGCAGGTGACGGAGGACGACCTGCTGGCCGTGCTCGCCGCCCACTCCCCCGACGCCCCGGCCCCGGCCGGCGCCCCCCACTCCCCCGCCCGTGACGGCCACGACGCCCCCGACGGCCAGGACGGCCCCCGATGACCCACGCCCCCCTCGCCCTGCCCCGGAAGGCCGCCGCCCGGCCGGACGTCACCAGGCTGCTCCAGCGGTACGGCGTCTACCTCGCCGTCGCGCTGCTGCTGGTGTTCAACGCGCTCTTCACCGAGCACTTCCTGACCGTCGCCAACCTGCGCACCCAACTCGTCCAGGTCGCGCCGGTGGTCATCGTCGCGCTCGGCATGGCCCTGGTGATCGGCACCGAGGGCGTCGACCTCTCGGTCGGCTCGACGATGGCGCTGGCCAGTTCGCTGCTGCCGCTCTACCTGGGCTACGGCCTGGTGCCGGCGCTGCTGGTGGCCCTGCTCGCCGGGGTGGTGGTCGGCGCGGTCAACGGCTCGCTGGTCGCCCTGGTCGGCCTGCAGCCGATCGTCGCCACCCTCGCCCTGTTCGTCGGCGGCCGGGGCCTGGCCCTGGTGATCGCCGACGGGCAGCTCAAGCAGATCCAGAACACCGACCTGCTGGGGCTGGGCACCGACAGCCTGCTGGGCGTCCCGCTGGTCGTCCTGATCGCCGGGGTGCTGGCGCTGGCCGTCGCGTTCCTCGTCCAACGCACCACTTTCGGACGCCAGTTGGTGGCCGTCGGTGGCAACCGGGCGGCCGCCGCGCTGGCCGGGCTGCCGGTGCGACGGGTGCTGATCGGCGTCTACGTGCTCTGCGGGATGCTCGCCGCGCTGGCCGGCGTGCTGGCCACCGCGCGGCTCACCGCCAGTGACCCCTCCGCGCTCGGCAACCTGATGGAACTCTCCGCGATCACCGCCGTCGTGGTCGGCGGCACCCCGCTGACCGGCGGCTCGATCCGGGTCCTGGGCACGGTGACCGGCGCCCTGCTGATGCAGCTGCTGCACGCCACCCTGGTCAGCCACAACCTGCACGACTCCACCGCCCAACTCGCCCAGGCCGCCATCATCCTCGTCGCCGTCTACATCGCCCGGGAGCGCCGATCCCGATGAACCTCCTCCCCACCGCCACCGCCACCGCCGTGCCCGCCCGCTCCCGCCCGGCCCCCGCCGGCCCCGGCCGGGCCCTCGAACTGCTGCGCCGCCAGGGCGTGCTGGCCGTCCTGCTGCTGGTCGTCCTGGTCTCCTCGTTCGTCTTCCCCGCCTTCGCCAGCGTGGACAACGCCCGCAGCATCACCGTCCAGGTCTCGTTCCTGTCGATCGTCGCCCTCGGCATGACCATGGTGATCATCACCGGCGGCATCGACCTGTCCGTGGGCTCGGTCTTCGCCCTCGGCGGCGTGCTCGCCGCCTGGGCCTCGCAATGGGGCGCCGCCCCGGCGCTGCTGGTGCCGATCGTCGTCTGCGGCGCCATCGGCCTGGTGAACGGCCTGCTGGTGGCCCGCGCCGGAATGGCACCCTTCATCGTCACGCTCGCCTCGCTGCTGGCCGCCCGCGGCCTGCTGCTCGCGCTGACCCACGAGGGCGCCACCACCTACCTGGTGCCGCGCGGCTCGTTCTTCGCCGAGCTCGGCCAGGGCACCGTCGGCGGCTTCGGGTACCCCGTGCTGGTCGCGCTGGCCCTGTTCGCCCTCGGCGGCCTGGTCCTGCAGCGGACCTCGCTGGGCCAGAGCATGTTCGCCGTCGGCGGCAGCAGCGACGCCGCCACCCTGATGGGCCTGCCGGTCGCCCGCACCAAGGTGCTGGTCTACGTGCTCAGCGGCCTGCTCGCCGGCCTGGCCGGGGCCCTCAACGCGGCCCGGCTCTCCTCCGGCGTCACCATCATCGGCGTCGGGATGGAACTGGACGCGATCTCCGCGGTCGTCATCGGCGGCACCCTGCTGGTCGGCGGCGCGGGCTCGGTCTCCGGCACCCTGTGGGGCGTCCTGCTGCTGGCGGTCATCCAGAACCTGATCAACCAGATCGGCTCGCTCAACTCCTCCTACCAGTCCGTGGTCAGCGGCGGGTTCCTGATCCTGGTCGTGGTCACCCAGCGCTACCTCTCCAAGGTCCGCAGGACCTGACCCCGCCCGGCTCCGGCCCGAACACGCCCGGCCCCGGCCCCGGATGTCACCCGCGGCCGGGCCGGCGGGCCAGACTGGGGCCGGGCACCGCCGCGCCGAAACGGCCGGCCGAAGGAAGGAAATCCGTGGGCGCCAGCCTCAAAGACGTCGCGCAGCGCGCAGGCGTATCGGTCAAGACCGTCTCGAACGTGGTGAACAACTACCCGCACGTCACCCCCGCGATGCGAGAACGCGTCCAGCAGGCCATCGACGAGCTCGGCTACCGGCCCAACCTGATCGCCCGTCACCTGCGCAAGGGACGCACCGGCATCATCGCGCTGGCCGTGCCCGAACTCGGCAACCCGTACTTCGCCGAACTGGCCGGCGCCGTGATCGACGCCGCCGCCCGCCACGACTACACCGTGCTGCTGGACCACACCGGCGGGCGGCGCGAGAACGAGATCCTGGTCTCCCAGGGGTTCCGCGCCCACGTGATCGACGGCCTGATCCTCAGCCCGATCGAACTGGAGGCCGAGGACCTGCTCGGCCGCTCCGAGGACGCCCCGCTGGTGCTGCTCGGCGAACGCGAGTACGAGGCCCCCTACGACCAGATCGCCATCGACAACGTGGCCGCCGCGAGATCCGCGGTGCGCCACCTGACCGGCCTCGGGCACCGCCGGATCGCCTTCCTCGGCGCCCGCAGGGAGAGCGCCCGCCGCCCGGCGCACCTGCGGCTGCGCGGCTGGCGCGAGGAGCTCACGGCCGCGGGGCTGCCCTGCGACGACTCCCTGGTCGCCGCCACCGACGGCTACGGCCGGGTGGACGGCGCCGCCGCGATGAACGCCGTCCTGGACCGCGGCGAGCGCCCCGACGCCGTGTTCGCCTACAACGACCTGGTCGCGCTCGGCGCCATGCGGGTGCTGACCGAACGCCGGCTGCGGGTGCCGCAGGACGTCTCGGTGGTCGGCTTCGACGACATCGAGGAGGGCCGCTTCTCCCCCGTCGCCCTCACCACCGTCTCGCCCGACAAGCAGGCCATCGCCAGGCTCGCCGTCCAACGGGTCGTCGCCAGACTGGCCGGCACCCCCGGACTGGAACCCGAGCACATCCAGCCCGGCTACACCCTCACGGTCCGGGAGTCGACCGCCCGGCGCACCTGATCCCCCACCGCAGCCGACCACCCACCGCCGCACGGCGTGCCGCCCCTCCCCGAGGACTGACGATGCCCCAGCCCGCGCCCCACCGTGAACCGTTCGGCCGCGCCCCCGACGGACGTCCGGTGGACCTCTGGAGACTGGAGTCCGCCTCCGGCGTGAGTGCCGAGATCCTCACCTACGGCGGCGTCCTGCACCGCCTGTCGGTGCCGGACACCGCCGGGCGCAGCCGCTCGGTCGTGCTGTCCCTGCCGGACGTGCCGGCGTACGCGGCGCGCAGCCCGTACTTCGGTGCCCTGGTGGGGCGTTACGCCAACCGGATCGCGGGCGGGCGGTTCAGCATCGAGGGGCGCTCCTACCGGGTGCCGGTGAACGACCACGGCCACGCGCTGCACGGCGGGCCGGAGGGCTTCCACAGCCGGCTCTGGCAGGCCGAACCGGCCGGCGGGCGGGCCGCGGTGGAGTTCTCGCTGGTCAGCCCGGACGGTGACATGGGCTTCCCCGGGGCGCTGTCGGTGCGCGCCCGGTACGCGCTCGACGAGGCGGGGACGCTGTCGGTGGCCTTCGAGGCGTTCTGCGACCGCCCGACCGTGGTGAACCTGACCAACCACGCCTACTTCAACCTGGGCGGCGCCGGCTCCGGCGACGTGCTCGGGCACCTGCTGGAGGTGGACGGCGACGAGTTCCTGCCGGTCGCGCCGGACGCCATCCCGTACGGTCCGGCGCGGGCGGTGGCCGGCACCCCGTTCGACCTGACAGGGCCCCGGCCCGTCGGCCGGGCCCTGGCGGTCGAGGACCAGCAGCTGAAGAACGCCGGCGGCTTCGACCACTGCTGGCTACTACGCCCGGCGGCCGGGCCCGATGCCCTGCGCCCGGCGGCCCGGCTGGCCGACCCGGCGAGCGGGCGGGCGCTGGAGGTGTGGACCACCGAACCGGGCCTGCAGGTCTACACCGCCAACCGGTTGGACGGCACGCTGGCGGACGCCGACGGCCACCACCACCCCCGGCACGGCGGCATCTGCCTGGAGACCCAGCACCTGCCCGACTCGCCCAACCGGCCCGAGTACCCGAGCACCGTCCTACGCCCCGGCGAACGCTTCACCAGCCGCACCGAGTTCCGCTTCCCGCACCTGCCGCCCACCCCGGCCTGAACCCGGCCACCCAGGCCTGAACCGACCACCGACCACCGACCACCGACCACCACTGATCCGTCGCCGCCCGACCCACGACGTGCGTGCCCGCCCCGGCTCTCATGATCGCGTCAAGGGCCGGGCTCCGGTCCTCGACGGGTCGTGGAGCGGGACCCTCGCCGGGCGCGCAGGGCAGCTCGTCCCCGTCGCGACACGGCAGATCGACACCGCCACGAGACCCACCGGGGCCGGCCCCGCGCAGTGGCACCGGCGGGGTGCTCGCGCGGGGCTCCGAGGGCAACCGAGGGCCGCCCGGAACCTCCCTGGACGACCCCTGCGCCGGCCCCACCTGCGGCGAGGTCCGATGCCATGACGTGCCGCCGGTCGCCGTGGGCCCGCGGAAGGCTCCGCCGACGCCTGACCGCCGCAGCTCCGGGAGGCCGCCGCACCCCCGGCGGCCGAGCGGCGACCGAGCGGCCGAGGCAAGGCCGACGCGCACCCACCGGGGCCGCATCGACGTCCCCGGGGGACGCCCCGGCCAGGTGCCCGGCCCGCCACTTCCACAAGCTCTTCAAGTACTCAAAAGCCCCGAATAGCCCCAGTAGCGGACATACACCGCCTTCAGGTCCATTCCCCGGAGAAGCCTGGACTCCGGTGCCACCGAAGGGTAGAAAGTCCCCACCCCCATCGGTCGGTGCACTGACTAATCTCCGCGGGGGCCCGAGCGGCGCAGATCCGCAGCCGCAGACCGGGCGCATCCGCCCCGGTACGCCCACCCACCACCGCCCCTCCCGCCCTCCCCCGCGCGCCGTCCCCCGCATGCCGCACGATCCCAAAACCCTGCCCCGCGACGCCGGCATCCGCGCCCTGCCACTGCCACTGCCATCGGCACCGGTACCGGTACCGGTACCGCAGCGGCCCGGCCGGCCCGTCGGGACAGCTCGTGCTGCCCGAACCGTGACTCCCGGTTCCCGCCCGGCCTGCACGCCCGGCACACACGCCCCGGCACACACGCCCCGGCACACGTCACCCGGGCACGGCCTCGCACCGGGGCCGTCCGCCGCCCCCGTCCTCCTCCCCCCGTCCCCTGAGTTCCGGAGCCCGCCATGCCGAAGCACGCCCGTCCCCGCCGGATGCCGACCGCTCTCCTGTCCGGGCGGTGGATGACCACCGCGGCGCTGGCCGGTGCGGCCGTCGCGGTCGCCGCCGCCAACGCCACCCCCAGCCATGGCAGCGACCCGAGCCCGGTCACGGCGGCCTCCCCTCAGGCCACCCAGCTCGAACCCACCGCATGGAGCACTCCCGCCTCCGCCCACCGCACCGCCGTGGCCGGTCACAGCAGTTCCGCGATCCCCACGCAGCGCGCGGCCCTGCCCACCCAACGCACCTCCGCGATCCCCGCGCAGCGCGCGGCCCTCCCCCCGCAACGCGGTACCAGCACCGGAACGGCCCGTACGGCAGCCCCGTCCTCGCCCGCCGCGCACCCTTCCGCCACGCCGTCCCGCACGGCCCGGACGTGGACGGCCGACCACCCGGCCACCGCCGCGTCCGGTACCGCCGCCCCCGCTACGGCGCCGGCAGTCGTGACGTCGACCCCCACCGCCGCCGCTTCCGCTCACGCCACCGCCACCGCCACCGCCACCGCCGCTGCTTCCGCTCACGCCACCGCCGACAGCGGCGCGGCCACCCACTCCTGGAGCGGGGCGTCCGGCTCGGCCCACCCCTGGAGCGGGGCGTCCGGCTCGGCCCACCCCTGGGGCGGGGCGTCCGGCTCGGCCCACCCCTGGGGCGGGGCGTCCGGCGGCGGCGCCTGGCAGGCCACCGGCCCGTACGCGAACGCGGGCGGCGGCAGCTCCCGGCCCGCCGCGCAGGCCGCCGCGACGCCGGGCCAGGCGTCGCCCGCCCAGGCGCCGAGCACCCAGGCGCCGACCACCCAGGCCACCGGCGACCTGGACACCTGGATCAAGGACGCCTTGGTCGTCATGGCCGACAATCACATCCCGGGCAGCTACGACGGGATCTACCGCAACATCATGCGGGAGTCGTCCGGCGATCCGCAGGCCATCAACCTCACCGACTCCAACGCCGCGGCCGGCCACCCGTCGAAGGGGCTGCTTCAGGTGATCGACCCCACCTTCCAGGCGTACCACGTACCGGGCACCTCCATGGACATCTACGACCCGGTGGCCAACATCACCGCCGCCTGCAACTACGCCGCCGACTTCTACGGCTCCATCGACAACGTCAACGGCCCCTACTGACGGCGGGGACGTCCGCGCGTTTCCGGGCGGGGGGCCGGAGCGGGCGGGCGGGCGGGCGGTGCCGTACCGGCGAAGGCGGCTCCGGCCGGCCGCGTCGGCGGCGTGGGCGCGGGCAGGCAGGCGCCGCGGAGTCGCGGCACGGGCCGCCCGGGGACGGGCGGGTTCAGAAGGCGGAGCGGATGAGCCCGCCGTCCACGCGGATCGTCGCTCCGCTGATGTACTGGGCGTAGGCGCCGCACAGGTAGGCCACCGCGGCCGCGATCTCGTCGGGCTCGCCGAACCGCCCCTGGTCGTTGGGGATCAGGGCCTCGACCGCGTTGGGCAGGATCTCGTCCCAGGTCCGGCCCCAGCCACGGTCGGGCCCGATCTGCGTGACGAGTTCCTTCGTGGCTTCGACGAGGATCGCGCCGGGCGAGACGACGTTCGACGTGACGCCCGTGCCCTTGAGGTCGCGGGCCAGCGACACCGCGAGATTGTGGCGGGCCGCCAGGGTGGCGTTGTACTGGGGGTGGGTGTTCATCGGCTGGGAGGCCAGGCCGCCGCCGATGGTGACGACCCGGCCCCAGCCGCGTTCGCGCATCGCGGGAACCAGGTGCTGGATCATCCGCACCCCCGACACGACGTTGACGTTGTAGGTGTCGTTCCACTCCGTGACGAGGATGTCCACGGGGCCGTCCGCGGTGGCCGCCCGGGCGACGTCGGCGGCGCCCTCGTCGGTGGCCAGGTCGCCGAGCGCGGTGCCGGCCGTTCCGCCGGCCGCACGGATCGATGCCGCGACCGCTTCCACGCGGTCCTTGTCGCGGCCGTGGACCACCACGGCCGCCCCTTCCGCCGCCAGCAGCCTGGCGGTGGCCTCGCCGAGCCCGGCACTCGAACCGGTGACCAACGCGCGCTTGCCGAGGAGATCGAGGTTCATCTGCTGCTTCCCTTCCAGGACCGGCCCCGCACCCTGGTGATCCGGTGGGACGGCCGCTGCATCAGCAAGTCTACACCTGTATACATAGCTGCCTCCTGGCCTGCCTCGGCCTACGAGCAGCGAGCAGCGAGCAGGGAGCAGCGACGCCCGGCGGCCAAGGCCGACGGGCGGCGAGGGGCGGGCAGGCCGAGGCAGGTGCGCGCCGGCCCGGGCCGCACGGACTGCCGCGGCACGGACCGCGGCGGCGCGTCCGCCTACTGCGCAGCGGCGCCGGAGCCCGGAGCGGGCCGGGCGGCGGACTCCTGGGTGACGGGCTCCTGGGTGACGGGCTCCAGCATCGCGGCGAGGAGTTCCGCGAGCCGGTCGTTGTCGACGTCCGCCAGCGCCCGGGTACCGACGACGGCGCGCAACAGCCAGGTGCCGGCCGTCAGGGCGAGCCCGAGCTGTGCCCGGAGCTCCGCCTCGGAGCCGCCGATCAGCCCCGCGAGGCGAGCACCCACGTGGGCCTCGATGCCCTGCCGGACGATGTCCGCCGCCTCGGGGTCGGAGGCGGACCGCAGGGTGAGGAGGAACGGGTCGAGGTGTTCGGTGCCGTGCGCCGTGCTCTCGGCGAGCGACCGCGCCATGGTGCGCGTCAGGTCGTGGCGTTCGGTGCCGACGACGGTCGGTGGCCCGAAGGAGCGGTCCACCGCCTCGGCGAACAGGCCCTGCTTGGAACCGAAGTAACGGTTGATCATCATCGCCGACACGCCCGCCCGCTCGGCGATCTGCCGAACACCGGCCCCGGCGTACCCGTTCTCGGTGAACTCCACGACGGCGGCGGCGAGAATCGCTTCACGCGTCATCGCGGCATCGCGCCGACGGGCTGGTTGTGCGGCACTCATGGGACCGAGCATACGGCCCGGCGTCCACGGCCGTGGACGAGCGCCCGGCCACCGCGCGCCCCGGGACCAGGGCTCCTGCCGTCCGCGTCCCGCGGG
This sequence comes from Kitasatospora herbaricolor, assembly GCF_030813695.1. Classification (NCBI taxonomy): domain Bacteria; kingdom Bacillati; phylum Actinomycetota; class Actinomycetes; order Kitasatosporales; family Streptomycetaceae; genus Kitasatospora; species Kitasatospora herbaricolor. The sequence continues at coordinate 205,003 of NZ_JAUSVA010000003.1, forward strand.
TCGGCCCGGGGTGACGGACAGCCAGGGCGCGGGGCGGGCCCGGCGTCCGGTCTCATCCGGTGGCGGGGTCCGCTTCGCCGGGCCCGGCCGCCGGGCCTTCGGTCCCACCGGACCCTGCCGGGGCGGTGAACGTCGGGTCGTGGCCGGTCAGGTCGCGGCTGGCCGTCCAGAGACGTGCCGCGGTCGTGGTGTCGGCCAGGTGGCTCCAGAGGGGTTCGATCCTGGGCGTGCCGCGCAGCCCGAACGCCCGCGGGCTCAGCATCCGGCCGCCGCGCACAGCCGGGTCGAGTACGGCCCGGACGGCGGGCCATGCGGCAGTGTCCTTGCCCTGGACGAGCAGGCCGAGCGGCAGGCGGCTCAGCCGCTCGCCGGTGGTGCGGACGTGGAGCGGCGGGCGCGAGGGAGTGAGGGAGTCGAGTGCGCCGCCGGGGTGGACGAGCACGCTCAGCGTCGTGCTGCCGGCGGCGCGGAGGCGGCGGTCGAGTTCGAGGGCGAAGAGCATCTGGGCCAGCTTGGAGCGTGCGTAGGCGCGCTTGGGCCGGTAGTCGCGGGTGCTCTGGAGGTCGTCGAGGTCCAGGCGTTCGGACTTGGCCGCGAAGCTGCCGGTGGTGACGATCCGGCTCCCGGGGGTCGCCGTGAGCAGCGGGGCCAGGTGGTGGGTCAGCGCGAAGTGCCCCAGGTGGTTGGTCGCGAACATCAGCTCGTGGCCGTCGCCGGTGGCACGGCGCGGCGGGCGGTCGAGCGCCACCCCGGCGTTGAGGACGACCGCGTCCAGGCGGTCCAGGCCGAGCGCGTCCACCGACGCCTTGAGCGAGTCGAGGTCGGCGAGGTCCAGAGGCATGTGCTTCACGTGGGCGCCGGGCACGCGCGAGCCGATGGAGCCGATCGCGGCCTCGGCCTTCGCCCGGTCGCGGCTGCCGAGAACGACCGTGGCCCCGGTGCCGGCGAGCTGCTCGGCGACGAAGTACCCGATGCCCGCGTTGCCGCCGGTGACCAGGAAGTTCCTTCCCCGGGCGCGAGGCAGCCGGTGGACGTCCCATCGCGGGGCCTGGGGTACGGAGGACATGGCGGCGGCTCCCGGGAGCTCGAAGTGGTCTGCAGGAGAGCGGGCCGCACCTGCACGGCCGGCCGCGCCCGGTACCTACGGTGCCGGGGGCCGCTCACATCCCACCGGCAGGTCGCTGTCCCCGCTGACAGCCGACCGACATCGCGTGCCGCGGGGACACCGCGCGCGTTCCACCCGCCCCGGGACGGCGGCCCGGGGGCGGCGGCCCGGGGATGTGGTCAGGGGATGTGGTCAGGGGATGTGGTCAGGGGATGTGGTCAGGCCGCCCGGGAGAGTTCCGCAAGGCCGGTCGCGGCGCAGGTGCGGACCGCGGTCGCGGTCGCGGTCGCGTGCAAGGGGCGGACGGAGTGGACGGTGGCCGCGGCCTGCGAGCGGTGGCGTGCGAAGACGACCAGGCGCAGCACCGCGAACCGGGCGACGCCGGCGAGCGCGGAGGCCGTCAGGTAGACGGTCTGCTCGACCACCGCGCCGGGCGTCGCCGCCAGCTGGTGCAGGGCAAGCATCGCCGCGCAGGTCGCGGCGTACGCGGCCGCTGCGGAGCCGGCCGACTGGGCGTGCTGGCGCCGGGTCGCGCGGTTGCCCGCGCCGAAGGTGAAGCGGGCGTGCAGTTCGGTGGCGAGGAGGGTGGAGAGCACGGTGATCAGGGCGTTGGCGAGGATCCAGGGAATCCGGTCGGCGAGGGCCGCCACGGCGAAGCTGGAGGCGAGTCCGACCGCGCCGCCGCAGAGCACGAAGCGGGCGAAGGCCGTGAACGCGCCGGGTGCCGCCTGCGGTCGTTCCCGCGCTGTCCCCATGACCCGCCCCCTTTGCCGATCCAGTGTTTCTGACATCGGAAAAGCTACGTTGCTTTCCATGTCGTGACAACAAGCTCAGTACGCAGATCTGACATGCAGCCAGTTCAGAGCCGTGAAATCGTTGCATCAGCCCTGAATCTAACGCAACGAAAGACATCCGACCCATTGCAATGGGTTGGAGCTGAACGCTACCGCGGCAACTCCGCGGGACCGGGACGCCGGGGCACCTCCCAGGGTTCGGCGCGGCAGCCGAGGAGGCCGGACGCGGCAGCAGGCGGCCGCGAACGGCGTGCCGGACGCAGCCGGGGGCGCGCCGGACGACGGCAGTGGGCCCTCCGGGAACCCCGGGCACCCCGGTTGCCCGGTGCGTGCCCGCGCGTGAGAGAGTCGTCGGCCCACGGGGGCGAGGAGGTGGCTATGGGCGGCGCAGCCGGCCGGGTGCTGGTGGTGGACGACGACGCGGCGATCCGGCGGTCGCTGGAGCGCGGGCTGCGGCTGAGCGGCTTCGCCGTCCAGGTCGCGCCGGACGGCGGGAGCGCACTGGCCCTGATGGAGGGTCCGACGGCACCGGACGTCCTGGTGCTGGACGTGTCCCTGCCCGGTCTCGACGGGACGGAGGTCTGCCGGGCGCTGCGGGCGGCGGGCGACGAGACGCCGGTGCTGATGCTCTCCGCGCTGGACGAGCTCGCCGACCGGGTCGCCGGGCTGCAGGCCGGGGCCGACGACTACCTGGTGAAGCCCTTCGCGCTGGAGGAGCTGGTGCTGCGGCTGCACGCCCTGCTGCGCCGGCGGCCCGCCCCGCCGTCCGACGTGCTGCGGGCCGGGCCGCTGACGCTCTCCCCCGCGACCCGCCAGGTGCACTGGGAGGACACCGAACTCCACCTGACCCGGCGCGAGTTCGAACTGCTCACCCAGCTCGTGCGCAATCCCAACCTCGTGCTCACCCGCGACCAGTTGCTGGACCGGGTCTGGGGCTACGACTTCGAGGTGCGCAGCGACGCCGTCGACACCTTCGTCAGCTACCTGCGGCGCAAGCTGGAGGAGGGCGGGCGGCCGCGTCTGGTGCACACGGTGCGCGGGGTCGGGTTCGTGCTGCGGTGGCCGGCCGACGGGCGGCGGCCGTGAGGCTCTCCACCCGGATCGCGCTCTCGGTGACCGTGCTGGTGCCGGTCATGGTGCTGACGGCGGGCCTGCTGCTGCTGGGGCTGGTGCACCGCGACCTGTCCCGCCAGCAGGACGCGGTGCTGCGCGAGCGGGCCGCCGCGGTGCTGCCGAACGTGCGCACGCTGCTCGCGGCGGACAGCAAGGGCCGGCCCCGGGCCGAACAGAACCAGCAGCGCAAGGTCCTCGACGGGGCGTTGGACTCCGGGGTGCGGCTGGCGGGGCAGGACGGCGCCGTCCTGCTGGCGGTCGGTCCGCAGCCGGCGGAGAACGTCCCGCTGCCGGCCGCCGCCGACGCGCCGGTCACCGTCCGGGACGCCGGCCGGGCGTGGCGGGTGCTGTCGGTGCGGGTGGACGGCGCGGCGCCGGGCACGCTGTGGCTGGTGTCGCCGTCGTCGGCGGTGGATCCGCAGGTCGCGGCGGTGCGCCGGCGGGTGCTGCTGGTCGCGCTGGTGGCCGCACCGGTGGCCGGTCTGCTCGCGTTCGCGCTGGCGGGCCGGGCCACCGCCTCGCTGCGGCGCCTCAGTGCCCGGGCCGCCGCGCTGGATCCGGGCAGCGGGGCGACGGCGCTCGCGCACACCCCGAGCCGGGTCCTGGAGGTCGACGACCTGGCGGCGGCGCTGGGGCTGCTGCTGGCCCGCTTCGACGAGCAGGCGCTCCGTACCACGCAGGCCCTGGACACCGCGCGGTCGTTCTCCTCCGCGGCCTCGCACGAGCTGCGGACCCCGCTGACCGCGATGCGCACCAACCTGGACGTGCTGGGTGCCCATCCCGGCCTGGCGGCCGCCGAGCGGGCCGAGGTGGTCGCCGAGCTGGCGCAGGAGCACGCCCGGCTGGAGGAGCTGCTCACCGCGCTGCGGGCGCTGGCCGGCGGCGACCTGGTGGAGGTCTCCGCCTTCACCGGCCTGGACCTGGGCGAGCTGGTGGAGAGCGCGGTCGCGGAGGCGGTGCGCCGCCATCCGCAGGCCGTGATCGACGTGGCGGCCGAGCCCGGGATCCGGGTGTTCGGCTGGGAGGCGGGCCTGCGGATCGCGCTCGCCAACCTGGTCGGCAACGCCGTGGTGCACGGCTCGCCGCCCGGCGGCGGGCCGGCCAGGGTCACGGTGCGGCTGCGGGCGGGGCGGAGCGGGGCGGCGGTGCTGACCGTCGACGACACCGGGCCGGGCGTGCCGCCGGAGGGGCGTGCCGCGGTCTTCCACCGCTTCCACCGGCGACCGGACAGTCCGGGGTCGGGCCTGGGCCTGACCCTGGTGGCCCAGCAGGTGGCGCTGCACCGCGGCACGGTGGCCGTCGGCGACGCACCGCCGCCGGGCGGCTGCCGGTTCGAGATGCGGCTGCCGCTGCTGCGAGCGCAGGAGCCGACCCTGCGGCTGCCGGCCCGCCGCGACTGGCTCTCCGGCGACCGGTGACCGGTGCGGGCCCGTGTGCGGATCACAGGGTTTCCACAAGAAGCCGCCCTACGCTCCCCGCATCCGATCCCCGCTCCCGGAGGAGAACCGTCATGCAGATGAACCGCAGGGCCGCCGCCGTCGGCGCACTCGCGCTCGCGGGCGCGCTGCTCGCCGCCGCCCCCGCGCAGGCCGCGTCGGCGCCCAGGAACGACGGCGCGGCGTCGGTCTGCAAACGCCTGCCGAAGATCCAGGAGCGCGTGGACAAGGCCGTCGAGCGGCTCAACGGCGACGCCACCGTCCTCGGCTCGGTGGCGCGCCTGCAGCAGCGGGTGACCGACGCCAAGGCCGCCGACCACACCGCGGTCCGGACCTACCTGGACGACCGGCTGACGTTCCGCAAGAGCCTGCTGCCGACGCTGCAGACCCGCCAGGCCGACCTGAAGTCGGTCGCCGCCTGGTGCGCGGCCCAGCCCTCGCCGGCGGCGGGCAAGTGAGCGCCCGCCCCGGGCGCCGGCGGGCCACGGTGGCCGCAGCGGTGCTCGCCGCGGCCGCAGCCCTGCTGCTGACCGGCTGCGGGCCGGGCGCGAACCCGCCCGGGAAGGCCGCGGCGACCGCGGACGACGGCCAGGTCCAGCAGATGCGGCAGAAGGTGGACGCCGCGGAGAGCGCCGCCGCGCAGGCCGACTCCGACGCGACGCAGAACAACTGACGCCGCGGCGGCAACGCCGCTGCCCGGTGCGGGGTGTTCCACCCGGCACCGCGGTGTTCCACCCGGCACCGCCCCGAGCAGGGCCCGTCGCTCCCCCGGAGGGACGGGCCCTTCGCCATGCCCGCCGCCGCCCGCCGGCCGCCGGCGGCGGGCCTGGCGAAGGACCGCCGGAGGACCGCCGGAGGACCTGGACGAGGCGTCGCGACGGCCGGGCAGGCCGCGGCAGTCGCGGAACCGAGCGGGTCGGGGGCCGGCCCCCGACCCGCTCGGGGGCGGGTCAGGCCCGGGCGGAGGGGCCGGAGGGGCCCGGGTGGGCGGCCTCGATGCCGCCCAGGATGAGGTCGATGCCGGCCAGGAACTGCTCCCGGTCGTCGTGCTCGGGCAGTTGCGGCGCCACCCGGTGCACGAACGGGTACCGGGCGGGATCGAGCTGGGCCCACTGGTGGGCGATCTCGCCCAGGAAGGCCGTCCGGTCGCTCCTGTGCGCGTGCAGGCGGGCGTTGGCGGCGTTCTGCCCGGCGACGCCGAGGACGTGGATCACGAGTGTGGACGTGGCGTCGAACTGCGCGTCCCGGGGCACGCCGAGTTCCTCCAGCCGGCTGCCGAAACCCTCGAAGATCTGCGGAATCGCGGCCAGCCACGGTGCGCGGGAGAGCTGGGTGCCGACCCAGGGGTGGGCGTCGATCGCGTCGAAGAGCCCGAGGGCGAGGGACCGGATCGCCTCCCGAGGGCGGGCGCCGTGGGCCAGGTCCGCCGTGACCCGGGCGATCACGTCGTTGGTGGCCGCCGCCAGCAGGTCGTCCTTGTTGGCGACGTGCCAGTAGATCGCGCCGCTCCCGGTGGCCAGGTGGGCCGCGAGCGTGCGGAAGGTCAGCGCGCCCTCGCCGTCGGAGTCGAGGATCTCGATCGCGGCCTCCACGATCCGTTCTTTCGACAGCGCGTCCGTGCGCCGTGCGGCCCGCTGCTTCTTGATCGCCATGACGACAGTTTGACATGAATGGATCGCCGTTCCAACATGGGAATGGAACAGCGTTCCATCATTGCTTCGAAGGGAACACCATGGCGACACCGGTCACGATCATCGGCGCGGGCCTCGGCGGCCTCACCCTCGCGCGCGTCCTGCACGTCCACGGCATCCCCGCCACCGTCCACGAGGCCGACCCCTGCGCCGAGTCCCGCACCCAGGGCGGCCAGCTCGACATCCACGAGGAGGACGGACAGCGCGCCCTCGCCGACGCCGGCCTCACCGACGAGTTCCGCGCGATCATCCACGAGGGCGCCGACGCCGCCCGGGTGCTCGACCGGCACGGCGCACTGCTGCTGGACGTCCCCTCCGACGGGAGCGCGGTACGCCCCGAGGTGCTCCGCGGCGACCTGCGCCGGATCCTGCTCGACTCCCTGCCCGAGGGGACGGTGCGCTGGGGCAGCAAGGTCACCGCCGTCCGCCCGCTCGGCGACGGCCGGCACGAGCTGACCTTCACCGACGGCTCGACCGCGACCAGCGACCTCCTGGTCGGCGCGGACGGCGCCTGGTCCAAGGTCCGGCCGCTGCTCTCCGACGCCCGGCCCCTCTACACCGGCACCACGTTCGTCGAGACCTACCTGCACGACGTCGACGAGCGGCACCCCGCGACGGCCGCGGCGGTCGGCCCGGGCGCCATGTACGCGCTCGCCCCCGGCAAGGGGATCGTCGCCCACCGCGAGGCGGGCGGCGTCCTGCACACCTACGTCGAGCTGAACCGTTCGGCCGAGTGGGTCGCCGCCACGGACTTCACCGACCCCGCGGCCGCCGGCGCCCGGGTCGCGGCCGAGTTCGACGGGTGGGCGCCGCACCTGACCGCGCTGATCACCGACGGCGGGAGCGCCCCGGTGGCGCGCATGATCCACACCCTCCCGGACGGACACCGCTGGGACCGGGTGCCCGGCGTGACGCTGCTCGGCGACGCCGCGCACCTGATGCCGCCCTCCGGCGACGGCGCCAACCTGGCCATGTTCGACGGCGCCGAACTCGGCAAGGCCATCGCCCGGCACCCCGACGACGTCGAAGCCGCGCTCGCCGCCTACGAGAAGGAACTCTTCCCGCGCAGCGAGGCCTTCCACGCGGACGCCCACGAGATCCTCGACCTCTGCCTCGGCGAGCGCGCACCGCAGAGCTTCATCGACTTCTTCAACGGGCACGGGCAGGAGCAGGACCAGGCGGTGGCGCCGTCCGGAAGGTGACCGACGGCCGGGTCCGGCCGACCGGCCGGGCGGACCGGCCGGGCGGACCGGCCCGGACGCCGGCCGGCTCAGCTGCCGGCTAGCTCAGATGCCGGGTGAGGAAGCGGGCCGCGGCCTCCCCCGCGAACTGCGGGACGCCGGTGTGCCCGCCCATGTTGGCCTGCAGCGTCTTCTCCTCGGAGCCGAAGGCGTCGAACAGGTCCAGGGCCGCCTGCCGGTCGTTGCCTTCGTCGTCCCACTGCAGCAGGACGTGCAGCGGAACGGTGACCCGCCGGGCCTCCTCGAACATGGCGCGGGGAACGAGACTCCCGGCGAACAGAACGGCGGCCGAGATGCGCGGCTCGACCGCCGCCAGCCTGGTCCCGATGGAGATCACTCCCCCCGAGTACCCGACCGGGCCGCCGATCTCGGGCAGCGCGAGCAGGGCGTCCAGGGCGGCCTGCCATTCCGGGACGGCCTTTTCCACCAGCGGCAGGACGAGGGCGTCGACGATCTCGTCGCCGACCGGCTCGCCGGCCTCCATGGCCCGGCGCAGGTCCGCGCGGGCCTGCTCGACGGCGGCCCAACGGGGCCGGTCACCGCTCCCGGGGAGCTCGATGGTGGCCGCTGCGAAACCGTCCGCCGCGGCCGCCCGGGCCCGCCCCACGAGCCGGGGGTACATCCTGTGCAGTCCGAGCGGGGGGTGGCCGAGCAGGATCAGCGGCACCGGCGCGGACGGGGAGGCCGATCCGGGCGTCCACAGGATGCCGGGGATCTCGCCGAGGGTGAATCCACGCTCGAGGACGCCGTCGTCGAGGTGCTGTTCAGAGGTGACGTGCATGGTCGTGCCTTTCGGGAGTGCGCTTGAACGGCGCTCCCGGACGACCTATCGCCCGACCGTGACCCCGGAGGAGAGCACCCACGTGAATACGTTCACGGGTACCACCTCCTCGTTCGCTCGCACGGCCTCCGGAAGGCTAGCAACGCCCACCGTGATTCACCAACACGTATTCGGGGGCCGGGCGGCGGGCCGGGCGCCGTGCCCGGCCCGCCGCGGCGATCAGGCGGCGTACACCCGGAACTCCGAGATCTGCCCCGCCGGCCAGCCGGTGTTGGCGGTGATGACCAGCCGCACGTACCGGGTGGTCGCGGTGGCGGGCAGGGTCAGCGTGGCGGTGTTCCCGGTGGCCGGGTCGAACGTGCAGCCCGTGGCACCCAGCAGCTGCCCGAAGGAGCCGCCGTCGGTGCTGCCCTGGACGGCGACGCTCTGCGTGCGGGTGGCCCACGCGGTGGCCGGCGGCAGCGTGAGGACGATCCGGCGGACCGCGGTGGCCGCGCCCAGGTCGACCTGGAGCCACTGCGGGAAGGCGTTGTTGGCGCTCTCCCAGTAGGTGTTCGGGTCACCGTCCACGGCGTTGCCGGAGCCGTAGACCTGGGTGTGGCTGCTCTCCGAAGCAGGCCGGCGCAGAGCGAGGTTGACGGTCGGCGAGCTGCCGGCCGTGGTGGTGGCGGAAGCCTGGCCGGAGGGCTGCGAGACGCCCCCGGCCGCGTCCAGGGCCTGCACGTCGAAGACGTAGGACGTGGAGGCGCCGAGCCCGGTCACGGTGAACGCCGTGACGTTCCCGGCGACGGTGCCGACCGGGGTGGCGGCGGAGCCGCTGACCTGGCGGATCCGGTAGCCGGTCACGCCGACGTTGTCGGTGGACGCCGTCCAGGCCAGCGCCACCGTGGTGTCGCTCTGCGCGGTGACGTGCAGCCCGCCGGGGGCGGTCGGCGGCACGGTGTCGCCACCGCCGCCGACGACCGGCCGGGTGGGCCGCACGGCGGTGAGGGCGATCTGGCCCTTCAGCATCCGGCCGCCGTCGCCGGTCAGCCGCAGGTAGTAGTCGGAGGAACAGGCGGTGCCGTCCTCGTCGAGCGAGAGGAAGCCCGATCCGGCCGGCACCCAGGCCTGGGACTCGGCGGTCTTGGCGATCTGGTTGCCCTCGTTGTACTCGTCGAACATCGAGATGTAGACGCTCGCCACCCCGGCCCGGCCCATGTTCCAGAACTGGCGCCACATGAAGTCGCCGTGGGCACGCTGCCGGTTGGCGACCCCGCCGGGCAGCACGCACGGCTGGTAGTCGATGCCGTGCGCGGCGCACTCGGCGAGGTCGGGCACGGTCGCCACGTTGTAGAAGTTGTCGGCGTCCGCGACGTTGCCGATCCGGCCGACCATCCACGGCGAGAGCATGTCGAAGGCGTGGTAGACGTCGGCGAACCCGGGCCGGGAGTCCCGGTCGCCCGTGCGCCACCAGGTCGGAACCCCGCCGATCACGTAACAGCCCTGCGCCTTGAACCAGTTCACCACCTCCAGGCAGGGGCCCGGTGCGAACGGCCGCTGGTTGTCGTTGAAGCCGAATCCCCAGATGCACACCACCGGCCTGCCGTTCTGACGCGCGTAGGCGGACGAGGCGGTGTGCGCCCGCATCTTGTTCGTCCAGTCGGTCTTGATGTCCGCCTGCATGGTCGTCCAGTCGGAGACGTCGTACATCACGTAGAACTTGACGCCCTGGGACTCCGCCGCGCTGCGCACCCTGCCCGCCATCGCGTCGCGGGTCGGGCCCTCGCCGCCGGTGGGGTTGAACCGCTGGAGGGCCGCGGTGTCGATGCCGTACTGCTTCATCCAGCGGAAGTGCACGTCGACGGTGGACTGGTCGTAGGAGGAGAACAGCGAGGCCGGCTGCCCGTTGCCGAGGCTGCCGTAGGCGGTGGAGTAGGTCGTCGGGTAGTCGCGGACGTCCGGCCAGGCCACGACGGCGCTGTTGGAGGGGGACGGCGCCTGGCCCCAGTTCTGGGCCCAGTGCCACCAGCCGTTGACCGGGGCACCGTCCCCGGCGCAGGCGAACCAGCCCTGGTAGCCCACGGTCACCTTGCCGACCACGTCGCCGGGCGCGCTCGCCGCGGCCGCGGGCCCGGCGAGCGCGCTCTCCCCGAGCCCCATGACTCCGGCGACCCCCGCCACAGCTGCGGCCTGCAGAAACGCCCGACGCGTGACACCCATCCGGATCTCCTTCGATTGGTCGTCAACTCCGCAGCGGCAACGGACGGTTGAGCGTCGGCGGCAGCGCGGGGCCCGATGCGGGGGATCGTAACGAGATGGACACGCAAGCGCAATAGACCGATCACGTTGCGCAAAAAAGTATCGACTTAGCGCAATAACATGCCCCTTGTGCAAGGTGGCGGGAACGCGACCGGGCCGGCGAGAACGGACGGACGCGACAACGCGCGGGCCGGCGCGGGGCCCTGCGGCCCGTTGCCGGTTGCGTGCGGGACACCACCGGACCAGAGTCGAATCATGCGGCGCGCCAACCACGGAGGCGGACTCATGACCGGCGCTCTTTCGAGCTGGAAGGACGGCCCCGCCAAACAGGCGATCCTCGACTTCGTCGCGTCCGCGACGCGGGCCGGCCCAGGGTTCGTGCCGGTCACGGACCGGATCGCCGCCTTCGACAACGACGGCACGCTGTGGGTCGAGCAACCGGTACCTCCCCAGTTCGACTTCCAGTTCCGCAAGTGGGCCGAAGAGGTCCGGGACGACCCGTCGCTGGCCGGCCGGCAGCCCTACAAGGCCGTCGCCGAGGAGGACGCGGCGTTCTTCGAGCGGGCGGCGACGCAGGACCCGCAGGTGGTGGCACCCCTGCTGGAGGCGTTCGCGCGCTCCTGGGCCGGCACGACGCCCGAGGAATTCGAGGCGCAGGTGCGCGCCTGGATCGCGACGGCGAAGCAGCCGAAACTCGGTCGCCCCTATGTCCAGTTGGTCTACCGGCCGATGCTGGAGCTCTTCGACCTCCTGAAGGCCCACGACTTCCGGGTGTTCGTGTGCTCCGGCGGCGGCCGCGACTTCATGCGCGTGTTCGCCGAGGAGACCTGGGGCCTGCACCCGGAGAACGTCATCGGCACGGCCTCGGCGTTCAGCTACCGCGACGGGAGGATCATCCGTACCGGGGACGTGGTCGGCGGGCTGGACCTGGGGCCGGGCAAGCCCGAGCACATCTTCGCCCAGACCGGGCGCCTGCCGGTGTTCGCGGGCGGCAACGCCGACGTGGACGTCGAGATGCTGGAGAGCGCCACCTTCGCGCTGCTCATCGACCACGACGACCCGCAGCGCGAGTTCGCCTACACCAAGGGCGCCGCGAAGTCGCTCGCGAAGGCCGCGGAACTGGGCTGGACCGTCGTCAGCATGAAGAACGACTGGACCACCGTCTTCGCCGACCAGGACGGCCCGCCATGAGCGACCTGACGGCCGTCGACATCCTGGTCGACCCCGACGCCGCCACCGTCCGGCACGCGCATGAGTGGAACGCCCGGATGCGCACCAGCGTCGCGGACGGGTTCGCCCTGGACGCCTCCCACCAACCGCACATCACCATGCTCCAGCGCTACGTGCGCACACCGGACCTCGACCGCGTCCACGAGGCCATCGCCAGGACACTGGCGGCGACCGACACGGACGACCTGTCCTACCGGGCGGTGGCGATCAAGCACGCCGACTGGGGCGTGCCCGGCCAGGCACTCGCCGCCATCGCCCTGCGGCCCAACCCCAAGGCGCTGGACCTGCAGGCCGCACTCCTCGACGCGGTCGCCCCCTTCACCGGGTCCGGCGGCACCGGCGCCGCATTCGTCACCGACCCGGGCGAAGAGATCAGCCGCAGCACCCGCGACTGGGTCGAGGACTACGTCCCCGCCCAGATCGGGCCGAACCGCTACCTCGCCCACATCACCGTCGGCTTCGCCACCCTCAACGACCTCCGGGTCGTCGAGTCCGAACCGTTCGAGCCGTTCACCGTCCGCCCCGCCGGCGTCGCGGTCTACCACCTCGGCAACAGCGGAGCGGCCCGCCGACGGCTGCACGCCTGGCCGCTGACGCCCGGGGCCCCTCCGATGGGTGCCTGAGCGCGCGGCACCGCGGCGGCCGCCCCTACGGTGAGGGCAGCACCACAGCGGTCTGAGCCCCCGATCAGCCGCGTCGTGAGGCCCCGGGTCCAGGACGCCCGGGGCCTCCCGTCCCGCGTTCCTTCTCGTCGGCGCCGACGGCCCTACTTGTTCGCGTCCGGCTTGCGGAAGGTCTCGAACATCTCGGGATTGCGCTCGACGGCGACGACACCGAGCCCGTGGTCGCTGCTTCGCAGGCGCACCCTGCCCTTGGGCCCCCACTGCGAACTGGTCTCACACTCGCTACTGAAGGGCTCGGACACCGTGACTCCTCCCCCGGTTGGGGCCGGGGGCTTCTCGCTAGCCCTGGCGGGCGTTGCGGCGGGCCAGCCCGGCCCGTAGAACGTTGACGGCTCCTACCGTGTCGGCGTGCGCGGTGTGGCCGCAGCTGACGCAGTGGAAGGTGTCCTGGGTGGGCCGGTTCTCCTTAGCGGTGTGCCCGCATTCGGGGCAAGTGCGGGAGGTGTTGCGGGGGTCCACGGCGATCACTTCCCGACCGGCGCTTTCAGCCTTGGATCGAGCGATTGAGTCCGGCCTTCGCCGCCGCCCCGTTCGGCAGGAACGCACCCGGCGTCGCGGGGTCGGGCCTGGGCACGGGGGTCCTGCTCATGTTGCGGGCCGCGTGCCCGGCGACCTCCCGGCGCGGCGGGATCGGCGGGAGCGGCGGGACGGCCGGTGTCCCGGGAGGGCGGGGTGTGCGGCGGATAATGGCCGGGCCCGCAGGCCGGCCGGGCCGGCGGCACCGAGCGATGGAGAGGCGGAGAGCGGATGACCCTGGAGGAAGGCCGACGCGTCAGACTGGCCGAGGACCTCGGGATCGGCGAGGCGGTCGCCGGGGAGCCCGGGGCCGTCGTCGGGTTCCTGGCGCTGGCGGCCGGGACCGAGGGGATCGTCGAGCGGGTGGACGGGGAGCTGCCGCAGCGCGCGGAGGTCCGCGAGTACCAGCGGCTCAAGGCGCTGTTCGAGGACTACGGGCACACCATGCCGGTGGCGAGCCGGGAGCGGCTGGAGGCGCAGCTGGCCGAGCTGGAGCCGGAGTGGACCGCGTACCTGGAGCAGGGGCAGCGGGTGACGGTCCGGGTCCGGCTGGACAACGGCTTCGTCCTGGACGGGGCGCACCAGGACGTCCTCACCGCGCTGTGAGGTGAGGCGTCGGGGCGTCGGGGCGGCCCGCGCCCGGGCGGGCTCCCTGCCGGGGCGCGGCAGGGGGTGTGGGGTCCGGGCCGGGCGCGGCGCCCAGGGGTGGTCAGGCCGGGCGCCAGGGGCGGAGCTTGTCCGGGTTGCGCACCGCCCAGATGTGGGTGATCCGGTCGTCGGCGGCGACCTCGAAGGCGAACACCGTCTCGATCCGGCCCGCGGACTCGGCGGCGAGGCCCGGCTGCCCGTTGACGGTGCGTTCGAGGATCGTCCGGGGTGGTGCGAGGCGGGCGATCGTCAGGTAGAGGCGGGCGATCCGCTCGGCGCCCTCGATCGGCAGCAGGTGGGCGACGGCGCGGCCGCCGCCGTCGGAGATCGCGGTGGCGTCCGGGTCGAGCAGGCCGATCAGAGCCTCGATGTCCTGCGCCTGCCAGGCCGCCTTGAAGCGGCGGACGACGCTCGCCCGCCGGGACGCGTCGGGGCTCGCCCCGGTGCGTGCGCCGGCGATCCGGCGGCGGGCCGAGGTGGCCAGCTGGCGGCAGGCCGCCGGGCTGCGGCCGACGATCTCGGCCACCTCGGCGAACGGGTAGCGGAAGACGTCGTGCAGGACGAAGGCGACGCGTTCGGCCGGGGTCATCGACTCGAAGACCACCAGGAAGGCCATGGTCACCGACTCGTCGAGGGTGATCCGGTCGGCCGGGTCCACGCCGGGGCCGGCGACCGCCCCGGCGATCCACTCGGCCGGGGCGGGCAGCGGCTCCGGGATCCATTCGCCGACGTAGGCCTCGCGCCGGGCGCGGGCGGAACCGAGCAGGTTGAGGCAGATCCGGCCGGCCACCTTGGTCAGCCAGGCGCCCGGGGAGGCGATGGCCTCCTGCTCCGCCGGGGTCATCAGGTACCAGCGGGCGCAGGTCTCCTGCACGACGTCCTCCGCGTCGGCCAGGGAGCCGGTCAGGCGGTAGGCGAGATTGAGCAGTTGGCGCCGCTCGTTCACGATCGTGCTCAGGCCCGGGTCCGGCCGCCCGTCCGCGCGCGCCGGCCGGTGCGCCGGCGGCTGCTCGTCCGGGTGCTGCTGTGCCTGTTCCGACGGGGTGGTCATGTGCTCTCCGGTTCCCTCGTTCCTGTGCCCTCACCGGTACGACAGCGCAGCGCGGCCGAATGTGAGGCCGGCGGCCCGCCTCACATTCGGCGGGGCTGCGTGGTCGGAGCGGTGAGGGGGGCGAGCGCGCCCTCCACCGGACAGGGAGCTCAGCATGGACGACTTCCAGGAGATCGCCGACCGCGTCGGGATCGAGGCGCTGCGCGGTGAGTTCACCGACGCGGCGATGATGCGCGACCGCCCGCGCCTGGCCGCGCTGTTCACCCACGACGGCGTGCTGCGGATGCCCGACGTCCCGGCCGAGTTCACCGGCCGGGACGAGATCGTGAGCGGGGGCGAGCGCCTGCAGAGCCAGTGGGACTTCTTCGTGCAGAACAGCCATCCGGGCGTGATCCGGATCGACGGCGACACGGCCACCGGTCGCACCTACATGCACGAGGTCGCGCGTCTGATCGACGGCCGCTCGGGCTTGAACTTCGCTGTCTACCACGACACTTACCGGCGTACGGCCGAGGGGTGGAGGTTCGCCGAGCGCGTCTACGAGGTCCGGTACGTCGACACCACCCCGCTGGCCGGCCGGGCGCCGGGTGCCGGCGGGTCGGGTGCCCCGGCCACCGGGACGGACGGGACGGAGGGGGCTCACGGGGCGGACGGGGGTTTCGCGGCGCCGGCGTCGGCGGAGCGGCTGGAGCGGGCGGTCGCGGCGCTGCGGGCCAACGGCTTCACCGCCGAACTGCTCGACGACGCCGCGGCGGCCCGCGCCCGCGTGAAGGAGCTGGTCCCCGCGGGCGCGGAGGTGTTCACCGGGGCCAGCGAGACGCTGCGGCTGTCCGGCATCGCGCGGGACATCGAAACGGGCGACCGCTACCGGGCCGTGCGGCCGCGGGTGCTGGCGATGGACCGGGCCACCGAGTCCGACCGGATCCGCCGGCTGGTGGCCACCCCAGACGTCCTGCTCGCCAGCGTCGCGGCCGTCACCGAGACCGGCTCGCTCGTCATCGCCTCGGGCAGCGGCAGCCAGCTGCCCGCCTGTGCGGGCGGCGCGGCGCGGGCGATCTGGATCGTCGGGGCGCAGAAGGTGGTGCCGGACCTGGGCACGGCGCTGCGCCGGGTCGAGGAGCACGCCCTTCCGTTGGAGAGCGTGCGCGCCCGGGCGGCCTACGGGCGTCCCAGCGCGGTCAACCGGCTGCTCGTCCTGAACGCCGAGCCGCAGCCCGGGCGCGGCACCGTCCTGCTGCTGCGCGAGGCCGTCGGGTTCTGAGAGCCCGCGGGGTGCGGGCGTGGGGACGCCCGCACCCCGGGGGCCGGCCCCGCCGAGCGGCCGGCCGATCGGCCGACTGCCTGGCGGGGCCGCCGTCAGGGGTCTGTCTCAGTGGTCCGCCGCGCTGCCGCGCACGACGCAGGAGCGGCTGTTCTCCCAGCCCCAGCCGTCACCGTCCGTGTCCGAGGATCCACCGGCGCAGTACGGGTAGCCGTTGGGGGCGGTGGTCGCCGACGGGGAGGGGGTGTCCGCCGCGCTGCCGCGCACGACGCAGGAGCGGCTGTTCTCCCAGCCCCAGCCGTCACCGTCCGGGTCGGAGGAGCTGCTCGCGCAGTACGGGTAGCCGTTGGGGGCGGTGGTCGCCGACGGGGAGGGGGACGTGCCGGGGGAACCGGTGGCGCCGAAGACGGTGGCGGTCTTCGAGGTGCTGGAGATGCCGTCGCTGCCGTAGAAGAGGCGGTTGCCCCAGCTGGTCGGCGCGTTCCTGTCGAAGCCGTTGACGAGATCGAGGTACTCGACGCCGCTGCCGTTGCCGCTCCAGGACCAGCCGAGGTAGCCCACCCTGAGGGACTTCGCGGTGGCCATGATGGCGTCCTCGTCGGGATTGCCGTCGCTGTGCAGGTTGCCGAACTCGCCGACGACGATGGGGAGGTGGTTGTTGACGAAGAAGTTGAGGTAGGCCTGCACCTCGGCGGCGGTGTCGTAGACGCCGTACATGTGGACCGAGAAGACGGTGTTGTGGGCCGGGTCGGCGGCGAGGACCGAGGCGGCGTTGTCGCGCATCGTGCCGGACCAGTCCTGGCCCCAGTTGGGGGCGTCCGCCATCAGCGCTTGGTTGATGCCGGCGGTGCGGAGCCTGCCGATCGCCGCCTTGGTGGCGTCGGTCCAGGCAGCGTAGCCGGTGTTGCCGAAGGGCTCGTTGCCGAGGTTGACGACGACGTAGTTCTCCTGGCCCGCCAGCGCGCTCTTGTTGTCGATCCAGAACTGCGCGGCCCGGTCGAGGGTCGTGGCGGCGCCGTCCTCGCCGTAGCCGGTCGTGTCATGGACCTCGAGCACGCAGATGAGCTTGTTGGCCTTGCACTGGCCGATCAGGGAGGAGACCTCGGAGGTCGTCGTCCGGGTCCACCGGTCGCCGTTGCTGAGCACGAGGCGGACCGTGTTGGCGCCCTTGGCCGCGATGTCGGCGATCGAGGCGGTGCGGCTCGGGTACCAGGCGTGCGCGTGGTTGACCCCGCGCATGACGAACTCGTTGCCGTTGGCCTCGTACAGGCGCCCGTTGCTGACGTGGATGCCGGAGGCGACGGCCTCGGCGCTGCCGGCGGTGAGCCCGGACACGGAGACCAGCAGGCCGAGGACGGCGGCGACTGCCGCGCCGACGGCCGTGAGCACCCTGCTGCTCGGCGGCTTTTCCATGACTCTCCTCAAGAGGGGGAAGTGGGGGACGCGATCTGCCGGCCCTGCCGCCCGCCGGGTGCGGTCACCCCTGCGAGGAGGGCTGACCGCAGCGGCGGGCAGGGGGCCTGACGGGTCGGCGTTCGACGGTGCCGGCCGTGCGGCGGGCGGTGGGAGGGCCGTGTCGTCCTCCCGCCCGTGGGTGGTGGCGAGGGGTCGGCCGGGCAACGTCGTGGTGGGGCGCCCCGGGGCATCGGATGTCCGTCCGCACCGGAGCCGAGCGGCTGAGCTGAGCTGAACTGCTGAACTGCTGAGCTGAGCTGAGCTGAGCGCGATCCTGACACGCCGTTAGGGCTCGGTCAATGCTTTTTGTTAACCGATTAATCAGCGCTTGAGATGGAGCGCGTGCCGGAGATTCCCGGCGACCGCAGGGCCGGCCGGCAGGGACGGCGGCGGCGCCGGTGCGACCGGCCCGCGGGGCGGAGGCGTCCGGCCGCGCCCGGGCAACGTTCCCTTCATGACGGTGACGAGGTATCAGAGCGCCATGAAGGCGCAGCTGGAGGCCGATTCCGGCCCGGCGGGGCGCCCGACCCGGGGCTTGGGGCCGGCGGGCCCGCCGGGGTGGACGGCGGGGCCGGCGGGAACGGCGGGAACGGTTCGCGCCGGGCGCCCCGGGCCGGGGCCGGGCGCGGACCAGCCCGTCGTGGCGGCGCCGCCACCCGTGTCCAGTTAACCGATTAATTACTGTGCGGCCTCGATGGTGGGGCCGTTCGTGCCGGTTCGACGCGGAACAGGACGGCGCGGGCGGCGTCGCCGGGGCGATGCGGTCGGCCTGGCGCTGTGCCGGCCGGCCCGGATGCTGGGCACCGAGCCCTGCTACGAGGACCTCGCGCCGCGGCCGGCCCCGCGGGACAGCACCGCGCCGCCCGTGGCCTGAGGCCTTCCGGCCGGCCCGGCCGGCGGACTCGGCGGGCGGGTGCAGGGGCCGGCGGGTTCAGGGACCGACGGGTTCAGGGACCGACGGCTTCAGAGTGTGCGGCGGGCCCGGTGCTGCGGCGGCCGGTGGCCTCCGACGCTCCTGGCCGGTCGTTGAGGGCGAGCGGGACGGCGCCCGCCGAGACGCCGGCGCGGGCGGCGACATCACGGATCGTCACCCGGCGTTCCATCGTGCTTCCGCTGCGTCCTGCGGCGGGCCGCGCCGCCTCGGGGCGCGTCGCGGGTCCGTCCTGTCAGGTCGGTGAGGTCGGGCCGGCCGGGCGGGCGGGTCAGCGGCGGGCCGGCGGCGGGCTCTCGGCGGAGCCGCGGGCGATCAAGCGGGTGGGGATGACGATGCGGCGCGGCGGGGTGCGGTCGCCCGCCAGTCGTTCGAACAGGGTGCGGGCGGCGGTGGTGCCGAGGGCGGCCGGGTCCTGGGCGACGACGGTGAGGGCGGGGGTGAGCAGGTCGGCGAGTTCGAGGTCGTCGAAGCCGAGCAGGGCCGGCCGTTCGTCGGGGCGGGGCAGTTGGTGCAGGGCGGCGACGGTGATCCGGTTGTTGGCGGTGAACAGCGCGGTGACGGGCTCGGGGCCGGTGGTCAGGCGGGTGAGCGCCTCCCCCACCCGGGCCCGGTCGGTGGGGCCGCAGGCGATCCAGCGTTCGTCCACCGGGAGGCCGGCGTCGGCCATCGCCTCGCGGTAGCCGCGCAGCCGCTCGGCGCTGGTGTGGATCTGCGGCAGGTCGCCGACGAAGCCGATCCTGCGGTGGCCGTGCCGGATCAGGTGGCTCACGCCCTCGCGGGCCCCGCCGGCGTTGTCGCTGAGGATCGCGTCGGCGGCGATCCCGGTGGCGGGGCGGTCGAGGAAGACCACGGGGGTGCCGGAGGCGGTCTCGGGGAGGAGGTAGGAGTGGTCGTCGCCGGCGGGGACGACCACCAGCCCGTCGACCCGGCGGGCGCAGAAGGCCAGGGCCAGTTCGCGCTCGCGCAGCGGGTGCTCACCGCTGGAGCCGGTGAACACCAGGCAGCCCTCGGATGCGGCCACGTCCTCCACCGCCCTGGTCAGGGCGGAGGAGAACGGGTCCGCGATGTCCTCCAGCAGCAGCGCGATGCTCGCGGTGCGGCCGGTGCGCAGCAGGCGGGCGCTGTCGTTGCGGCGGAAGCCGAGTTCGGCGATGGCGGCGTTGACGCGGGCCGCCATCGCCGGGCTGACGCCGCTCTCGCCGTTGACGACCCGGGAGACGGTCTTGAGGCCCACGCCCGCCGCCGCGGCGACGTCGTTCATGGTGGGCCGGCTGCCGTGTCTGCTGGTCATGGCAGGGAGCTTACGGGGCCGGGGCGTGCTGCGGCCGGCTGCGGTGCCGCGGTCGCCCGGGTGGCGGTGCGGGGGCGCCGGGCGGGGCAGGGAGCACGGTGGCTCCTCCGGGAGGCGGCGCGCGGCAGGGGGGCCGGCGGCACCTCGGATGCCGTAGGGTGCGGCGCCATGACCGACAGCCAACCGTGGCGCGAGATCGACCGCAGCAACGTCTTCAGCCGCTACGGCCGGGGCATCGACCGGGTGACCTTCGAGCTCCCGGACGCGAGCAGGAGCGACTTCTACCTCAGGAACGAACGGCCGGCCGCGGCCGTGCTCGCCCTCACCCCCGACCGGCGGGTGGTCCTCGCCCGCCAGTTCCGCCCCGGCCCGGCCGCCTTCCTGCACGAACTGCCGGGCGGCTTCGTGGAACCCGGCGACGACCCGGCCGGCACCGCCGCCGCAGAGCTCCTCCAGGAGACCGGCCACCGGGGCACCCTCCAGTCCGTCGCCACCTGCTGGGACGACGCCTACTCCAACGTCCGGCGCCACGTCTTCGCCGCCACCGACTGCCTCAAGGTCGCCGAACCCACCCTTGAACGCACCGAGTTCGTCGACATCGTGCTGATGCCCCTGGACACCTTCCGGTCCACCGTCCTGCGCAGGGGCCGGATGACCGACGTGGAGGCGGCCTACCTCGCGCTGGACCACCTCGGCCTGCTCTGACCCCGCGCCCGGCCCGGACGGCGCTCCCGCGGACCGGGCCGCACGCCCCCGGAGCGGGCCGGGAGCAGCGGGCGGTGCCGCGGGCGGCGCGGGCCGGGCGGAAATTCGCTTGCCCTGTGCACGGGTCGGCGCTGCACTGTGGCCGGGCACCACGAGCGTGGTGCCGGGATTCGAGGAGGCGGCGCGCGCGATGGAGATTCGTTCCACGACCGATGAGGACCTCGAGGTCTTCGTGGACACGGCCTATGCCGCGTTCGCGCGCTTCCCGGAGACGCCGGTCGAGGGCGGCGGCGGGCTCTGGTGGTCGGCGCTGGAGATGGACCGCGGTGTGCTGGCCGTGACGGCGCAGGGGCGGCCCGTGGGCACCGCCGCCGCGTACTCCTTCGAACTGACCCTGCCCGGTGAGGTCCTCGTCCCGGCCGCCGGGGTGACCGCGGTGGGGGTGCTGCCCTCGCACCGGCGCCGGGGCGTGCTGACTTCGATGATGCGGCATCAGCTCGCCGAGCTGCGGGCGCGCGGGGAGTTCCTGTCCGTGCTGCTGGCCTCGGAGGCCACGATCTACGGCAGGTTCGGCTACGGGCCGGCGACCAGCACGGCGCGGCTGACGGTGGCGCGCCACCAGGGCGCGCTCGCCGTCCCGCGGGCGCGCGCGGCGGCCGGCGCACCGGCGGGCGGCCCGGACGGCGGCCCGGACGGCGGCCCGGACGGCGGCCCGGACGGCGGCTCGGACGGCGGCCCGGACGGCGGCTCGGACGGCGGCTCGGTCGAGCTGCTGCGCCGGAGCGCGTGCGGAGAGGTCCTGGAGGAGGTCTACGACCGGTACCGCCGCACCCAGCCCGGCGCGCTGGGCCGGCCGCACCGCTGGTGGGCCCTGGGCGCGGGGCAGCCACCGGTCTCGCCGGCGCCGCGCTTCGTCGCCGTGCACCGGGACGCCGACGGCGTCCCGGACGGCTACGCCAGCTACTCGGTGGACGAGGCCAGGACCTTGACGGTCGACGAGACCATCGCCACCGACGACGCCGTCTTCACGGCCCTGGCCCGGTTCGTCCTCGGCCACGACCTGGTCTCCCAGGTGGTGTTCAAGCACGTCCCGCCCGGGCACCCGCTGCGCTGGCAGCTCACCGACTTCCGCGCCGGCACGGTGAGCAACGACACCGACTGGCTCTGGGTGCGGCTGCTGGACGTCCCGCGCGCGCTGACCGCGCGCGGCTGGTTCACCGACGGCGAGCTCGTCCTCGACGTCCGGGACCCGTTCCTCGGCGAGCACGGCCGCCACCTGCTGAGCGTGCGGGACGGCAAGGCCGACTGCGTCCCGACCGACCGGGAGCCCGACCTGTCCCTGGACGTGCGCGACCTGGGCTCGGTCTACCTCGGCGGCACCGCCCCGAGCACGCTGGTGCGGGCCGGACACGTCCGGGCCCACCGCCCGGGCGCGGCCGCCCTCGCCGACGCCCTCTTCGGCGCCGAGCGGCCCCCGCACTGCCTGCACTGGTTCTGAGCGCTGCCCGGGCCGCCGGCGCCCGCGCGCACCGGCGGCCCGGGCCGGCCGGAGGGATCCGGGCCGCCCCCGGGCCGGCGAGGGGCTCCCGGGAGGGGCTACACCTGGGTGGGGACGTAGGGGTAGCACTCGGGGTGGGACCGGTAGAGCCGGTTGGTCCACATGTAGTTGCCGGTGACGGGCCCCACGACGCCGTCCTGGCTGATCTGCGCGGTGCGCTGGTACTGCTTGACCGCAGCCAGGGTCTGGTCCCCGAAGACGCCGTCGACGTCCAGGGCCAGCTCCGGGTGCGGGAAGTCCATCGACGAGACGAAGTCGTTCCACGCCCACTGGACGCACTTGACGGCGTATCCGGAGTCGCCGTACCGGATGTAGCGGGCGCCGGTGGCGGCGCTCGCCGGAGCGGCCGCGGCCATCACCAGGGCGGGTACCGCGACGGCGGCCGCGAGCACTGCGGCGAACTGCTTCTTCATGCGAAATCCTCGTACAGGTTGTCGTTGCCGAAGGGCCGGACAACGAACGGTCGATGACGCGACGCTACGAACGGCGGCCAACGGCTCACCAACGCCCCGCCAACCGCGGCGCCCGCACGAGCACCCACGGGTGAGCACGGGTGAGCACGGACCGCGGGCCACGGGCGCGGCCGCTCCCGTCCGCCGGGTGGATGCCGTAGGGTCGGCCGATGGCGAAGTACTTCGACGTGCACCCGCAGACCCCTCAGGCCCGCACCATCGGCACCGTGGTCGACAGCATCCGTTCCGGGGCCCTCATCGCGTATCCGACCGACTCCTGTTTCGCCCTGGGCTGCCGCATGGGCAACCACGAGGGCCTGGAGCGGATCCGCTCCATCCGGCGGCTCGACGACCGCCACCACTTCACCCTGATGTGCGAGAACTTCGCCCAGCTGGGGCAGTTCGTCCAGATCGACAACGACGTCTTCCGCGCCGTGAAGGCGGCGACGCCGGGCAGCTACACCTTCATCCTGCCCGCCACCAAGGAAGTCCCGCGCCGGCTGATGCACCCGAAGAAGAAGACGGTGGGGGTCAGGATCCCGGAGCACGCCGTCACCCGGGCGCTGCTCGCCGAACTCGGCGAGCCGCTGGTCTCCAGCACCCTGCTGCTGCCCGGCGAGGACGAGCCGATGACCCAGGGGTGGGAGATCAAGGAGCGGCTCGACCACGTGCTGGACGCCGTGGTCGACTCCGGCGACTGCGGTACGGAGCCGACGACGGTCGTCGACTTCTCCGAGGGCGGGCCGCAGATCGTCCGGCGCGGGGCGGGCGACCCCGCGCGCTTCGAGTGACGGCTCGCGGGGCGGGCGTCGGGCGGAACGGCTGACACAGCCGGCCCCGGCGCGGGCACCGGGGCCACGGCGGCGGGCCCCGGGATCCGGGAGGCCGGGAAGGCCGCCCTGGTGGTGGTGAACTCGGTGGTGTTCCGTTCCAGCGGACAGAACCTCACCCTGGCCGGCACCGCCGTCGAGATGGCCTCGCGCATCGGCGAGCCCGTCCTGCTGGGCCTGGCCGCCCTCGCCGTCCGCGGCCGCGTCAAACGCTGACCGCCCCGGGCCGGCCGGCGGCCCGGGGCACTGTGCAGGGGAGCTGTGCAGGGGCGTGCAGGGGCGTCCTACGGCCGGAAGTGGTCGCGGTGTTCGTCCAGGAAGGCGTCGAGGGTGCGGGGCGGGCGCCCGAGGATCCCGGCGACGGTGTTGGTGGGCGTTTCGGGCCGGGCGACGGCGAGCTGCTGGATCTCCGTCACGTGGGCGGCGAGCCAGTCGGGCATCCGGGCCTGGCGGACGAGGTGCTCGCGCAGGTCCTGCGGGGCGAGGTCGACGTACCGGACCGGGTGGCCGGTCAGGGCGGTCAGCCGGGAGGCGAGGTCGGGGTGGGCGACGGCCTGCGGCCCGGTCAGGGTGTAGCTGCCGCCCGCGACGTCGGCCCTGGTGAGCGCGGCGGCGGCGACGTCGCCGATGTCGCGGCAGTCGACGTAGTTGCAGGGCGCGTCCCGCATCGCGCCGAGGATCAGGCCCTGGGCGACGGTGGGTGCGAGGCGCAGGAGGTTCTGCATGAAGGCGTAGGGGCGCAGGACGGTATGGGTGAGTCCCGAGACGCGCAGGTGCTCCTCGACGGCGTGGTGTCCGCGGGAGACGGCGACGGGTGAGTCGGGTTCGGCGGCGGGTGCGGAGATCTTGACGATGTGTCCGATCCCGGTGCGGGCGGCGATGTCGATGACACGGGTTTCGAGTTCGACCTGTGCGGGGCCGTTGGCCATGGCGAGGAAGAGCTGGTCGGCGCCCTCGAAGGCGGTGCGCAGCGAGTCGGGGTCGGTGGCGTCGGCGTACGCGACCTGGACGGGCCGCAGGTGCGCGCCGGGGAGCGGTTCGCCGGCGGTGGCCGGGAGCGGCCTGTACGGGGTTCGGGTGAGTGCGCGGACGGGTGCGTCCAGTGCGCGCAGGCTGTGGAGCAGGGCGGTTCCGGTGGCTCCGGTGGCTCCCATGACGGCGATCATCGGGGTGTCCTCCTGGTTGGTGTCGTGGTCTGTCGGGACGGGTCCGGCGGGCGGATCAGGGGCGGGCGAATCAGGTGCGGGCGGATCAGGTGCGGGGCGTCAGGTGCGGGGCGTCGCGATGGTGCTGCGCCAGCGCAGGGTGACGATGGTGGTGGCGAGGGCGGCGGAGACGGGCAGGTCGATGCGCAGGCGCTGCAACCAGGGGGCGGTCGGCAGCGGGGTGTGGGCGGGCAGCCACTGGGCGGTGAACCATCCGAGCCCGGCCGCCGCGCCGGTGACGGCGATGACGAGCAGCGCGGTCAGGGCGAGGCGGGGCAGGGTCGTGGTCCAGCGTCGCGGCCGGCCGCCGCGGTGCAGCCAGGTGCCGACCAGGAGCGCCACCACGGTGCCGGCGATGGAGGTGCAGGCCGCCAGGGTCAGGTCGGCCTGACCGGTGACGACTCCCGCGGTGCCGGCCGTCAGTGCGGGGGCGGCGTAGGCGGTCAGTACCTCGCGCCACAGCGTGAACGGCCGGGCGGCGGCCCGGCTCGGGCGGGTGATGTCCTTCGTCGCGGTCATGGTGGCCTCGTGTTCTCGCTCGTGTTCCGGATGGGCGCAGGGGGCGGTGCGAAAGGCGGGGCGGGGCGAAAGGCGGGGCGGGGCGGTGCGGAGGGCGGGGGCGGTGCGGGAGTGGCGCGGCCGGCGAGCCCGCCCCGCATATAATTAGGTGGCTAACTATTGCGCCGTGAAAAGGGCCCCCGCCCGCGGGACGGGAGCCGGTCCGGCCCGCGGCCGGGTCAGTCGGCGGTCAGGGCCGTACTGCCGCGCACGACGCGGGCGAGCAGGTCCAGGAACACCGTGCGCTCCTGGACGGTGAGCCCGCCCACCATCGCCTCCAGCCGCCCGAAGTGCTCGGGCGCCATGTCCCGCAGGCGCTGCGCACCGCGCGCGGTCAGGACGGCGACCGTGCCCCGCCCGTCCTCGACGGACGGGCGCCTGGCGATCAGGCCGTCGCGTTCGAGGCCGTCCAGCAGGCCGGTGACCGTGGCCCTGGAGACGTCGAGGTCGGCCGCCAGCTGCGAGGGCGACTTCTCGCCGCCGTGGTCCTCCAGGTCCGCGAGCAGGCGGTAGCGCCCCGTCGACAGCCCGAACCTGGCGAAGTGGGCCTCGGCCGCCCGGCCGACCCGCGCGCCGGCGGAGATCAGTCGCACCGCGACCAGCACCGCCTGCGGATCCGCCTCCAGCCCGTAGTGCCGCAACTGCCGGCCGGCCTGCTCCAGCGTGGGCGTCTCGCCGTCGACCCCGTCCCTCGTCGTCATGAAAGTAATATGGCGCCTAATGACTTGAGGTGTCAAGGCGTCCCGCCGGCGCCGCCGGGGCCGGCCGATCCCCCCGGCGGCCGGCGACCGGCGACCGGGCGGTGCGTCGGCGTGGATGCCCGGACGCCCGGGTGTCCGGGTGTCCGGGTGCCCGCACGGGCGACGGTCGGCCCCGGCGGCGGGTCAGTCGGCGTCAGGGTGGTCCGTGGCGGCTCCGGGCCGGCCGGGGCGCATTCCGGCCTTGAGGTCGCCCATCACCGCGCGGGCCACCTGGTCGACCGGGTCCTTCTCGGCGAACCCGTAGTCGACGGCCCCGTCCCGCTCCCCCGCCGCGGCGAAGAGCCACCGCGGACCGTACTTGGTCGCCCCCAGCCACACCTCGAAGTCCTCCCCGGCATGGGTGAAGCGGACGGACTCGGCGCCGCCCGCCGTGAGGATCCGCCCGTCCAGCCGGTAGGCGAGCTCCTGCAGGGGCGTACGCTCCTGGTCCTGCGCGGCTTCGAGCCGGACGGCGAGGAGCGAGGACAGCGGCCCCATGACCACCGCGCCCTCGTCCGTGGTGAGCCCGAAGCCCGGCTGTCCCCCGATGTCGGCGGAACTGCCGTCCGTCGCACCGGCGAAGGCGAACGGACCGGTGACGAACGTGCCGGCCCTGACCTCGTGCCAGCCGTCGGCCAGCAGTACGGCCGCCACCTCGTTCGCGTTGACGTGCAGGTTCATCGCTGGTTCCTCTTCTCGGTGGTGCAGGACGCCTTTCGTCACCGGCTGCCGACCCGCGCCGCCGGGGGGTCGGAAACGCCCTGACCACGTCGTCAGAGGACGTCGTAGGTCACGTGCGTCGCGTTCGGTGTCGCGACGAGGGCGCGCCGCACCAGCGGGCGCGGCACCGCGCCGGCGAACAGCGGCGTCCCGGCGCCCAGCAGGACGGGCGCCAGGTGCAGCGACAGGGTGTCGACCAGCCCGGCGTCGAGCGCCGAGCGGATCAGGGCGCCGCCCCCCATGAGGACGACGTCGAGGTCCCGGCCGGCGCGCGCCGACGCGGCCTCGGCGCGCTGGCGCGCGGCGCCGAGGGCGTCGGGCAGACCGGTGGTGACGAACGTCCAGTCGAGGGTGCGCAGCCGCACCGAGGCCGGGGGCGCGGCGGTCACGACGACGAACGCCGGCCTGCCGACCTCCCCGGCGCCGTAGCCGGTCTCCTCGTCCCAGCCGTCCGGCCCGTCGACCAGGTCGAAGAGCCGGCGGCCGAGGACGACGGCGCCGGAGCGGCCGGTCCCCTCCCGCAGGACCTGCCGCTCGTCGGGGTCCTCGGAGAACGCCCAGGTGTGCAGCGCCTCGCCGCCGGTGCCCAGGCCGTTGCCCGGGCCGGGATCCGGACCGGTGACGAATCCGTCGAGGGAGACCGAGATGTCGGCGACGATGCGCGTCATGTCCGGGTGGATCCGATCTGCTGCCTGAACCCGTCGCTCATGCGTGAAGTATGTGACCCGCGCCGCCCGGGCTTCAACGGCACACGCTCGAAGGTCGCTGACACGGGTCAGCGCCGGGACGCCGGCCGCAGGCCCGGCGGCTCTGCGGCCGGCGGGCGGTGGCCGGCGGCCCGCCGGCTCGGGGACCGGCCCCGCGGCCGCCGCTCAGAGGAGGACCAGCAGCTTGGTGCCCGGGACCAGCTTGCGGTTGACGGAGGTGGACTGGACGAACACGGTGTACGACGGGTTGTCGCCCGGCTTCACCACGGCCTCCGACGCCGGCAGGCCGAGGAGGCGGCGGGCGTCCGGGCCGGAGAACACCCGGCCGGTCATCCGGCCGGTGGCCGGGTCCTTCTCCGCGACGGCGAGTTGCTTGCTGCCCTGGATCTTCTCGCGCTTGGACAGCTCGTAGTAGGCGCAGCCGGTCTTGTACAGGTGTCCGGCGCCGGTCACGAAGTCGCGGATCGGTGTCTGCTGGTCGACGGGGACGAGGATGTAGGTGCCGGTGTCCAGGGCGTCGAGGTTGGCCTTCACCTCGGCGGTGCTGAGGTCCTGGCCCATGGCGAACAGGTTCCTGGTGCCGCGGACGCCCTTCTCGCGGCCCCGCAGGAAGCTGGTGGCGGCCGACTTGACGGTGCCGATGGCCTCCTCGACGCCCTTGCCGGAGTCCGCGTCCCAGATCGCGATGTTGCCGGCGGGGAAGCCGTACTCCTGGGCGGTGCGCTTGGCGAGGGAGTTGGGGACCAGGATCGCCGACGTCCAGTGGTCGGGGAGGTCGTCCATGGCGCCGCGGATGCGGTCCATCCACGTGCGCAGGACGGCGGTGCCCTTGCCTCCGCTCATCCGGATGTGCATCCGGCCGCTCTCCGAACAGCCGGAGGCGTTCTCCTCGCCGTCGGTGACGACGACCTGGAGGAAGGAGTGCTCCCCGTACCCTTCCCAGATGTTCTTCAGGTCGTCGACGGACTTCACGGCCGCCTCGATCAGCGCGGTCGCGCCGTTGTCGACCTTGTAGAGGCCTTTCAGGGAGGGCAGGTGCTTGACGTCCATGTCCCAAACCAGGTTCCGCACCTCGTGGTCGAAGGCGTAGAGGCTGATGCGGGTCTCGTGGCCGAGCCGGTCGGACTCCTCCTGGAGGCCCTTGACGAACTCGTCCACCACGCGGACCAGCTGTGCCTCGTGACGGCGCATCGAGCCGGACCTGTCGACCACGAGGGAGACGTGGTTCACCTTGTGGTCGATCCTGTTGTCAGACATGGTTCCCCCATTTTCCGACGCCTTTTCCGGGTCTCTTTCCGAGGCCTTTCCGGCGTCCCCTCCAGCGTTGTTCCACACTCTACGAGGTGGCACTGACAGTCGGCCCCGACCTGGGGTTCTGTGGAATTCGACGGCTCCTTTCCCGAAGGGACGGGTACTGACGGACAGTCGGTGCAGGGAGGCCTGAGGGAATGCGGATCCTGAATCAGTTCCAGGGGAACGGATCCGGGGGTCCGGTTTCCACCGGGGGTCCGGCCGGGCGCGCGGGCGAGGCCGGCCTGTGCCCTGGGCTCGGTGAGCCGCACGTGCTGCCCGGCGGCCGGGCGCCGGCGCGGGCGGCCTTCGCGCGGGCGGAGCAGGTCGCCGTTCCCCGGGGCGGGGAGTGCCTGGGCGAGACGGCACGGGCCGGCGCGCGGGGCCGTCCGCCTGAGGAGCGGTCGCCGGGGGCCGGCCGGGCGTCCACCAACTGGCATGTCCGCGCCCGAATATCGCCTGGTCACAGGCCTTTTCGTCGGGCTCGCGCGGGTCTAGCATTCCCGGCACGGCAGCCCCACCATCCCCACCGACGGGCTGCCGAGCAGCCCGGCCGCTCCCCCCCGTGCGGCCGGAGCCTCCCACGGCCGGGACCCGGGCTCCCCCCCTCCCGCGGTCCCGGCCGGCCCGCCCGGACGCCCCTGCCCGGGCGCCCCAGCGGGACCACCTCGCCGGGCACGACGGCGGACACCCCGTGCGTCGGGGCCGGTGCCGGCCGGGACGCACGGGGTGTCCGTGATGTGGGCAGGGCCGGGGTGCGGGCCCTTGGGGTGCGGGGGTCAGTCCAGGGAGGCGGCGAGTTCCCCGCCGGTCCCGTCGGCCACCGCCACCGGTACCACCTCGGTCTCGGGGCGCGGGCGCAGGCCGAACCAGATGAAGGCCACGCTGACGAGGGTCACCGCGACGTTGACGCTCAGGGCGAGGTGGATGCCGGTCAGTTCGGCGCTCTGCGTGGCGGCGATCGAGCTGAGGATCGGGATGCCGACGGTGATGGCCACCTGCTGGGTCATCGAGGTCAGGCCGGTGGCCAGGCCCTGCTCCTCGTTGGGCAGGCCGGAGGTGCCGGTGACCGTGTACGCCACGATGGAGGTGACGTGCCCGAAGAAGCCGATGAACAGCGCGGGGATCAGCACGGCGAGCGCGATCCGGGCGTCGCCGACGAAGACCAGCGGAAGGGTGGCCAGGCCCTGCACGATCATGCCGACGGCCAGCACCTTGCGGCTGCCGTAGCGCCCGATGGAGCGTCCGGCGACCACGCCGGCGCCCACGGCCGCCAGGCCCGGGACGCCGAAGATGAGGCCGGTGACGAGCGGGGAGAAGCCCAGCACGTTCTGCAGGTAGAGCGTCATCAGGAAGATCATGGCGGTCTCCATGCTGAAGACCACGAGCCCGGCGTAGTTGCCCCACTTGACGGTGGGGCGCTTGAGGATGCGCACGGGGGCGAGGGGCGCCGGCGAGCGCAGTTCGATGGCCCAGAACGCGCCCAGCAGCAGGACGCCGACGACGGCGGCGGGGATGCTGCTCTCGATGACGGAGTAGACCACGGCCAGCAGACCGCCGCTGGCGGTCACGGCGCCCGGCACGTCGAGCTTGACCCGCTCGGGCAGGGTGCTCTCGCTGATCACGTAGGGGGTGACCACCAGGATGACCAGCGCCACGGGGATGTTGATGAAGAACGCGGCCCGCCAGCTGAACAGGCTGACCAGGGAGCCGCCGACCAGCGCGCCGACGGTGAAGCCGGCGGAGAGCAGCGCGCCGTTGAGGCCGAGGATGCGGTCGCGGACCGCGCCCTCGGCGAAGGTGCTGGTGAGCAGGGCGAGCGAGGCGGGGGTGGCCATCGCGGTGGCGAAGCCCTGCAGGACGCGGGCGGTCAGCAGCATCTGGGGGTTGGAGGCGAACCCGCCGAGGAAGGAGGCCCCGGTCAGCAGGGCCGCCCCGGACAGGAACATCCTGCGGCGCCCGAACAGGTCTCCCAGGCGGCCGAACAGCAGGGTGAAGCCGGCCGCGGGCAGCGCGAACGCGGAGGCGATCCAGGGCAGTCCGGTCAGTCCCAGTCCGACACCCTCGCCGACCTTCGGCAGCGCGACGTTGAGGATGGAGAAGTCGACGGACAGCATGAACCCGGCGCCGAGCAGGAGGAAGAGGATTAACCGTTCCCTGCTGGTGATGCGTGGGGTCGGGGCGGTGTCGGTGGTCATGGGACGGTTCCCTTCTTCAAGGCTCCGGTGCCGCCGGCGGCCGGCGCGCCGGACGGGCGGACGGACGGGCCGCCCTGCGGCGTCGTTCCTGCGGGTGCCCGCGGGCACCGCGTCCGGGCCGGGCGGGCAGCGGGACGGCGGCCGCGGCGGCCCGCGGCGGTGACGGGCGGTACGGGGGCGGGGCGGGGCGAACGGGGGTGGGGCGGGCGGGGCGGGGGCGGGCGGGGCGGGGGCGCACCCGGGGCCGGAACGCTTGCCCGTACGGTGACGTTGCGTCAGATCGCTGTGCGTACGGTGGCGCTGTCTCCGGCGGTCGGATCCCCGGCGGTCGGATCTCCGGCGCACCGGTGGCCGATCCGCCGGCCGTGGTTGGTGCAGTGCGGCTGTCCTGCAGGGGAGTCGGCCGGTACGACGTGCGGGTGGAGCCGGCCGGTCGGGCCGCCCGGGCGGCGGGCCCGGGGTGTCCCGGCCGGGGCCGGTTCCCGCCGCGCGCCACGGCGGGAACCTTCGGCCGAGCTCTACCGGGAGTCGCGTTCGGCCGCCTCGGCGACGCGTTTGACGTCCGCCAGCCGGTGGTCCCAGTCGGCGGCCAGCGCGGACATCCACCGCGCCGTGGTGTCCAGCGCCGCGGGCCGCACCGCGTACCGCACCTCGCGGCCGACCCGGTTGCCGGCGACCAGTCCGGCCGCGTCCAGGACGGCGAGGTGCTTGACCACCGCCTGGCGCGAGACGGGCAGCCGTTCGGCCAGCGTCGTCGCGGTGACCTGGCCCTGGGCGGCGAGCAGGTCGAGCAGCTGACGTCGTGTCGGATCGGCCAGCGCCGCGAGGACGCTGTCGACCGCCGCGACGGAGCCGGGGCGTTCTTCCGTCACACGGACGTTTCCTCGACGCGCTTCTTGAAGGCGCCCAGCACCTGCGGCCAGCCGCCGGAGTTGTCGTTCAGCGCCTTCTCGCGCACCTCCTCGGAGGCGGCCAGCTGGCCGAAGCCGCTCTCGACGACGCGCAGGCGGGTGCTGGCGCCCTCGGGGATCAGCGTGAACTCCACCAGGGTGCTGTTGTCCTCGCGCAGTTCCTCGCCGGGGAAGGCGCTGGCCCAGCGGTAGGCGACGTAGGTCGGCGGCTGGACCTTCTCCACCCGCACCGGGAACGAGCCGTACTCGGCGTTCTTCGCCACCATCGACTCGCCCTCCTTGGCCACGGTGCCGGCCAGGCTGGCCTCGTCGGCCACCCAGAAGCCGGGCTGGGCCACCAGCGACCAGACCCGCTCCAGGGGGGCCTCGATGAGGGTCTCGCGTTCGATCAGTTCCGCGCTCATAAGGGGACTCCTTCGCTACGGCCATTGAATGCACCCTCATGGTTGCACGTCCCCCCTCCATTCGCAACCAGAGAGTTGCACCCCGATCGGGTGAGATCCCGGCCGTCCGGCCACCGGTTCCCGGCCGCCGTCCGCGCCCCCGCCTCCGCGCCGCCACCTCCCCCGCACCGTCCTGCCCCGCCCCCTCCGCCCCTGCTCCGCGCCCGCCCTCCGGCCCCTTCCGCACCCCGCGGCGCCGGGCGCGGGCAGCACGAAGCGGGGCGGGCGGAAGCGGCGGGGCCCGTCCGCCCTACGGCGCGCCCCGCCCCCTCCCGCCCGCCCGGCCCGCCCGGCCGCCCCCGGTGCCCGCTCCGTCGCCCCGACGGACGGATCCCGAACCGGATCCCTGACCGGATCCCGGACGCCCGGAGACCCGGACGTCCTGGTACGGCGGGCGTGTCGTGCCGGGCCGGGCGGCTGCCGCGCGGTGCCCACCCCGGCCCGCCCGGCGCCGGTCCCGGCCCGGCACACGGTGAGTATGCGGGCCGCGGCGAGGCGGGCGACTACTTCCGGATTGCTCGCCTCCGGTGCGCGCGAGGCGGCGCCGGTACACGCCGCGGGGACGGAAAAGGAGAGCACGATGGAAGAGGTGCCCGGATGTCAGAGCCACTGATGATGGCTCATGGTCACGGTGTGACAAGGCGGTTCACCCGCGGCCGTCCCGGGACAGATCCCCGGGGCACCGAATCGGAGCACGGCTCGGCAGACATGTCCCGGCCGCCAGGAAAGAGGAATGGGAACAGTGACCACGAACACGCCCGAGGAGGGCACGCCGGCAACGGGCGCGGCCGTCCCCACCGACGCCGAGCTCGCGCAGTCGCTGGCCGGGGACTTCCGCAGCGACCACATCACCGTGGAGGGCCTGCGCCTGCACTACGTCGCCGGCGGGGAGGGCAGGCCGCTGGTGCTGCTGCCCGGCTGGCCGCAGACCTGGTGGGAGTTCCGCAAGGTGATGCCCGCGCTCGCCGAGGCCGGGCGCCGGGTGATCGTGCTGGACCTGCCCGGCATGGGCGGCTCGGACAAGCCCGCCACCGGCTACGACAAGAAGACGATGGCCGGCGTCGTCCACGGGTTCATCCGCGCGCTGGGCTACGACCAGGTCGACATCGCCGGCCACGACGTGGGCTCGCAGGTCGCCTTCAGCTTCGCGGCCAACCACCCGCAGGCCGTCCGCAAGGTCGCGCTGCTGGACGTGCTGCACCCGGACGCCTCGCTCTACCAGATCCCGATGCTCCCGGCGCCGGGCATGCCCTTCCACCCGTGGTGGTTCGCCTTCAACTCGGTCGCCGGCCTGCCCGAGCAGCTGCTCGCCGGGCGCGCCCGCCACCTGGTCGACTGGGTCTTCGACGGGTTCCTGCTGGACCGCGGCGCCGTCGACGAGCAGGCCCGCGCCGTCTACACCCGCGCCTACGACACCGCGGACGGGATCCGCGGCGGCAACGGCTGGTACCAGACCTTCGGCCAGGACATCGTGGACCTCGGCACCTACGGCAAGATCGGCGCCCCGGTGCTCGGCCTGGTCTCCAACCTCGCCGACGGCCTCTTCGCCGCCCAGATGCAGGCCACCCTGCCCACCCAGGCCGGCGACGTGCGGATCGTCGTGGTCCCCGACGCGGGCCACTACTTCGTCGAAGAGGCACCGCAGGCCGTGATCGACGAGTTCAACGCGTTCTTCGTCTGACCCGCCCGGCCGGCCCCGCCCAGGCCCCCGCGCCGGACGGACCCGCCCGCCGCCACCGGCGGCGACGGCGGTGACGCACCGGCCGGCGGCGGCATCACCGCGGCGGCGCGGCCCGGGACACCCCGCCCCGGACCGGACGCCCGCACACGGGCGCGCACCGCGCCCACCCGTGCCCGCCCGAACCCCCGCACCGACCCCGGCCACCACCGGCCGCCGACGCGGCATGCCCGCGTCCGCTCCCGGGCGCCCGCACCGGGCGGCGGGCGGGCACGCCCCCGGAGTCCGGGCGGCGCGCGCCGGGCGGCGCGGGCGAGGTGCCCGGCGGGGCGGTGCAGGCCCCGCGCTCAGGGGATTCCGACAGATCCGGTAGATCCAGCCAAGGAGAAGGCATGTCCACTTTCGCCGTCCCGTCCCGGGACGAACTACTGCTGCGGGTGGCGGAGATCGCGCCCGTGCTGCGCTCCCACGCCGCGTGGTCGGCGGAGAACCGCCGGCTGCACGAGGAGACGGTCCAGGCCCTGAGCGGGGCCGGCCTGTTCCGGATGCGGATCCCGCTGCGCTACGGCGGGTACGAGGCCGACGCACGGACCATGGTCGACGTGGTCACCGAGGTCGCCCGCGCCGACGGGTCCGCCGGCTGGGTGCTGGCCAGCTCCCTGATCGCCGGCTGGGGCCTGGGCCTGTTCCCCGACGAGGTCCAGGACGAGGTGTTCGCCGACCCCGACGTGCGGGTCTGCGCCACCATCGGCCCCGGCACCGCGACGGCCGTCCCCGTCCCCGGCGGCATCCTGGTCAACGGCTCCTGGCCGTTCATCAGCGGCGCCCTGAGCAGCCAGTGGCAGCAGAGCGCGGCGATCTTCCTCGACCCGGCCGGGCAGCCCTACCCCGTGATGGCCCCCGTCCCGATGGCGGAGCTGGAGATCGTCGACGACTGGCACACCAGCGGCCTGCGCGGCACCGGCAGCGTCACCACCACCGCCAAGGACGTGTTCATCCCCCAGGAGCGCGTCCTGCCCGCCCCCGCGGTCCTCGGCGGCCAGTCCGTCTCCAAGCTCAACGCCGACACCCCGATGTACCGCGCGCCGTTCATCGTGGTCGGCGCCGCCACCACCGTGGGCGTCTGCGTCGGCCTGGCCCAGGCCGTCCAGGACGCCTTCTTCGAGCGGCTGCCCGGACGCAAGATCGCCTACACCGAGTACCCCAGCCAGAGCGAGGCCCCGGTCACCCACCTGCGGGTCGCCGAAGCCGCCATGAAGATCGACGAGGCCCAGTTCCACGCCCAGCGCCTGGCCGCCCTCGTCGACGCCAAGTGCGCCTCCGGCGACACCTGGGAGATGACCGAACGCGCCCGCAGCCGCGCCGACGAGGGCGCCGCCGCCCGCCTCACCCTGGAGGCCGCGCAGATCCTGGCCGGCTCCAGCGGCGGCTCCTCCGCCTACACCAAGGTCCCGCTGCAGCGCATGGTCGGCGACCTCCAGACCTTCAACCTGCACGCCATGATGAACCCCGACGTCAACGCCGAGACCTACGGCCGCGTCCTGTGCGGGCTGGAGCCCAACACCTACTACATCTGACCCCCGGTCGGCCGGACCCCGGCACCCGGACCCCGCCCCCGCCTCCCTCCCCGGAAGCGGCACGGCGGCGCCCGGGAGGCGGCCGCCCCGCGGGGCGGCCGCCGGCCGGTGGCCCCGACCGCTCCCCCGCGCACCCGCGCACACCCGGACCCCGGGCGCCGAACACCGGCGCCCGGCCCGCGGGCACCGCCCCGGCCGCCCGCACCCACTGATCACAAGTCCCCACCCACGAAAAGGAAACGAGACATGCCCACCCTTGGAATCATCGGCAGCGGAAGCATGGGTACGGCGATCGCGAAGCTCGCGGTCGCGGCGGACATCAAGGTCGCGATCGCCAACTCCCGCGGCCCCGAGACCCTCACCGCACTCGTCACCGAACTCGGCCCCCTGGCCGGCGCCGGCACCGTCGAGCAGATCGCCCAGGACGCGGACCTCATCGTGCTCGCCGTCCCGATCCTCGCCTACCGCACCGTCCCGGCCGCGCCGCTGCGCGGCCACACCGTGCTCGACACCAGCAACTACTACCCGATCCGCGACGGCCGGATCCCCGAGCTCGACTCCGAGAAGCTGACCACCAGCGAACTGGTCCAGCAGCACCTGGAGGGCGCGCACCTGGTGAAGGCGTTCGGCAACATCCTCGCCCACCACATCACCCAGCTCGCCCGCCCCTCCGGCGCCCCCGACCGCACCGCCCTGCCCATCGCCGGCGACCACGCCGCGGCCACCACCGCGGCGGCGGACCTCGTCGACCGGATCGGCTTCGACACCCTCGACACCGGCCGCCTCGCGGACAGCTGGCGCTTCGAGCCCGAGACCACCGCCTACACCTGGCTCTACATGGCCGACCAGAACACCGCCTTCGAGGACCGCTTCGAGGCCCCTGGCGCCCCCTTCCCCCTGGCCTCGCTGCGCACCGCCCTCCAGGACGTCAAGCGCGTTCGGGTCGCCGAGCGCACCTTCTGACCCCCGCGCCGCCCCGCGCATCCGCCCTGACGGGAGATCAGGGCGGATACGCGGCACGGCGGACGGGCGACCGACGGGCGACCGACGGGCGGCGCCGGCAGATGACGGCGGGCCACGAACGGGTGAACGCGGCGCACCGCGACCGCCGGCCGCCGGCCGGCCCGCTCCGCGCCCCCGCTCCGCCCCGCACACCCCCGGCACGTCCCCGGCCCGCCGGGCCCCGGCCCTCCGGACCCCCAAGAACCGCACCGGGCACGGCGGTTGTCCCGCCCGGCCCGAACTCCCCGAGCGCCCCGGCCACGGGGCCGTCCACGGGCCGCCCGCGGGGCCGGCCCGTGCGGCGGGCGCCACCACGGCCCGCGAGCCGCGGTGGTGCGCCCGCCGGGCGCATGACATATTGCTGGGCACACAACCGAGCCAGGTCCCGGGGGGACACACCGATGAGCGACACCGACCAGCAGCAGACCCACACCGGCGGCTGCCTCTGCGGGAGGATCAGGTTCACCGCCGCCGGCGCGCCGTTCTACCCCCACGTGTGCAGCTGCGCCCACTGCCGGAAGCTCTCCGGCGGCCCGATGATGACCTGGGTGGGATTCCCCCTGAAGGGCTTCAGCTGGGACGGCGAGGGCGGCGAGCCCACCTGGTACGCCGAGTTCCCCGGCGCCGGACGCGGGTTCTGTCCCACCTGCGGGGCCCGCATGTGCGCCCTGGACGACGGGTCGGAGGCGGTCTTCGTCACCCTCATGAGCCTCGACGAGCTCACGCTCGTCCCCGAGAACCAGCACTTCCGCGACGACGCGGTCAGCTGGCTCCCGCAGGTGCCCCACAAGGACCCCGCCGCCTCCTGACCCGGGCGCGGGCCGCGCCCGCACGGGCCGCTGCCCCGGCGGGGGCCGGGCGCGGCGCAGCCGGTGGGGCGCTCCCGCGTCAGGGGATCAGCAGCAGCTTGCCGATCGAGCGGCGCTCTTCGAGGTCGGCGTGCGCGGTGGCCGCCTCCGCCAGCGGGTAGGTGGCCCCGATCGGGACGGTCACGCCGTCGGTGCGGACCCAGGAGAACACCTCCTGGGCGCGGGTGACCAGCTCCTCGCGGGTGGTGATGAAGTCCGGCAGGGTCGGGCGGATCAGCCGGATCGAACCCCGCGCGCCGGGGCCCATGTCCAGCGGCGGGACGACGCCGCTGGGCTGCCCGTAGAGCGCCAGGGTGCCCCCGATGCGCAGGGACGCCACGCTCCCGTCGAACGTCGCCACCCCGACCCCGTCGTAGACCACGTCCACGCCGCGGCCCTGGGTCAGCCGGGCCACCTCGGCGACGAAGTCGACCTCCGTGTAGCGGATGACCTCCTGCGCGCCCGCCTTGCGGACCGCCTCCTCCTTGGCCGCGTTGGAGACCGTCCCGATGACGCGGGCGCCCAGCAGGCGCAGCACCTGGGTCAGCAGCAGGCCCACGCCCCCCGCCGCCGCGTGCACCAGGGCGGTCTCGCCCGCGCGCACCGGGTGGCTGTCGCGCGTCAGGTAGTGGACGGCCAGCCCCTGCAGGAACACCCCTGCCGCCTGCTCGGCGCTCACCCCGGCGGGCACCGCCACGACACGCTCGGCCGGCACGACGACCTGCTCCGCGTAGGCGCCGGGTGCCGACACCTCCATGGTGACGACCAGGTCCCCCACCGCGACGCCCTCGACGCCGGGCCCCAGTGCCGACACCACCCCCGCGCATTCCAGTCCGGGGACGAACGGCACCGGTCGCGGATACAGGCCGCTCCGCTCGTAGACGTCGTGATAATTCACGCCGATCGCCGCCACATCGAGCAGTACCTCGCCGGGCCCTGGGACCGGGACGTCCCGTCCGGTCGACACCAACGCCCCGGGACCGCCGGTCCCGTTCACCACAACAGCACGCATCTACCTGTTCCCTCCGGAAGTCGTGCCTCGAATGTAAACACCGCTCCGTGGCCCAACTTCTTTGGAATTGCCCCCCACCCGAGGCAAATTGCGGATGTGCGCAGATGCCCAGATCCCGGGCCCCAGCGATCACTTCCAGCAGACGGCCCCCACCGCCCCCACAAAGGCGTCCCCTTCCCGCCGCAGCGCAGGACGGAGCGGTGGTCGCGGTGACGAACCGTCGGAGAACGTGCACGAAGGGATGTCGCCGTTCCGGGTGCCGGCGCCGGCATTGCGGCACGTACGGGAGCATCCCGCCGCGTAGGGGGTGCCCGCCCGCGTACGGGGGTGCCCGGCGCGGAACCCGCCCGCGGGGCAGGGGGCCGGGCGCCCGGTCAGCGGGGCCGCAGGCCGTCGAGGACGATCTCGAGGATCCGCTCCCGGGCCGCCGGGTCGGCCCCGAGCTGTTCCACCGCCTTGGTCGTGCCGGTCAGCAGGGCGATCAGCTCGGGCAGGCCCAGGTCGGGGCGGACCGCTCCGGCCCGCTGCGCCCCGGCCAGCAGTCCGGTGAGGCGTTCCTTGATCACCTCGCTCGACTCCCGCAGGGCCGAGTGCGCGTCCATCCCGGCCGCGGCGAGGGCCCGGGTGAACTCGTCCTTGCCGGCGGACTGCTCGACCACCAGGCGGAAGCAGTCGAAGAAGGCCTCGGCGGGCCCGGATTCGGCGGCCAGTTGCGCGGTGCGGGCCGCCACCGTCTCCAGCCGGCGCACCATCACCGCCTCCAGCAGCGCCTCCTTGGTGGGGAAGTGCCGGAAGAGCGTGCCGACCCCGACCCCGGCGGCCCGGGCGATCTCCTCGGTGGTGACGGCCGGGCCCCGGGTGGTGAACTCCCGGGTGGCGATGTCCAGCAGCCTGGCCCGGTTGCGGGCAGCGTCGGCGCGCAGCGGGCGTGGTCGGGCGGCGGTCATCCTGATTTCCCCTTCGCCGTCGGCGGCTGAACAGCCGTTCTGGACAACCGGATCAGCCAGTCCGTATCGTGCTTACCGGAGTCGCCGGTCCGGTTCTGGCGATGATCCCGTCGGAGGTTGATCATGTCCGAAACCCTGTCGTCGCGCGAGGTCTTCCTGGAGCTGCTCGCGGGCATCACCGCGGGGCGGTTCACGGAGCTGGCCGAACTCTATGCCGAGGACGCCGTGGTGGAGACCGTCTTCCAGCCGGTGGGGCCGCGCCGCATCGAGGGACGGGCCGTCCTGCGGGCGCGGTTCGCGGAGGTCTCCGCGCACTCGCCGCTGGATTTGGCCGCCGAGAACGTGGTGGTGCGGGAGACCGACGACCCGGAGGTGGTGGTCGCCGAGTGGGACTACCGGGTGCACCACCGGGTGAGCGGACGGACCTTCGAGGCCGCCAACATCCAGGTGCTGCGGGTCCGCGACGGCCTGATCGTCCACAGCCGGGACTACCACGACCACGTGGCCCTCGCCGTGGCCGGCGGCAACCTGCCGCAGCTGGTGGCGGCGCTGGAGGGCGAGTAGCGGGGCCTGCCGGCGCGCCCGGGCCGGGCGGGCCCGCGCGGGCGGTCAGAGGGGGCGGATCCGGGCCCGCAGGAGGCAGAACTCGTTGCCCTCCGGGTCGGCCAGCACGTGCCAGCCCTCGGCGCCGCTCTGCCCGACGTCGACGGGCCGCGCGCCGAGCGCGAGCAGCCGCTCCAGCTCGGCGTCCTGGTCCCGGTCGGTGGCGCTGACGTCGATGTGCAGCCGGAGCTTGCCGGTGCGCGGGTCGCCGCCGGGGCTGAGGACGAGGGTGGGCTGCGCGCCGCCGAAACCGGCGTCGGGCGGCCCGATCTCGATGCTCCCGTCGTCCTCCCGACCCAGTTCCCGGTACCCGAGGACCTCGCTCCAGAACGCGGCGAGCCCCTCGGGGTCGGCGCAGTCGATGACCAGCTCACTGATTCGGCATGCCACACCGTCAGTGTACGGAGGCCTCACCCGTGGCTGACGGACCGTCGGGCCCCGGCCGCCGTGCCAGGGTTGGGACGGTGTTCTCTGCCGCTCGGGACTCGGGAGGTCCGGTGGAGTTCCCGCGGCCGGTGGAGCTGCGCACGCCCCGTCCGGTGCTGCGGTCCTGGCGGCCGTCCGACGCGGGGCCGTTCGCGGCTCCGAACGCCGACCCCGAGGTCATGGCGCATCTTCCGGCGCCCCTGGACCGGTCGGCCGGTGACGCCCCGGCCGGCCGGATCCGCGCCGCGATCGAGCGCGACCGCTGGGGGTGGTGGGCGGTGGAGCCGGCCTTCGGCGGCGCCTTCATCGGTTCACCGGCCTGTCGCGGACGACGTTCGAGGCGGCCTTCACCCCGGCGGTGGAGGTCGGCCGGCGGCCTGCCGGGGCCTGACCCGCGCGGCGCGGACGGCCCGGGAGGCCGCGGGTCGGACCATACGCGGCGGGAGGACCGTCGGCGGCGGCGGGGACGTCGGCTGCGGTGTGGACGGCCCGCCGCCCCGGCCGGCGGGCCGGGGCGACGGGCCGGGGCGGCGGGCCGTCGGTGCTCAGGAGGGCTGCGCCGGTCCGGCCGCGGTGATCACCGCGAAGGTGCCGCCCTGCGGGTCGGCGAGGATCGCCATCCGCCCGGCCGGCATGTCGAAGGCGGGGGCCATGACGCTGCCGCCGGCCCGCACCGCGGCGTCCTGGACGCTGTCGACGTCGTCGACGCTGAAGTACGCCAGCCAGTGCGGCGGCACCCCGGGCGGCAGGGCGGAGAGGTCCATCATCCCGGCGACCGCACGGTCGGCGACCTTGAACTCCGTGTACCCCTCGGCGCCGGGCAGCTGCGTGGGGGCGGTGGTGATCGGCAGCACGGCCGCGTAGAACGCGGCGGCGGCCCCGGTGTCGCCGGTGTTCAGCTCGTTCCAGGTCAGCGCGCCGTGCTCGTTGACGATGCCCGCCCCGGCGAAGGTGCCGGGCTGCCAGAGGCCGACGACGGCGCCGGTCGGGTCGGTGACGACGGCCATCCGCCCGAGGTCCATGACGTCCATCGGGCCCATCATGACGCTGCCGCCCGCGTCCGTGACGCTCTTGGCGGTGGCGTCGATGCCGTCGGTGGACAGGTACGTCGTCCACACCGTCGGCGGCATCGGGTCGGGGGTGGAACCGTCGGGGTTGGAGGCGCGCATGATCCCGGCCACCGGCTTGCCCTTGAGGGTGCAGACGGAGTAGCCGCCGGTCTCCGGCGGGCCGATCTCCCCCTGCCAGCCGAACAGGTCGCGGTAGAAGTCGAGGGCGGCCTGCTGGTCGGGGACCATCAGGTCGATCCAACAGGGGGTGCCGGGCTTGTAGGGGCCGTTCATGTCGGGCACGGATGCCTCCGGGGCGATCGCTTACCGATGAGGGGACGGGCGGTTGCGTCCATACCCGGCTCCCAGCGGCCGAATCGGGCCGGATGGCTGAATCCGGCCCCGGCACCCGACCGGCGGCCCCCGGCACCCGCCGGCCGGCCGGCCCGTCCGGCGACGTCCGGCGACGTCCGGCGACGGTCGGCACGCGGGCGGGCCGGGCCGGTGGGTGGACGGGCGGGCGGCGGGTCACGGGTCAGCGGACCACGTCGAGGACCTGCTTCTGGAGGCCGTTGGGGTAGACCTCGTGCTCGACGAGCTTCAGCTTCTGGGTGTCCTTGTCCGT
The DNA here is from genome assembly GCF_030813695.1 of Kitasatospora herbaricolor. NCBI lineage: Bacteria > Bacillati > Actinomycetota > Actinomycetes > Kitasatosporales > Streptomycetaceae > Kitasatospora > Kitasatospora herbaricolor. The sequence continues at coordinate 246,558 of NZ_JAUSVA010000003.1, forward strand.
GGTGCTGAACAGCCGCTTGCCGGCGCCGAGCAGCAGCGGGAAGACGAGGAGGTGGTAGCGGTCGATCAGGCCGGCGTCCGAGAGGCCGTGGTTCAGCGTTGCGCTGCCGTGGACGATGATCGGGCCGCCGTCGCCCTCCTTGAGGGCGGCGACCTCGTCGAGCGAGCGCAGGATGGTGCTCTCGCCCCAGTTCGCGGCCAGCCCGTCCTCGGTGAGGGTGGTGGAGACGACGTACTTGGGCAGCGTCTTGTACCGGGCGAACTCCGGCATGTCGGGCCAGACCGGGCTGAAGGCCTCGTAGCTGGTGCGGCCCAGCAGGATCGCGGCGGACTCCCGCTGCTCGCGCTCCTTGATCTCGAAGGCCTCGGGCAGGAACTCGACCTCCTTGAAGGTCCATCCGGAGTTGCGGTAGCCGGGCTCGCCGCCGGGCGCCTCCATGACGCCGTCGAGGGAGATGAAAGCGGTGCTGATGAGGGTGCGCATCGGGGTTTCCTTCGCTCTGTCGTGACGTGGAGTGCCGCGTCGTGAAGTGCCGCGTCGTGAAGTGCCGCGTCGTGAAGTGCCGCGTCGTGAAGTGCCGGTCGGGTGGGCCGTGCTGCAGGCCGTGCTGCGGGCAGCGCGGTCAGGCGAGGAGTCCGGTCAGCCACCGCTGCCAGGCGTCCTCGGCCCCCTCGGTGCCGGTCCGGAAGAGGTGGTGGAAGGTCAGGGCGATGCCGGGGCCCTGGTGGAAGGTGTAGAGGCCGTCGGCGGTGCGGATCTCGAACCGCTCGTCGTCCGCCCAGACCACCTCGCCGTCCAGCGGCGGCAGGCCCGCCGGCTCGGCGTGCGCCCGCGCGCCGACGGCCACCGGCAGGGACAGCGACAGTTCGCGGGCGAGGGCCGCCCGGACGTCCCCGGGCGGGCGCGGGCCGGTCGGCGCCGCGGCGAAGACCGGGACGGCGGTGCGTCCGGGGAAGTGCGTCAGGTACTGGCGCAGCGTGCCCAGGTGGAAGGGCCAGCCGCGGCGCAGCGCGTCGTACTCGTCCTGCCAGTCGTCGCCGAGCAGGCCGCTGTGGACGACGCGCAGGACGGTGGCGGCGCCGTCGCGTCCTTCGAGGAGGTATTCGAAGGCCATGAACCGGCCGTCCTCGGCGGTGGGTGTGCGGGTGGCGAAGCGCTTGCCGGGTTCGTAGGCGGTGATCAGGGCCTCGGCCCGCCGGCCGCCGGTCTCCATGGCGGCGCTCCCGCCCTCGCGGGGCTCCACCTCGTTGCGGCCCATGAACCAGGAGTCGATGCCCGGTCCGGTGGCGATCGCCTCCCAGACCTGTTCCGGGCTCGCCGGCAGGGTCGTCTCCAGCTCGATCTCGAACGGGTGCGTCATCGTCGGTTCTCCTGTCCGGTTCCGGGCTGTGCGGGCGCCGGCGGTACGGGCGGGGTCGGTGCGGGCGGGGTCGGTGCGGGCGGGGTCGGTGCGGACGCCGGTGGCGCGGGCGCAGGTGGTGCGGGCGCAGGTGCTGCGGGCGGGGTCGCTCCGGCGGCAGCGGCGGCATCGGCGGACGGTCCCCGGGGGGCGGTGGTGGGGACCTGGTGGAGGCCGACGACCACCCGGTGGGTGCGGCCGGCCGGGGTGCTCTCGTCGTGGTAGCGGCCGACCAGGGCCGCCACGCTCCGGGCGAGTTCCTCGGCGAAGGCCGCCCGGTCGGCCGCGGAGGCGAAGCGGACCTCGGCGTCGATGCCGAAGGAGGCGACCCGCTGCCCGGCCCGCGCGGCGCCGGTCAGCAGTTGCCCGACCTCCTGGACCAGCCGCGAGCCCAGGGCGAGCAGCCAGCGGGCCGAGAGCTGGTCGGGCGAGCGGGCGGGGTCGGGGCTGACGGCGCCCAGCACGATCGGGGAGATGACGTAGGAGGCGGCGGTGGCGCGGTACACCCGCTCGGTGACGTTGCCCTTGCGGCGCTCCTCGGCGAGCTCGACCAGCCCGTGCCGCTCCAGCTCCTTCAGGTGGTAGTTGACCTTCTGCCGGGGCAGGCCCAGGCGGGCGGCCAGCATGGTGGCCGAGCCGGGCTCGGCCAGGGCGGCGAGGATCCCGGACCGTATCGGGTCCAGGGAGGCCTCGGCCGCGGCGGGTTCTTCGATCACGGCGATGTCCAGCACCGTTCCAGGATCCAACCGACAAAAATATTTGTCAAGACGAAAAAAGCTGTCGGTGGACGAGACCCGGCGGCGGCGCCGACCACCCCGACGGGGCCGGCGCCGCCACTCCCCCGGAGCGTCAGGGCCGGGCCGCCCCGGCCGCCCCGGCTCCCCGCCGCCCTTCCGCCCCCGGGGCGTCCGCCCCCGGACGGGGCGCCCCGAAGGCCCGCTCGTCGGCGTCCGCGAGCAGGAAGCAGAGCGGCGGCAGGCCCAGTTCGAGCACCGCGAGGACGAGCTGGAACCACTGCGGCGGGCCGTTCACGGCCAGCGAGAGCAGGCGCCCGAGACCGCCGAGCAGGAACACGCCGGCGAGCAGGCGCACCGCTGTGGCCGGCACGGGCCGCTGCCGGGCCGCCCAGATCCAGGCCAGCCCGTACCCGGCGAAGCCGGTGCCCATGAACCGCCCCCAGCTGTCGATCGTCGCCCCCGCGTGCGCGGCGCCGGGGATCGCCGCGTTGCCGAGGGCGAGGTGGAACAGTCCGATCGCCACGCAGGACCACCCCATGAGCCGCACGAGCACCCGGAGAGTTCCGGCCATGACCCACCACCCCGCCTTCCGTCGTCCGCCCGGGAAAGGATTAGTAGACACGCGTCTACTAGCCGGGTCCAGGGTAGGCCCGGGAAGTAGACGCGTGTCAAGTAAGCTGACGGCGTGCCACCGCCCCGCCGACGCCTCAGCCCGGCCGAACGCCGAGCCCAGCTCCTCTCCGTCGGAGCCCGGCTCTTCGCCGAACACCCCTACGAGGACGTGCTCATGGAGGACGTCGCCCGGCAGGCCGGCGTCTCCCGGGCGCTGCTCTACCGTCACTTCCCCAGCAAGCAGGCGCTCTTCGCCGCGGTGTACCAGGAAGCGGCGGACCGGCTGCTGGCCGAGACCCGCCTCGACCCGGCCGACTCGCTGACCGACCAGCTCGTCCAGGGCATGGACGTGCACCTGGACTACTTCGTCGCCAACCGCCACGCCGTGATCGCCGCGAACCGCGTCCTGGCCGGCGACCCCGTCGTCCAGACGATCATGACGGGCGAGCTGGACGCCCTGCGCGCCCGCCTGCTCGCCGTCCTCCCGCTCGCCGACGACCCCGCCCGCGACGCGGTCTCCGCCGTGCTGCGCAGCTGGCTGGTCTTCGTCCAGGTCCTGGTCGTCGACTGGCTCGGCGAGGAGACCTGCACCCGCACCCAGCTGCGCGACGTCTGCGTCGGCGCCGTCCTCGGGGCCCTGCGCCCGCTGCTGCCCGACTCGGCGCAACCCCTGCGGGAGTAGGCACGGCCGGGGCCCGCCGGCCGGTCCGCCTTCGGGCCCGGGCTTCGGGCCCGGGCCAGGGCTCCGGCTTCGGGCTCCGGCTTGGGGCCCGGGCGGCCCACGGTGTGTCGCAGCGCCCGTGGCGGCCGGCTCCGCGGGGAGGATGGGTCGCAGCGACGAAGGAGGCTGCGGTGCGGGCGAGGACCCTGCGGAGGTACGAGGAACGCGCCGCGGACCGGATGATCTTCTTCTCGGACGCCGTGGTGGCGATCGCCATCACCCTGCTGGCCCTCGAACTGCCGGTGCCCGAAGGGCCGACCGTCCCGGCGTTCCGCTCGGCGGTCCACGACGACCTCGACCACTACCTGGCCTTCCTGATCAGCTTCGCCGTGATCGCCGCCGCCTGGGGCCAGCACAACCGGGTCTTCCGCTACACCCGACGCACCGACGCCAGGCTGCGCACGCTCAACGCGTGCTGGCTGGCGACGGTCGTGCTCAACCCGTTCGCCACCAAGCTGCTCACCACGGAGGGGGACGACACCGACACGGTGGGCCTGCGGTTCGGCTTCTACGCCCTGCTGCAGTTCCTGGCGCTCGCGGCGGTGATCGCCATGGAGCGCCGGATGACCTCGCGGCGCCTGCGCGACCCGGAGGTCCCCGCCGAACTGGTCGCGGCCGGGGAGCCGGTGCTGTACGGGATGCTGGCCGGCTTCGGGCTGTCCGTCCCGGTGTTCTTCCTGACGCCCTACGGCTGGATCCTGTGGATCGTGGTCCCGCAGGCGGCCGGGCGGCTGTTCCGCAACCGGCCGCGCCCGGCCGCCGACGGCTGACCGGTGCTCACCCCGGGCGCGGCGCCTGCGGCCGACCCGGCGGCCGGGCCCGGGCGCGGCGCCGGACGCCGGGGCGCGACCACCGGCGCCGGCCGGGTGTTCGGCCGGTCGGGTGTTCGGCCGGTCAGCCGGCCGGGGCCGGGATCGGGTTGTCGGGCGCGAGGCGGGCGGCGATCTGGGAGGCGATCAGCTCGGCCGTGTTGACGTCGGGCGAGCCGGGGCCCTTGGTGGTGGAGACGGCGATCGCCAGGTGCTCGCACGGCAGGTAGGCCTGGATCGCGGCGTAGCCGGAGAAGGACGGGTTCTGGAGGATCCAGCCGTTCTCCACCAGAACGGTGAAGCCGAAGTGCAGCGCCTCGGTGTTGTGCAGGCAGACCGTCGGCGGGCAGATGTCGGTGGGCCCGCCGAGGCCGACCGTGCCCGGGTCGAGCTGGGTGCGCAAGCCCTCCGGCGAGAGCAGCTCGCCGGTGCCGACGGCCTGCGCCGAGCGGGCCAGGTCGCAGATGTCGGTGGTGATCACCGCGCCCCGCGCGGTCGTCCACGACGGGTTCCAGAAGGTGGACTCCTCGTAGACGCCGCGGTCGGAGGTGAAGGCGTGCAGCACCGGGGCCGGGATCTCGGGGGTGAAGTTGTTCTGCGTGTTGCGCAACCCCAGCGGGCCCGTGACGCGCTGCTCCAGCAGCTCGTCCAGCGGGGTACCGGTGATCTTCTCCAGGGCCTCGCCGAGCAGTACGAAGTTGGCGTGCGAGTAGCTCCAGTTGGTGCCCGGCTCGTACCAGAGCGGGTGGCTGAAGGGGTAGGCGAGCACGTCGTCGTCGGTCCAGTGGCGGAACGGGTGGGCCTCCAGCTCGGCGAGGAAGGCCGGGTCGGTGACGTAGTCGTGCAGGCCCGAGGTGCTGGAGCCGAGCATCCGCAGGGTGATCCGGTCCGCGTGCGGCACGTCCGGCAGCCAGCGCGAGATCGGCTCGTCGAGGCCCACCACGTGCTCGTCCACCAGTTGCAGCAGCACCGTGCCCATGTAGGCGATGCCCACCGAGCCGGCGCGGAAGTGCATGTCCGGCTCGGCCGGCACGCCCGTCATGGACTCGCCGAGGGCGGTGGTGATCAGTTCGCGGCCGTCGACGGTGACCTTGAGGAGCACCGAGTTGAGGTCGTACTGCTCCTTGCCCTGCCGGGCGATGTCCAGCACCGTCCGGGCCGGCCCGGCGGAGGGTTCCGGGGAGCGGACGCAGGCGTGCCCGCCGTGCGGGGCGTCCGGGAGGCCGAGGGCGCCGGCGGTGCCCGGCAGGGATGTGGCGATCATGGTGGCGGCGGCGAGGGCCAGGGCCGCTCCGGTACGTGTCATGCCGCACTATCTACGGACGGAGCGGGCCGAACCGGGCAGGACACTCGGCGCGGTCCTCCATCCGGCAGACATCCGCCGCGTTCTGCCGGTGCGTCAGCCCGGGCCGCCCGGGGTGCGGCCGGCCCGGGTCAGCGGGCCGCGTCCGTGACGGTCAGTTCGGCCCGGACCAGTTCGAGGAGCCGGCCCATCCAGTTGCGCCCGGCGCGGGTGCCCTCGCCCCAGTAGGTGGAGGCGGGATCGTGGTAGCGGATGGTGGCGTCGCCGGTCGCCAGGAGGATCCGCGCCGCCGCCGGGTGCTGGGCGAACTTGGCACGCAGCACCCGCGCCATCACCGCCGGGCGGGCCCCGGCGGGGCCGGGCGGGCTGTCCAGGGCCTGGAAGGCCTCGGCGGCGCACGGGTGGCGGACCTCGTCGAGGGTGACCGGGGTCGGGTGGTCGTTGTGCAGTTCGGCGAGCGAGAACTCGTCGACCAGCACCGCGGGGTGGGCCGGCGGCCCGGTGTGCTCGGGCGGCTCGTTCAGCCGCTCGATGTCCGCCCGGATCTCGGCCAGCAGGCGCTCCGGGGTGAGGAAGGTGTGCGCCGAGGTGAACCGCCAGGCGGCGAGTCCGGGGGCGGCGCCCCGGGCGCCCTCGGAGATCCGGGCGGCCACCTGGCCGTACCCGACCCGTTCGGCGAACTCCTCCACGGTGGACAGGCCGCAGCAGTCGACCAGCCCGTCCGCGTACACGGTCAGCTCGGTGAGGTGGTGGACGCCGGCGTGGTGGGCGAACACCGGGCGCCACAGGCCGGGGATGCGCTCGCCGTCCGAGTACCTGAAGGTGCGTCGCTCGCCTGACATGACGGCCAGCCTAGGGGAACGTGGGCGCCCTCCCGGGCCCGGGGCGGGGGGCGCAGCGGGCGGCGCCGGGGGCGCGGGCGGTGCCGGGGGTGCGGGCGGTGCCGGGGGTGCGGGCGGTGCCGGGGGTGCGGGCGGTGCCGGGGGTGCGGGCGGTGCCGGGGGCGCGGGCGGTGCCGGGGGTGCGGGGCGGGTGCGGGGTCAGGGGACGGGATCGGGTGCGCGGGCCGGTTCGGCGCCGGGGGGCGAGACGGCGGCGAGGTCGTCGAGCAGCCCGCTCAGCCAGACGCTGAGGTCGGTGGCGGTGAGCAGCAGCGGGTCGGCGGGCGGGTGGGCCGCGAGGGTGCGTTCGCCGAGCAGGACCTCCTCGGTCTCGGCGAGTCGCAGCTCGGCGTGGTCGGGCCGGCTGCGCCGGCGCAGCCCGTGGCTCTGCTGCTGGAAGGCGCCGGCCACCAGGGCGGCGTCCCGCTCCAGGCGTTCGACCGTCCGGGGCCAGGGGGCGAGGGAGCCGGGCGGGCAGCGGGTGAGGAGTTGTTCGGCGCCCCTGGTGGTGTGCTGGCAGGCGAGCAGTGCGGCCTGCCAGTTGGGGCCGGCCGTCACCGGGTCGTGCCGTTCGGTCTGGAACTGGGCGTAGGAGGCCTCGGCGAAGGTGAGGGTGTGCTGGGCGCGGCGCAGGGCTCCCGTCCCGGTGGCGTTGCCCGTCACCACCGCGACGGTCTCCTGGAGTGCCAGCGCGCTGTCGCAGAGCAGGTCGGCGACCGAGCGGCGCAGTTCGCTGCCGCCGCCGCGCGGCCAGGCGCAGAGGCCGGCCAGGGTGCCGACGGCGGCGCCGATCACCACGTCGATCAGCCGGGTCTCGGCCAGGCGCCAGTCGGCCGGGGCGAGCTGGGTGAAGATCATCGCGACCACGACGGTGAACATCCCCTGGCCCCAGGCCACGCCGAGCAGCGGCCCGGCCGTGAAGGCGATCAGCATGGCCACCGGCAGGACGGCGGCGTAGACGGCCGGCCGCTCGCCGACGGCGAACAGCAGCGGCGCGGTGGCGAGGGCGCCGAGCAGGGTGCCGGTCAGGGCCGGGCGCAGCGTCATCCGGGTGTCGGCCGCGCAGGTGCGCATCAGGGTCAGGGTGGCGAGCAGCGCCCAGAAGCCGTGGGAGAGGTCGAGGGCGCCCGCGACGAGCCGCGCGGCGGCGAGGGCGGCGGCGGTGCGCAGCGCGTTCTGGAAGTACACCGAGCGGGGGGTGAGGTGTCCGCGGAACCTGCGCCACCAGAGGGTGCGGGCGGGCAGTTCGGCGTACCAGAAGGGGCTGCGCCAGCGGTCGCCGGCGTACGGGTCCGGGGGGACGGGTGCGCGGCGGCTGATCCGGACGGCGATCAGCAGGAACCGTGCGCCTTCGGCGGCGTCCAGGGCGATGCAGCCGAGCCGCAGTTTGGCCTCGGCGGCTTCGGGTGTGGCGGGCCAGGGTTCCTGGGCCGGTTCGGCGCGGGCCGTCTCGAAGTCGGCGATGGCCTCCTGGACGGGGGCCGGGTCGGGCGCCGGTGCGCGGGCGCCGACCCCGGGTGCGGCCGCGCGCAGCGCCCGGGCGGTGGCTCGCAGCAGGGTGGCGGTCTCCGGGGTGGGGGCGCCCACTCCCAGGGTCACCACCCGGGCCAGCTGGGTGCGGGTGTAGCGCAGGGCGGCGGCCGAGTGGGTGAGGGCGCGGTCCACCGCGCCGGCGGAGGCGGGGCGTTCCAGGACGGGCACCAGGGAGGGCCGGAGGCCGTCGACGGCGGCCCGGCTGGCCGCCAGCGGGCCGCCCGCACCGGCGCCGCGGCCGGGGTCGGGGTCGGTGGCCCGGGTGGTGGGGGCGGCGGCCGGGTCGGGGTCGTCGAGGTCGGTGGCGCCGGCGCTGGCCCTGGGCGCCGTGCAGGCGTCGGCCGCGCTGTCGGCCAGCCGGGCCACCATGTCCGCGGCTCGGGCGAGCCGGTCCTGGTAGCGCACGGGTGTGCGTTCCGGCCAGAGCACCAGCTCGGCGCCGGCCAGCAGGAGCAGCCCGACGGTGACCCCGGCGAGCCGGGAGGGAAGTGCCCCGGGCTGGTAGGGCGGGAAGCACGGCAGGATGTAGAACAGCTGGAGCCCGTTGGCGAGTCCGACCAGCCGTGGGCCGCCGACCGACCCGTACGCGACGGCGAACCCGACGACCAGCATGCCGAGCGCCGCCGACCACGCCTGCACGGCCAGCAGGGTTCCGGTGGTGACCAGCGCGTAGGCGGCCGGGAGCACCGCCAGCAGGGTCCGGGCGCGGTCCTTGGGGCCGCCGCCGAGCTGGGAGAGGACGCCGGTGGCCACGACGGCGAACAGCGCGTAGGTGGCCGTGGTGGCGTCGTGCAGGGCGTACCGGCAGACGTAGAAGCCCGCGCAGGCCGCCAGGGTGACCCGCAGTGCGCGGTGGACGGCCACCAGGTGGGGATCGCGGCGGCGCAACCACCCGGGGGCTGCGGGTAACCGGCCCATCGGCACCTCGCTCCCTGAGGTGGGCGGCCGCGCGGGTGCCGGCCGGCGGTGCTCCGCCCGTGTCCTGGCCGGGGCCCGGCCGGCGTGCCGGCGGCCCCGTTCACCACGGTACGGCGCGTCGCCGTCCCGGGCCTGCGGTGAAGTCCCCGGGGCGGTCGGCCCCGGCCGGGCGCCCGTCCGCCGGCTCCGGGCGCGCCGACCGCACGCCGGCGGGACGGGCGGGCGGGGCCGGCGGGTGGCGGCTCCGGCGCCGGTGGGCCACCGCTTCGCCCGACGGCCCGACGCCTCCCCCGGGCCTGCCGGCCCGCGTTCGACCCCTCCTTGACAGCAAGGCAAGGCTTGCCTAACTTAATCTCCCATGTCCTGGAACTCCCCCGGCCCGGCGGCACCTCCCCCGGCCGCGCCCGCGCCCGCCCGCACCACCCGGGCCCCCGCCCCGGCACGGGGGCGCTGACGTGCTCCCCGTCGACCCGCAGGCCGACATCGGCCGACGCGCCTGGGCGCCCTGCCCGACCTGCCGCACGCACGAGACCTGCGACGCCTGCCGCGACGGCCGCAACTGCGCGGACCACTGGCGCTACCTGCTCTCCAACACCGGCAGCCTCCTGCACCTGCAGTGCCCCGGCTGCACCGACGTCTGGGACCACGAGACGGGCTTCGGGGCCACCCGCTCCGGCCTCGACCGGCTCCTGCGACGGGCCCTCGGGCAGGGATAGCGCCCGCACCGCGACGGCGCCCCGGCGACCGCGAGCCGCTCCCCGGACTGCCGGGGCCACCGGTGCCGGCTCGTACACCCAGGAAAGTACGGGGCCACGTGCTCAGCCGGCGTCCTCGCCGTCTCCGGTCATGTCGTACTCGTCGACGTCCGGCTCGGCGCCGACTGCGGTCAGGAGGTCCAGGACGTCGCGGTCCAGATGCCAGCCGAAGAGGTTCGGGGGTGTCCGGAGCTTTCGGCAGGACGGACGATTCGTCCTGTTCGGTGTCGTTGGAGTGGCGCACGACCCGGAGGACTGCCCCGCCGCCGCCGGCGGCCAGCCGACCCGCGAGTTCGGCGATGCGGTCCGTGCAGGGCCGAAGCCTGTCGAGGATGCGGGCGATCTGCTCGTCGACGCACAGGTCGGGCTCCCGGCAGACGACCTTCCAGCGGTGGCCGGCCGGGATCGCCTTCGGCCCGGTGAAGCGGCTGCCGCGGACGGACACCTCGTCAGGCGTGATGCCCAGTTGCGAGGTCATCTCGTCGGCGCGGACGTGCCGGCCGAACAACGCGAAGCAGGCGTACTGGCGGAGAGGCATCCGGGGATGACAGCGGTGCGAGGAGTGCGCCGAGCGCAATGACGCAGGTGCCCCGGGGCCGGCACTCATGCGGGCTTCGTCGGTCGTACGCGTTGCTGAACCCGGCCCGGCCAGAGTTTGGCGTCCGGGATGCTCCGAGGGCGGCGCGGTCCGACGGGCTGTCGGGGTGCGCCGCCCTGGGGGGGTGGGGGGTGTGGGGGTGGTGGCCGGGGTGTGGGTCGTGGTGGGGGGTGTGGTGTGGGTCGTGGTGCCACGGGCTATTTGGGGTCGCGGTTGAAGGTGGTGGTGGACCAGCGGTAGCCGAGGGCGGTGAGGGTGAGGGACCAGGCGATGGTGAGCCAGCCGTTGTTGCCGATGGGGGTGCCCAGGAGCAGGCCGCGGAGGGTTTCGATGGCGGGGGTGAAGGGCTGGTACTGGGCGATGGGTTGGAACCAGCCGGGCATGGAGTGCAGGGGGGTGAAGGCGCTGGAGATGAGGGGCAGCAGGATCAGGGGCATGGCGCTGTTGCTTGCGGCTTCGGCGTTGGGGCTGGCGAGGCCCATGCCGACGGCGATCCAGGTGAGGGCGGTGGCGAAGAGGATGATCAGGGCGAGGGCGGCGAGCCATTCCGGGGCGGTGGCGTGGGTGGGGCGGAAGCCGATGGCGAGGGCCACGGCGCCGACGAGGACGACGCCGGTGACGGACTGCAGGACGCTGCCGGTGACGTGTCCGATCAGGACGGAGGGGCGGTGGATGGCCATGGTGCGGAAGCGGGCGATGATGCCCTCGTTCATGTCGGTGGCGACGGAGACGGCTGCGCCGATGACGCTGCTGCCGATGGTCATGAGCAGGATGCCGGGGACGACGTAGGCGATGTAGGCGGAGCGGCCGCCGCCGGGGCCCAGGCCCGCGCTCATGGTGTTGCCGAAGATGTAGACGAAGAGCAGGAGCAGCATCACGGGGGTGAGCAGCAGGTTGAGGGTGAGGGAGGGGTAGCGGCGGGCGTGCAGGAGGTTGCGGCGCAGCATGGTGCGGGAGTCGCGGACGGCGAGGGTGAGGGTGCTCATCGGGCGTTCTCCTGGGTCTGGTTGTCGCGGCCGGCCTGGCCGGGGACGGTGGGCTTGGGGGTGTTGGGGGTGGTGTCGGTGAGGGCGAGGAAGACGTCGTCGAGGTCGGGGGTGTGGACGGTGAGTTCGTCGGCCTCGACGCCGGCGGTGTCGAGATGGTCGAGGACGGTGCGCAGGTCGCGTTGGCTGCCGTCGCCGGGGTTTCGCAGGGTCAGGGCGTCGTCGTCGCGGGCGGCGTCGGGCAGGGCGAGGGTGGCGCGCCGGTAGGTGTCGGGGTCGGTGAAGCGCAGGCGCACGTGGCCGCCGGGGATGAGGCGCTTGAGTTCCTCGGCGGTGCCTTCGGCGGCGATCCTGCCGTTGTTGAGGACGGCGATGCGGTCGGCGAGCTGGTCGGCTTCTTCCAGGTACTGGGTGGTGAGCAGGACGGTGGTGCCGGCGGTGACCAGGTCGCGGATGATCTGCCACATGGTGTGGCGGGAGCGGGGGTCGAGGCCGGTGGTGGGCTCGTCGAGGAAGATGATCCGCGGGTTGCCGACCAGGGTCATGGCGATGTCCAGGCGGCGCTCCATGCCGCCGGAGTAGGTGGAGGCGGGCTTCTTCGCCGCGTCGGTGAGGTCGAAGCGCTCCAGCAGTTCGGCGGCGGTCCGACGTCCCTCGGTCTTGGAGAGGTGGTGCAGGTCGGCCATCAGGAGCATGTTCTCCTCGCCGGTGATCAGGCCGTCGACGGCGGAGAACTGGCCGGTGACGCCGATGGTGGCGCGCACGTCCTGGGGGTGGGTGGCGAGGTCGTGGCCGCCGACGTGGGCCTGGCCGCCGTCGGCGGTGATGAGGGTGGAGAGGATGTTGACGGTGGTGGTCTTGCCGGCGCCGTTGGGGCCGAGCAGGGCGAGGACGGTGCCGCGGGGGACGGTGAGGTCGATGCCGTCCAGGACGACCTTGTCGCCGTAGGACTTGCGCAGCCCGTTCGCCGCGATGGCCAGGTCGGTCATGGCAGGGGTCGCTCCTTCAGGGGGCTTGTGGGGTGGGGGTTTCAGAGGGTGCGGGCGGTGATGTCGCCGAGGGCGGTGGTGGCGTGGATGGTCACCTGGGGGCCGTCGGCGGTGCTGGCCAGGGCGTTGTGGATGCGGCCGTGGGTGGTGGCGGCGTCGAGGGTGGCGCGGGTGCCGCGGGCGGCGCCGGTGGTGATGTGGCCGGCGGTGGTGCGCAGGTGGAGGGTGCCGTGCCGGGCTTCGGTGACGGTGATGTCGCCCTTGAGGGTGGTGAGGGTGGCGGGGCCGGTGAGGCGGTGGAGGGTCAGGTCGCCGGCCTGGAGGGTGAGGTGGGCGCTGGTGCTCTCGTCGAGCTTGACGTTGCCCTGGGCGGCTTCGTAGGTGACGTCGCCGAGGCGTCCGACGCCGCGCAGGTCGCCGGCGGCGGCCTTCGCCCGGAGGTGGGAGCCGGCGGGAAGTTGGACGGTGATCTCCACGGACCCGGAGTTGCCGACGATCCGGTTCTTCGCGGGGGCGGCCTGGATGTGCAGGACGTCGTCGGTGAAGGTGACGGTGACCTGTTCGGCGGCCTTGACGTCCCGGTTCTTGCCGGGGTGGGCGGGAAGGACCTCGACCGTGGTGTCGGTGCGGTCGGCGGCGATGAAGCGGATCCGTCCGGCGGGGATGTCGAGGGTCGCGGTGATCGGGGCGGGGGTGTCGAACTTCAGCATCTCGCTGTCTCCTTCGTCAGGCGGGCTCTTCGTCGACCCGCTGTTTCCGATGAAGGAAAAGCTACGTTGCATTCACGGACCTGGCAACACACTCGTTGCGCAAAAAGCCCATCACTGCAGGCAGATGCCGCTATTTCATTGCAATGGTCTCGCGGATAATGCAACGCACCCCGGCCGTTGCGTTGCAATGGAATGGACGTGAACGCTATAGTCGGGACACCACGGACGACGAAGGAGACGGCGATGCCCGGAGGCAGGCTCACCCAGCAGGAACGTCAGCAGATCGCGCTGGGACTGGCCGACGGGCTCGCCTACGCCGAGATCGCCCGGCGCCTGGAGCGCCCCACCTCGACCGTCACGCGTGAGGTGATGCGCAACGGCGGCCCCACCGGCTACCGTTCCGACCTCGCCCACCGTGCCACCGAGCACCGCGCCCACCGGCGCAGGCAGGCCGCACCGCGCGGGACGGAGGCGCTCCCGCAGGCCCACGGGCGCGATCCGGAGGCCGTGCGCCGGTACGAGGAGGTCTTCACGACCGTCATGATGCAGTCGGGCATGCCCCAGATGACGTCCCGGGTGATGTCCTGCCTCTGCCTGACCGACAGCGGCAGCCTCACCTCGGCCGAGCTCACCCAGCGCCTCCAGGTCAGCCCGGCGTCCGTCTCCAAGGCGATCACGTTCCTGGAGGCCCAGGGCCTCGTCCGGCGGGAGCCCGACGAACGCCGCCGCGAGCGCTACATCGTCGACAACGACATCTGGTACCAGTCGATGATGGCCAGCGCCCGGTCCACCGCCCAGATAGTCGAAACCGCGCGACAGGGCGTCAGCGTCTTCGGCTCCGCCACCCCGGCCGGCGCCCGCCTCGAAAACATCGCCCGCTTCCTCGACTTCGTCTCCGAGAGCATCGCCCGCGCCGCGGAACAGGCCCGCGAGATCCTCCACTCGATGCCCGAGGGGACCGCCGAGGGCGCCGCCGGGCCGGCCCCGGACGGCGGAGCGCCGGCCGTCCCGGACGAGGACTGACCCCCGCGCCGGGCCGGACCGGTCACCGCCGGACGGTCAGCGCCGGTGTTCGGGGGCCGTGCTGCGGGCCGGTGCCGGTCGGCAGGTGGTGTCGGCGGCCAGGATGGTGACGTCGTCGCGCTGCCGGTCGGCACCGTGCTCCTCGACGGCGAGGTAGAGCGCGCGCACCATCGCGGGCGGGTCGGGCGGGCCCTCGCGCAGGACGGTGGCGACGGTGGCGTCCCCGAGCTGGTGGCCGGCGGCGTTGCGGGCCTCGGTGAGGCCGTCGGTGCACAGCACCACCAGGTCGCCGCGGGCGAAGGCGGTGCTGCGCACCGACCAGGAGCCCTCCGGTTCGGTGATCAGCGAACCCACCAGCGGGCCGGTGGCCGCGAGCCGCTCCACCTCGCCCCTCGCTCCTCGCCCCTCGCCCGCCGCAGGAACGGCTCCTCGTGGCCGGCGTTGAGCCGGTGCAGCGCACCGGCGGCGGGGTCCAGGACGACCACGGCCAGGGTCGCGAATCGTTCGTCCTCGTGGGCCAGCGCCGACCACGCCGCCCGCACGGCCGCCTCCGGGCCGCGGCCCAGGCGCAGCGCCGCCAGGGCCGCGCACTTGACCTGGGCGGCGAGCAGTCCGGCCTGGACGCCGTGGCCGGCGATGTCGCCCTGGAGCAGGGCGGTGGCGCCGCCGGGCAGGGCGACGGTGTCGAGGAAGTCCCCGGCGATCAGTCCTTCGGCGGCGACGGTGCCGCCGTGGCTGCGCACGGCAGGGCCGTGCGGTTGATGTCGTCGCGGGCGTCCAGCGCGCCGGGGGCGGTGACTGCGGCGATCGCGACGGCGGAGCCGAGGCCGCCCCAGAGCAGGCCGGCGGGTGTGGGCCGGCCGGGGCGGCGTCGGCCCGGCCGGAGCGTTCCGATCATCGCGTGCGGCTCCCTCGCGGGTGCAGCCGGGCGGGCGTCGGGGACCGGGCGCCCTCGAACCGGGCGTCGGGACGGCCGCCGGGGCCGCGGCGACCGCGTGCGGCCGCCGCTCCAAGCCCAGGGACGGCGGATCGGGACCGGGCCGGGCCCAAGGTCCCGACCCGGCGGGCCGCAAGGACCGGGACCGGGCACAGGGCCGCCGCCGCGGCGACCCGGCCGTCCGTCAGGTTCTCGATCGTGCAGACGGCCGGCTCCCGGGGGTTCGGCCCCGCCCTGGTCGCGAAGCCGGGCCCGATCGCCTCCGTGGTGACCGGGCCCGGGCCCAAGTCACCGCTCGCCGGACTTCCCGGTGGGTGGCAGGGGGCGCTTGTAGTAGCGCCAGGGGAACCATCCGGCGCCGACGGGGATCCAACCCTCGGTCTCCATGCGGCGGTGGCGGGCGCCGGCGGCGAGGGTGACGCGGCAGTGCTCCCAGGGGTGTTCGGAGGCCTCCACCTCGTGGAACCAGGCTCCGTAGCCGACCAGGTGCCAGCCGTCGCGGCCGGCCTCCGCGAGGGCGGCCATCTCGTTGAAGGCGGTGAGCGGGGTCAGGACGCGGCGTTCGGGGCCGTCGGGGCCGGGGCCGGTGGGGTCGGGCGGGGCGGCGTTCGCGCCCTTGTCGGTGAAGCGCTGCTGGGCGGCCTGGCGGCTGACCCCCAGGACCCGTCCGACGGTGTCCCAGCTGTGGCCGGCGGCCCGGGCACCCTGGACGGCCTCGCGCAGCAGCCGGCTGGTCTCCTCGGCGCCGACCCGGGTGGCGTCCACCAGGCGCAGGTAGCCGGCGGGGTCGTGTTCGAGGGAGTCGGCCAGGCCTTCGGGGGCGGCGAGGACGGTGGCGGCGATCCCTTCCCGGATCCGGGTGATCTCCTGCGGGCTGAGCAGCGGTCCGTCGTTCATCGCGTGGCGCTCGCGGGGGTGTCGGGGCGCAGGGGTTCGAGGCGGTCGAGGGTCTCCTGGTCGCGGCGGGCCCGGTCCGTGGGGCGGGTTGCGGCGGCGCCGGTCGTGGCCCCGGCCCTCCGGTGGGCGACCAGGGCGCCGGCCGCGGCGACGAGCGCGAGGTCCGCCCCGATCAGGGCGATCGTTGCGGGCGTTGCGAGCCGGTCGGCGAACAGGCCGGTGAGGGCGGGCAGGACCGCCGTCAGCGGGAGGAGGGCCGGCAGGGCGGCGGAGGCTGGGGCGGGCGCGGGTCGGGCCGCCGTCGTCGGCGTCAGGATCGGCATGTGTCAAGGAAACCTTGACACCCTC
The DNA here is from genome assembly GCF_030813695.1 of Kitasatospora herbaricolor. NCBI lineage: Bacteria > Bacillati > Actinomycetota > Actinomycetes > Kitasatosporales > Streptomycetaceae > Kitasatospora > Kitasatospora herbaricolor. Next base: position 262,714 of record NZ_JAUSVA010000003.1, read on the forward strand.
GCCCTTGTCAAGACTTCCTTGACAAGGGCGAGGTGGCGGGGATCCCTACCGGCCGGGCCTGCTGACAGGCCGTCCGGACAAGCTGACGGAACGACGGGCCGACGGGCCGACGGGGGCCCTCCGCCCCCGGCCCGCCCCGGCGCGGCGGGTGCGGCGCGGCGCGTACGGCGGGTGCGGCGCGTACGGCGGGTGCGGCGGGAGACGCAGGTCACATCCGCCCGTGTCACAGGGAGCGGCGCTGTCTCGTCCCAGGAACGAGACCCACCGACGACGACCCCGAAGGAGCACCCCATGGACGCGCGACTGGACTACTTCGCCGACCCGACCGCCGGCAAGGTCCTCAAGCACTTCATGTCGGCGGGCAGGATCCTCAAGGACTCGCCGCTGCCCGCCGCGACGCAGGAGCTGGTGGCGCTGCGGGTCAGCCAGATCAACGGCTGCGCCGTCTGCATCGACATGCACAGCAAGGACGCCGCGGCCGCCGGCGAGAGCGCGGTGCGCCTGCACCTGGTGGCGGCGTGGCGGGAGGCCACCGTCTTCACCGGGCCCGAGCGGGCCGCGCTGGAGCTGGCGGAGCAGGGAACCCGGATCGCGGACGCGGGCGGCGGGGTCAGCGACGAGGTGTGGGCGCGGGCCGCCGGGCACTTCGACCAGGAGCAGCTGACCGCCCTGGTCGTGCTGATCTCGTTCATGAACACGGCGAACCGGCTGAACGTCATCGCCCGTCAGCCGGCCGGCAGTTACCGGGCCGGCCAGTTCCACTGAGCACCGCGCGCCCGGGGGGCGCGCCGCCGGAGGGCCGGCGGGCCCCGGGCCGTCGGGCACTACGCTGACCTGCCGGCGGGCTGCACCCGGTCGTGGAGGACGGCACGCGCCGACCGGCCCGGCCGGACGGGACACTTCGGGGAAGGGGAGCCCGCGTGAGCAAGGTCGAGGAGTTCGAGGAGCTGCGGCCGCTGCTGTTCTCGATCGCCTACCGGATCCTGGGCAGCGTGAGCGAGGCCGAGGACGCGGTGCAGGAGACCTGGCTGCGCTTCGACGGGTCGGCGACCCGGCCCGTGTCGGTCAAGGCCTTCCTGTCGGCCGCCGTCACCCGGATCTCGATCGACGTGCTGCGCTCGGCGCGGATGCGGCGCGAGGAGTACGTCGGGCCGTGGTTCCCCGAGCCGCTGCTGAGCGACCCGTACCAGGACCCGGCGCGCTCCGCGGAGCTGGCCGACTCGGTGTCGATGGCGGCGCTGCTCCTGCTGGAGCGGCTCAGCCCGCTGGAGCGGGCGGTGTTCCTGCTGCGGGAGGTGTTCGGCTTCGGGTTCGAGGAGATCGCCGCGGCGGTGGAGCGTTCGCAGGCGGCGTGCCGGCAGTTGCTGGTGCGGGCCCGGCGGCACATGGCGGCCGGGCGGCCGCGGTTCGCGGCGGACCGTCAGGAGCGGCAGGAGCTGGCGGCCCGGTTCTTCGAGGCGCTGAAGGACGGCGACGTGGACGGGCTGCGGCAACTGCTGGCCGCCGACGTGCAGTTGGTCGGGGACGGCGGCGGCCGGGCCCCGCAGCTGGCCAGGGCCGTCACCGGCGCGCAGAACGTGGCCCGGCTGCTGGCCGGCGTCCTGCCCCGGCTGTTCCAGGTCGAGGTGACGCTGGAGCAGCACGAGGTCAACGGCCAGCCCGGGGCGATCTTCCGCGACCGGGAGGGCCGGATCCTGCAGACCATGGTCCTCGACGTGCTCGACGGGCGGATCCAGGCCGTCCGCGCGGTGAGCAACCCCGACAAGCTCGGCCACCTCGGACCGGTCGCCGACGCCTGGGCCCTGGACCGTGAGATGAAGCAGGCCCGCCGGCCCCGCCCGCTGACCCCGCCCGCCGGCCCCGCCCGCTGACCCCGTCCGCAGGAACCGGACGCAGGAACCGCGCGGACGTGGCCGCCCCGCCCCCGTGCTCAGCCCGCCGCGAGGGGCGGGTCCTGCGGCCGGGGCGGGGCCTGGACCGGGGCCTGGGCCGGGTCCGGGGCCGGGGTGCGGGTGCCGCGCGGGTGTCCGGTGGCCGCCCGCAGGGTCACCGCGGCCGCGGCCCCCGCGAGCAGACCGCAGGTCAGGGCGGCCGGCACGCCGCTGCCGAGGCCCGCGGCCAGTTGCAGCAGCCCGCGGCCCGGGATCCTCGCGTCCAGCGGCATCCGCGTCAGCCGGCCGGCCAGCAGACCGAGGACGGTCGCGCAGACCGCGCCCACCGCCATCGCCGGCACCGTGACCCTGGTGAGCAGGGCGGGCAGCCTCCGCAGGGCGCACCACACCACGACGAGCAGCACCAGGTCGGGGCAGCGGTACAGCAGCCAGTCGCCGTCCGGGGCGCCCGCCGGGGCCGCCCAGGCGCCCAGCACCAGCCACTCGCGCAGGAGTTCACCCGGTTCGGAGAGGAGTCCCCCGCCGAGGGCGGCGGTCTGCAGGGCGGCGGCGACCGGCTGGTAGGAGAGGACCACCAGGGACAGCGCGACCACGCCCGTCCCGGCGGTGGCGGACAGGCGGGCGGCGCGCGCCGGGACGGCCTGCCGCGGCAGCGGGCCGGCGCCCTGCGCGGTGATCCGCGCCACCGACACGGTCACGGCCGCAGTGAGCAGCCCCAGCAGCACCAGCAGTTGCTGTCCCGAGGCGATGACACCGGCCAGCTGCGGCAGGAAGCGGTAACTGCCGTGCCCCGTCGCGGCGATCAGCCACGGCGCGGAGACGGTCACCGCGAGCGTGCCGGCCACCGGTGCCCAGGCCCACAGGGCGAGCAGCGCCGCCGTCGTGCGGCCGCGCACCGGCGGCAGCCGGCGGAGCAGGAACAGCGCCCCGGGGACGAAGAAGGCGAGGAGCGCGCCGTAGCGGATCTGCATCGCGGTGCTCCAGAGCGAGAGGTAGCGGGCGCCGGTGACGCCCGCGCCGCCGCCCGGGCCGGGCTCGGTGCCGAGCCGGACGCCGGGCGGCGGGTCGTAGGACCAGGGGGCGAGCCAGTGGTCGAGGTCGACGGCGCCCTGCCCGCCGAAGACGCCGCTGCTGCCCGGCAGGCGCAGCGCCTGTGTGCTCGCTCCCGCCCACCAGAGCAGTGCGGTGAGCAGCAGCCCCCCGACGAGTGCCGGTATCGCCGCGCGGCGGTAGGTCATGGTGTTCTCGGTCCCCGTCCTGCTGGGCACTCGGGTGTCGGCCCAGGTCGGGTGAGATTACGGGACGCCGCCCACGGCCCGGCGGTGCGGGGGTGCCGGGGGCGGGGCGAGCGGGGGGCGGGAACGGGACGAGCGGGGGCGGGGGCGGGACGGGGCGCCGATCCGCCGAACAGCTGACATCGCGTCGGCGGGACGTGGCGTTGCCCCGTGCCGCCGCGTGGCCCGGGCAGGGTCGGTGGGTGGAGCGGGCGCCGGCCGCGCGGCCGGGCCCCCGGGGCCCGGGGCGGCGGCGGGGGGTGTCGGCCCCGACCACCAGGCGCGGGCCCGGCGGGCCCGCAGGACGGAAGGACGTGACGGATGGCAGGCCGGCGGCCCGATCCCACCAGCACGCAGGGGCTCTCGCAGGGCGCGGCGCCCGTCGCGGCCAACCAGTCGCTGACGCTGGCGGCGATGCTGTTCGCGGTGTCGATGACGTTCATCGACCAGACGATCGTGTCGATCGCCGCGCCGGACATCATCCGTGAGCTGGGCCTGTCGGCGGTGGGGATGCAGTGGGTGGTGAACGCCTATCTGCTGTCGCTGGCGGCGTTCTTCGCGCTGGGCGGGCGGCTGGCGGACGTGCTGGGCCACAAGCGGATGATGCTGGTCGGGACGCTGACCTTCGTGATCGCCTCCGCGCTGTGCGGGGCGGTGCCCTCGGGCGGGGGCGCGGAGACCTGGCTGATCTGCTTCCGGGCGGTGCAGGGCCTGGGGGCGGCGCTGATGTTCCCGGCGGCGCTCGCGGTGGTGGTGGAGGTGTTCCCGGTGGAGCGGCGCGGGGGGGCGCTGGCGCTGTTCTTCGGGGTGGCGGGCGGCCTGACGGCGATCGGCCCGCTGCTCGGCGGCTGGCTGACCTCCTGGACCTGGCGGGCGATCTTCTGGGTCAACGTGCCGGTGGCGGTGGTCGCGGTGGTGCTGACGGTGCTGGCCGGGATCCGCAACACCGCGCGCCGGGAGCCGGTCGACTGGAGGGGCGCGTTCCTGGTGGCCGCCGGCATGGGGCTGAGCGTGCTGGGCCTGCAGCAGGCGGCGGCCTGGGGCTGGGACAGCTGGGCGACGTGGCTGTGCATCGTCGGGGGCCTGCTGGTGCTGGTGGTGTTCGGGCTGGTGGAGTTGCGCACCGAGCATCCGCTGATCAAGCTGCGGGTCTTCGCCGACCGGGCGTTCGCGGCGGACAACGCGGTGCTGTTCTTCGCCATGATCGCCTTCGTCCCGGTGTTCTTCTTCGCGTCGGTCTACGCGCAGGTGGCGCTGGACCAGTCCCCCAACGAGGCGGGCCTGTACCTGCTGGTCTTCTTCGCCGGCTTCGCCCCCGGCTCGCAGATCGGCGGGCGGATGCTGGACCGGCGCGGCGCGCGCCCGCCGATGCTGCTGGGCACGGCGGTGTCCGCGGTCGGCTTCGCGCTCTGGGCCTCGAAGATCACCGACCTGTCGCTGGGCGCGCAGTGGCCGTACATCGTGCTGGCGGGCGCGGGCATCGGGCTGCTGCTGACGCCGGCCTCCACCGACGCGGTCAACCGCTCGATCGACGCCTCCTACGGCGAGGTCACCGGGATCACCCAGACCGTGCGCAACTACTCCGCCAGCCTGGGCCTGGCGGTGCTGGGCACCGTCCTGCTGAACGGCACCGTCCGCAACGTGCAGCGGACCCTGGTCGACAACGGCGTGCCGGCCGACACCGCGCACCAGGTCGCCGACGGCATCACCGGGAGCATCACCGGCCACGGCTCCGGCGGGCAGAGCCCGGTCACCGGCGCCGGCAGCGCCCTGCTGGACGCCGTCCGGCACGACTTCGCCGAGGCGAACGGCCCCGTGCTGTACGGCATGGCGGCCGCCCTGGCGGTGGCCTTCCTGTGCGCGCTGCTGCATCCCGGCACCCGGGTCACCGCCACCACCGGCGCGCCCGCGGGCGCCGCCGCCCGCGAGAGCGGGAAGCCGGCCTGACCGTACGCCGGCGGCCGGCACCCGGCCTGGACGCCCACGGCCCCGGCTCCCCCGGCCTGGGCTCCCCCGTCCGGGGCCGCCGGGACGGTCCGCCGGCCGGCGCCCGAGGCGGAATTCTTTCGGAAATGATCAATTCCAGCAGGCGCCTGACGTGGCATCAGTTCACCCCCTAGCCTGGCGCCTGCCATCGCCCGATCAACTCCGAGGGGGGCGACGTATGTCCCGAAGCCGCAAGATCCACCGCCTCAGCAACCCCGACACCGACGAGCGCCGCGCGCAGCGCATGCTCTTCCGTCACCTGCGCGACGACACCACCGCCGACCGCGGGCGGATGACGCGGCGGGTGCAGGAGCTGCAGCTCCTGCTGGCGATGGACCCGGTGGAGTTCGAGCAGCTGATCGCCCGGCTGATGGCGGCGATGGGGATGAAGGTCGAGCTCACGGCCCGCTCGCGGGACGGCGGGGTGGACGTGCGCGGGATCGACACCGACCTCTTCCGCGGCGGGAACGTGATCGTGCAGGTGAAGCGGTACCGGGACACGGTGACGCCGTCGGCCGTGCGGGACCTGTACGGCACGCTGCAGGACGACCGGGCCGCGACGAAGGCGGTGCTCGTGACCACCAGCAGGTTCGGCCCCAGCTCGCACCAGTTCGTCGCGGGCAAGCCGATCGCGCTGATCAACGGCGCCGAGCTGGTCGGCCTGCTCAAGCACCACGGCTTCCACGAGGTGTTCGCGCCGGCCCGGCTCGCCGGCGCCGGCGAGGGCGGCGGGCCGGCCCTGCCGCAGGTCGCGGTGGCCGCCGAGCCCGCCCGGCTGCTGCTGCACTGGAGCGGCGAGGAGGAGTACGACATCGCGGCGCTGGTGTGCCGGGGCAACCGGGCGCTGTCGGACGAGCACCTGGTGTTCTACAACAACGGCTCCACGCCGGACGGTTCGGTGCGGCTGGTCACCGGCTACGGCGACGCCAACGCCTGCCTGATGGTCGACTTCGACGCGCTGCCCGCCGACGCCGACCGGCTGGTCATCGTCGCCGCGGCCGACACCGGCAACCACCCGGCGGCGACCATGGCCGGGTTCGCGGGGCCGGCGCTGATCCTGGAACCCGGCGCCGACCAGGCCCCGGCCGTGGTGCACCTGGCCGACGGCGCCCGCACCAACACCGCGATGCGCCTGGGCCGCTTCGACCGCGACAGCGCCGGGGACTGGGACTTCACCCCCGCCCTCGCCGGGTACCCCGGCGGACTGCACCAGGCCGTGGTCGCCTACGGCCTGGAGGTCGACGACGCGTAGCGCACGGGCTCAGCACACAGGCGCGGCGGAAGGACACGGCGGACGGCGTAGCGGACGGGCGCGGCGGACGGGCGGGCCGTGCGCGGCGGGGGGCGGCCACAGCTTGGACGGGGCCGACGGCGGGCCGGCGGCGCGGCTACCATCGGCGCTCCTGAACGATCTACCGGAGGTCCCACACATGATCCAGCGGTTCGGCACCGGCGAGCGGATGAGCGAGGCCGTGGTGCACAACGGCACGGTGTACCTGGCGGGCCAGGTCGCCGGGGACCTCACCCAGGGCGTCGAGGGGCAGACGAAGCAGGTGCTGGCCGCCGTCGACGCCCTGCTGGCGCAGGCCGGCAGCGACAAGTCCAAGGTGCTGCGCGCGGAGATCTTCCTCGCGAACGTCAAGGACTTCGCCGAGATGAACCTGGCCTGGGACGCCTGGGTGCCGGCCGGGGCCGCGCCCGCGCGCGCCACCGTGGAGGCGCAGCTCTACCGTCCCGAGGTGCTGGTCGAGATCATCGTGACCGCCGCGCTCTGACCCGGGCCGCCGTGCCCCGCCCGGGTCCGGACGGGGCACGGCCGGGTCCGGGTGGCGCCGGGCGGGCCCGTCGGGCGCTTGCTCGGGGCGGTCCCGATGACGTGGGTCTCGCTCTCGTCGTAGGGCGGCTGCCCCTTCTCGCCGGGGCCGCCGTAGAGGTCGACGAAGAACGGTAGCGGCTCCAGGGTCTGCCCGCAGAGCCGTCGTCCGGATGCCGGCCGTCGACGGTCACGAACCACTGATCGACCGTCGGGCACGGGCACCTCCTCCCCCGGTCCCGGGCGGGCGACGCCGGGCCCGGGAGCGACAGGGACGGCGGGAAGCGGCGAGGGCGGAGGTCAGCCCCGGGCCGGGCAGGCGGGCTCGTGCCAGGTGGTGCGGGAGACCGCGCCGCCGGGCAGCAGCCGCTCGCTGCTCCAGGTCCGGCAGCAGCGGCCGGGCCCGGTGCGGGGGCGGGTGCCGGCCGTCGCGGACCTGGCGGGCGCGGACCTGGCGGGCGCAGGTCTGACGGGCGCAGGTCTGACGGGGGCGGGTCTGACGGGGGCGGGCCCGGCGGGCAGGGGGGTGGCGGGAGCCGGGGCGGGGCGGTGGCGGCGGCGCCCGGTCGAGGAGGTCGTCATGCAACGGGCTCTGCCCACCGGGCGCACCAGGTCAACCGCCACGTCACCCGAACGGCCCAGCCGGCGCCCGGGCGGGCCCGCGCCCTTCGGGGGGCGTCAGCACTTCGCTGCGTCCTCGATCTTGATCTTCATCGGCCAGTTGATGCCGTGCGGGGTGGTCTTGCCGGACCAGGTGGCCTTGGCCTGGTTGGGGTTCACGCACTCCCAGTACTGGTTGAACATCCACAGCTTCACGCGGTCGTCGTTGCGGGAGTTGTAGACCTTCAGGGCCCGCTGGGCGGTCTCCGACAGGGGCTGCTCACCGAGGTCCTTGTACTTGGCCACCGGGGTGGTGGACGACTCGGTGGCGTAGAAGCAGACGTAGGGCCAGTCGCAGCCGTAGCGGGAGGTGGCCTGGGCGCTGGGCACGGCGACGACGGTGAGCGAGGCGAAGGCGGCGGCCGCGAGGGCCGCGCCGGCGTATCGGCGCACGTTCATGAAGGGTCTCTCCTCGGACGGACGGGCGGACAGGGCGCGGGGCGCGGGGTGCGGGGTGCCGGGTGCGGGGTGCGGGGTGCGGGTTCCCGCCGCCGCCCCCGAGCGCGGCGGCGGGAACAGGAGAAAACCTAGGCCCGGGGCCGCGGGAGGATCGACCGGCCGCGGGTGGAACTCCTCTACGCCGGAGGTTCACTGATCCGGCGTCGACATCCGCGTGGGCCGCAGCGCTCTCATACCACCGCGGTAGTCGACCCGGTGCGGGCCGGGGCCGCGCACCGCACCCGACCCGAGCAGGACGGGGGCGGGGGCGGGGGCGGGAGGGGACGCGGGTTGCGGGGCCGAGGGCGGCGTGGGCGTCGGCGGCGTGGGCGTCGGCGGCGTGGGCGTGGGCGGCGTGGGCTGGGCTGGGCTGGGCTGGGCCGGGCCGGGGTCAGTGGTCCCGACGGTCGGCGGTGGTGTGCCCGGGGACGACCAGTCCGCTCTCGTAGGCGAAGACCACCGCCTGGGCGCGGCTGGAGAGGCCCAGTTTGCCCATGACGCGGTTGAGGTGGGTCTTGATGGTGGCCTCGCTCAGGAAGAGCCGCTCGGCGATCTCGCCGTTGGTACGGCCGGAGGCGACCTGCAGCAGGACCTCGCGTTCGCGGTTGGTGACGGTGTGCCAGGCGGGCGGGAGGTCGTCGGCGGGGCGGGCGGGCGGCGCGTAGGCCTCGATCAGGCGGCGGGTGACCGAGGGGGCGAACAGCATGTCGCCGGCGGCCACCGCGTGGACGGCGGCGATCAGGCGCTCGGGCGGGGTCTCCTTCAGCAGGAACCCGCTGGCGCCGGCCCGCAGGGCGTCGTAGACGTACCCGTCGAGGTCGAAGGTGGTGAGCACGATGACCCGGGTCCCGGCGGTGTCGGGGCGGGCGAGCAGGCGCCGGGTGGCCTGGATGCCGTCGGTGCCGGGCATCCGGATGTCCATCAGGACCACGTCGGGCGAGGTCCGCGCCACCTGCTGCACGGCGTCCTCGCCGTCGCAGGCCTCGCCGACGACCTCCACCCCGGGGGCCATCCGCAGCAGGGCGCACAGGCCGGCCCGGACGAGGATCTGGTCGTCGGCCACCAGGACTGTGGGCATCGTCGGGCATCCTCATCTGGGGGCCGGCCTCGGCGGGCGAGGCGACGGCTACGGGGACCGGGGGGCGTCGGGGCGGGCGCCTCGGGCGAGCGGGACCGGAAGGCTGAGCAGCACCTCGAAGCCGCCCTGGGCGCGGGGGCCGGCGCTGAGCGTCCCCCGGTAGATCCTGGCGCGTTCGCGCATGCCGATCAAGCCGTGTCCGGTGGCCGGTCGGTGGGCGGGTGCGGCCGGCGCCCGGCCGTCGTCGGTGATCCGCACGGTGAGGGCCCGCGGGTCGTAGCGGACGGTCACCGTGGCGGTGGCGGGGCCGGCGTGCCGCAGGACGTTGGTCAGGGCCTCCTGGACGACCCGGTACGCGCACAGGTCCATGCCCGGCGGGAGGGCGCGGGGCTCGCCGTCGACGCGCAGGTCGACCGGGGTGCCCGCGGCCCGCACCCGGCGCAGCATTTCGTCGAGGCGGTCCAGGCCGGGGGCGGGGGTGTAGCGCTCCGGGGAGTGGTCGTCGTCGCGGGGGCCGGGGGCGGTGGGGGGAAGGTCCTCGGGGTCGACGCGCAGCAGGGTGAGCAGGCGGCGCAGTTCCTCCAGCGCTTCGCGGCCGGTGGCGGCGATGGTGTCCAGGGCGCCGCGGGCGGTGGCGGGGTCGGCGTCGAAGACGTAGGAGGCCATGCCGGCCTGGAGGGAGACGACGGACAGGTGGTGGGCGACGACGTCGTGCAGTTCGCGGGCTATCCGCACGCGTTCCTCGGTGACGGCCTGCAGGGCGCGGGCCTCCTGTTCGGCTCGCAGGCGCCGGGTCAGTTCGGCGAGGTGGCGGCTGCGTTCGGCGGCGCGTCCGGCGGTGCGTCCGAAGAAGACCATCACCAGGGGGAAGGCTGCGGCCTGGACGAGGACGGTCTTCATCGATCCGTACCCGGCGTGCGCCGCGCCGGCGAACAGCCAGGCCGCGCCGACGGCGCCGGCGCCCAGGGCCGCGGTGCGGGTGGGGCGGGCGGCGGCGACGGTGTAGAGCGCGAGCAGGGAGGCCGGGGAGTTGACCACCGGCCAGTACCCGCAGGCGATGTAGGTGCTCCACAGGGCGACGACGGTGGCGAGCACCGGTACGGGCGCGATCCGCCGGGCGACCAGGGCCGCGCTCACCAGGAGGGTCAGGGCGGTGCCGGTGGCGTCCAGGGCGTGCCAGGGGGCGGGGGGTGGTTCCTGTCCGAGCAGCAGGCTCGCGGTGGCGTACGCCGTGGCGAGCAGGGAGTCGACCGCCAGGGGTCGGCGCCGGCCCTTCGCGGGCCGGTCGGGGTGTTCCGGTTCCGGGCGCACCGGCGCAGCCTACGGCCTGGCGGGCGGGTGGTTCATCGGCCGGACGCGGTAGCCGCACTACCGCGCTGGTCGCAGTCGGGGGCGGGCGGGCGCTCCTGGCGCGGGCGGTGACGGGTGGCCAGGCGGGGGTGCGGCCGGCGGCCCGGGGTTCGCCGGTGCCGCCGGCGTGGGTGCGAGGTGCCGGTGCGGGGTGTGGTGGCGGTGCGGGGTGTGGCAGGTCATCGGCCGGCGCGGGCCTGGACGGCGGCGACGTAGCGCCTGGTGAGCAGCATCGGGGCGAGGAACCCGGCGATCTGGACGAGGGTGGCGGTGGTGGAGTGGCCCTGGCCGGCGTGGGCGAGGGCGGCCAGGACGGCGGCGGTGGCGGCGAAGGCGAGCGTCCACAGGGCGGTGACGAGGGTGTTGGTGCGGACGAACAGCGGCTGGTCCCAGAGTTCGGGCGGCGTGGACTGCTTGGCGATACCGAGGGTGAAGGGCCGGCGGAGCGCCAGCGAGGCCCCCGCGATCAGGGCGAGCACCGCGGAGGACAGCGCCGCGGAGTAGGGGTGGAGGGAGGAGTGGGGGTCGGTGAAGGCCAGGGCCGCCAGGGCGGCGAAGAAGACGGCCGAGCCGCACTCGATGATCAGTGCGTCCGGGCGGGCCCCGGCGGCGCGCTGCTTGAGGATCACCGCGACGGCGACGAGCAGGCCCGCGAGCGCGGCCCACTGCCAGTGGGCGGACGGCAGGACGGCGTAGACGATCCAGGGCAGGAAGGTGAGGACGTACGTCATGGTGGTGCTCCCCCGGTGGTGTTCGTTCGGTGATGGTCGTTCGGTGATGTTGGTTGGGTATGGCTGATCTGACATGTCGAAAGTAGAAGGTCGAGACTGACATGTCAATACAGGAAGGTCAGGGTAGGGTGGGGTCATGAGCCTTCGACACGCCCTGCTGGGACTCCTCTCGGACCGCCCCGCGAGCGGATACGACCTGCTGAAGCTGTTCGAGACGTCGCTCGCCAACGCCTGGCCGGCGACCCAGAGCCAGGTCTACACCGAACTGGCCAGGCTGGCCGACGCCGAGCTGGTCACGGTCTCGGCCCAGGGCCCGCGCGGGCGCAAGGAGTACACGATCACCGATGCGGGACTGGCCGAGCTGCGGCACTGGCTCACCGGGACCACGCCGGTCCAGCACACCCGCAGCGACCTCCTGCTGCGGGTCTTCTTCCTCGGCGTCCTCACCCCCGAACAGGGCCGGGAGTACCTGGGGTGGCTGGCCGACATCTCCGCCCAGGGCCACCGGCGGCTGCGCGCCGTCGAGGAGTCCGTCGACTGGGACGAGGACGACCTGTCGGCGTACGGCCGGATCGCCCTGGAGTACGGGCTGCGCTTCAACGCCATGCGCCGCGAGTGGGCCGAGTGGGCGGCCGGGCAGATCCAGGCCCCGGGGGCGGGCGCGCCCGCCCCCGGGCGGGACGGTGGCCGGATCTGACAGAAAGCCGTCATTGCGGCCATCGGTGGGCCGCACGACGATAGGGGCATGTCAGCTCCCCGCCGTGTCGTCATCGTGGTGTTCCCCGACGTCGACCTCCTCGACGTCACCGGCCCGGCCGAGGTCTTCGCGCTCGCCAACCGGGAGATCACCGGCCGGGAGACCGCGTGCGGGGAAGGCCCGCAGGGCGGCGCCCGGGCCGGGTACCTGGTGCAGCTGGCCGGTCCGGGCGGCGGGGCGGTGACCACCTCGGCCGGGGTGCGGCTGCTCGCGGACCTGTCCTTCGCCGAGGTCGGCGGGGTGCTGGACACGCTGCTGGTGCCCGGGGCGGTCGACCCGGGGCCCGACGGACCGGTGGCCCGGATCGACCCCGACGTCGTGCGGTGGGTGCGGGAGACCGCGCCGCAGGCCCGCCGGGTGGCGTCGGTGTGCGTGGGCGCGCACCTGCTGGCGGCCGCCGGACTGCTGGACGGCCGCAGGGTCACCACGCACTGGTCGACCGCCGCGCAACTGGCCGCGGACCATCCCGAGGTGACGGTGGACCCGGACCCGATCTTCCTGCGGTCGGGCAACGTGTGGACGGGGGCCGGGATCAGCGCCTGCATGGACCTCGCGCTGGCCCTGGTCGCCGAGGACCTCGGCGAGGAGATCGCGCTGGCGGTGGCCCGCCAGCTGGTGATGTACCTCAAGCGCCAGGGCGGGCAGAGCCAGTTCTCCGTCCCGCTCAGCCGCCCGCCCGCGGCCCGCCGGGACATCGACGAGCTGCGGATGTTCATCGCCGACCACCTCGACGGCGACCTGTCCGCCCCCGCCCTGGCGCAGCGCATGCACCTGAGCGAGCGTCACTTCGCGCGGGTGTTCCGCCAGGAGACGGGCACCAGCCCCGCCTCCTACGTCGAGGCCGCCCGGGTGGAGGCGGTGCGGCGTCTGCTGGAGAGCACCGACCAGCCCCTGGAGCAGGTCGCGGCCGCCTGCGGGATCGGCTCGGTGGAGACCCTGCACCGGGCGCTGCGCAAGCAGACCGGCACCTCACCGGCGGCCTACCGCCGCCGCTTCCGCACCACCGGCTGACCCACCGCACCGGCCCGTCCACCGCACCGGCACGGCCGACCGCACCCGCACGTCCGACCGACCGACCGGGCCCACTCACCGCGCACCGGCACGGCCGACCGCACCCGCACGTCCGGGCCCGGCACGTCCCCGAACCTCCTGCCCTCGGCACACCCGTGCCCGGCGCGGCTTCGCCGTGCCCTCGTCCCCCTTCCGGAAGGAATCCCTGATGACCGTCTCCACGACCCTGCGTGACGTGATCGGCCTCGACAACCGGCTGCCGCGGCTGGCCGGCGCCACCCTCGTCCTGATCGATTTCCAGGAGACCTACCGCGGCGGGGTGATGGCCCTGGAGGGCGCCGAGCAGGCGCTGGCGGCCGGCGCCCGGCTGCTGGCCGCCGCCCGGGCCGCCGGCGTGCCGGTGGTGCACGTCGTCAACGACGGCGGTGCGGGCACCCCCTACGACATCCGGGCGCAGATCGGCGCGATCAGCCCCGAGGTCGCCCCGGCCGAGGGGGAGCCGGTGGTGGTCAAGCAGTTCCCGGACGCCTTCCGCGACACGGAGCTGGAGAAGACCCTGCGCGCGGTGGGGGCCGGGAGCGAGCTGGTGCTGGCCGGCTTCATGACGCACATGTGCGTCGCCTTCACCGCCCAGGGCGCCTTCACCGCCGGCTACCGGCCCACCGTGGTGGCCGAGGCCACCGCCACCCGCTCGCTGGCCGCCCCCGACGGCACCGTCCTTGCCGCCGCCGTGCTGCAGAGCGCCGCCCTGACCACCGTCGCCGACCTGTTCGGCACCGTCGCCGCCACCGTCGAGGACCTCCTCACCGCCCCCTGACCGGCCGCCCTCTGACCGGCCGCCCCGGAACAGCGGGCCCCTGACCAGCGGCCCCCTGTTCAACGGCCCCTGACCCGCCGTCGGCCCCGTGCCCGGCCGCCGCCCCCGCCGGGGCGCGCGGCGGGCGCGGGGGCGGCGGCCCGGTGCTCACGGCGGAATGTCGGCGCGCACCTGTGTCCGCCCGGGGCGCTACGGCCGAAGGCGCTCGGCTGCCGGGCCGGTTCGGGCTCGGCAAGGACCGGACGCCCGGCGCATTCGGGAGGCGTCACGGGCGGAGGATGCGGGACACTTCGGCGGATGATCGTGATGCAGCCCGTCCTGGAGATCACCACCACTGAAGGCTTCGACCTCTGGCCGGTGGCGGAGAGCGAGCCGTTCGGCTTCCTGCCCCTCAGCGGCGAACTGTCGCCCGCCGAGGTCGGGACGGCGGTGATGCGCATCGCCGCTTGCAACGACGTCGACCCCGACGGCGAACGCCCGCCCCGGCCGTTGGACCCGCTCGCCTCCTTCCTCCACGGACTGCTGACCTTCGACGACCTCTTCGCGGCCGGCGGCCTGCGGGTGAGCGACGACTCCACCGGCATCACGTTCCTGCCCGGCTGCTGCGACGGACTGGAGGACTGGCGCGACTGGCGCAGGCTCCTCGACAGCGGCGGCCTGCTCGGCTTCGGCCACGAACCCGTGTCACCGGTCGCGGAGCGCTTCGGCGACGCCGTCCGGCTCACGGTCGACGCCGGGCGGAGCGACAGTCCGGTGATCGAACTGTCCCTGGCCGAACTGCGCCACCTGCTCGCCGGTGCCGAGCGCGACCTCACCGACTTCCTCACGTCGGCCGCCGACTGGGTCGGGCAGCACCTGCCCGGCCACCGGGCTCCCGTCACCGCCGCCCTCGCCCGGGCTCTCGACCTGCCCGCGCCGGCCGTAGCGCAGGAGCAGTAGACAGGAGCAGTGGCGCGGGAGCAGCAGCGTAGGGGGCCCGCTCCCGCGGTCGACGAAGACTGCGCACGGCACGGCACGGCACGGCACGGGCCGGGGCGCGCGGCGGGCGCGGGGGCGGCGGCCCGGTGCTCACGGCGGGGTCTTCCAGGAGGGGCGGCGGTGGCTGGGGGCGGGCGGGCGCCAGGCGGCCTGCGGGCGGGCGCCGGCGCGCGGGGCGGGGGTCTGCCGGGTGCGGCGGGCGGCGAGCAGCACCGCGGTGAGGACGGCGAGTTCGAGGGGGTCGGGGTCGCCGTGCAGGACGTGCAGGGCGGCGGCGGGGTGCCCGGGGTGGTCGGGGAGGGTCATGTGGGCTGGTTCCCGTGCTTGCGGGTGGGCAGGTCGGCGTGCTTGGTGCGGAGCATGGCCAGGGCGTCGACGAGGACGCGGCGGGTGTCGGCGGGGTCGATGACGTCGTCGACGAGGCCGCGTTCGGCCGCGTAGTACGGGTGCATCAGTTCGCTCCTGTACTCCTCGATCTTCCGGGCGCGCATCGCCCCGGGGTCGTCGGCGGCCTCGATGTCGCGGCGGAAGATGACGCCGGCCGCGCCCTCGGCGCCCATCACGGCGATCTCGTTGGTGGGCCAGGCGTAGGAGAGGTCCGCGCCGATGGAGCGGGAGTCCATCACGATGTAGGCGCCGCCGTAGGCCTTGCGCAGGATGACCTGGACGCGCGGGACGGTGGCGTTGCAGTACGCGTAGAGGAGCTTGGCGCCGTGGCGGATGATGCCCTCGTGCTCCTGGTCGACGCCGGGCAGGAAGCCGGGGACGTCGACCAGGGTGACCAGCGGGATGTTGAAGGCGTCGCACATCTGGACGAAGCGCGCGGCCTTCTCCGAGGCGTGGATGTCCAGCACCCCGGCCAGGGCCTGCGGCTGGTTGGCGACGATGCCGGTGACGTGGCCGTCCAGGCGGGCCAGCACGCACAGCACGTTGCCGGCCCAGCCGGGCTGGATCTCGAAGAGGTCGCCGTCGTCGACGATCTCCTCGATCACCGCGCGCATGTCGTAGGCGCGGCCGGCGTCGGCGGGCACCAGCGTCGCCAGCGCCTCGCAGCGGCGGTCGGCCCGGTCCTGGGCCGGCTCGGCGGGAGGCAGTTCGCGGTTGTTGGCCGGCAGCAGCGAGAGCAGGTGGCGGACGTCCTCCAGGCAGCTGTGCTCGTCGTCGTAGGCGAAGTGCGAGACCCCGGAGACGGTGGAGTGGACGTCGGCGCCGCCGAGGCCGTTCTGGCTGATCCTCTCGCCGGTGACGGCCTGCACCACGTCCGGGCCGGTGATGAACATCTGCGCGATGCCGCGCACCATGAACACGAAGTCGGTCAGCGCCGGCGAGTAGGCGGCGCCGCCCGCGCAGGGCCCGAGCATCACCGAGATCTGCGGGATCACCCCGGAGGCCCGGGTGTTGCGCTGGAAGATGCCGCCGTACCCGGCGAGCGCGGTGACGCCCTCCTGGATCCGGGCGCCGGCGCCGTCGTTCAGCGACACCAGCGGGGCGCCGGCCGCGAGCGCCAGGTCCATGACCTTGTGGATCTTCTGCGCGTGGGCCTCGCCCAGCGCACCGCCGAAGATCCGGAAGTCGTGCGCGTAGACGAACACCGTCCGCCCGTGCACGGTGCCCCAGCCCGTCACCACCCCGTCCGTCCAGGGCCGCTTCGCCTCCAGGCCGAAGCCGGTGGCCCGGTGGCGGCGCAGCGGCTCCACCTCGCGGAAGGAGCCCTCGTCCAGGAGCAGGTCGATCCGCTCACGGGCGGTCAGTTTGCCCTTGGCGTGCTGGGCCTCGGTGGCGGCGGGCGAGGGGCCGTCCTGGGCCGCGCGGCGCATCGCCGCCAGGTCGGGCGGCCCCGGCACGGGCGAGGGCGCCACGAGCTCGGGCGACGGCGGCAGCGGCGACGGGGGTACGGGCGCCACGAGCTCGGGCGACGGCGGCAGCGGCGACGGGGGTTCGGGCGCCACGAGCTCGGGCGACGGGGGCAGCGGCGACGGGGGTTCGGGCGGGGCCGGGCGGGCGGCGTGGGGGCCTGTGCGGGGGCCGGGGTGGCGGGAGCCGGTGGGAGGCGCGGGTGGCAGCGGCATCTCCTGGAGCACGGTCATGGGTGTTCCCTCCTGGGGCGGCGGTGGTCCCGGGCCCTGCCCTGGGGTCCGGGCGGCCATCCTGACACATTTTCATACCTCCGTGAAGGTATGTTTTATGGGCCGGCCACTCCCCCGGGCCGGACGGGGCGGGATTTCGGGCTGGACCGGGCGGGGCGGGTGGGCCATGATGGCAGCAAATAAGATTCCTTCCCGAAGGAATCTTTATCCCGAAGCGGAGAGGACGACACCCCCATGAGCCTTGTGGCACACCCGGAGCTGACCCTCCAACAGCCCGCCTACCTGGTCTTCAGCGACGTGGACGAGACACTCATCACCTGCAAGAGCATGTTCGACTTCCTGCGCTTCCAGCTGACCCGGCGCTTCGGAGCCGAGGGCGAGGCCCGCTACCGGCTGATCCGCGAGCAGCTGCGGGCCCAGGGCGAGGCCGGCGTGCCCCGGGAGGAGGTCAACCGGGCCTACTACCGCCTGCACGCCGGGGAGGACGCCGGTGAACTGGCCGCCCTCGGGGAGCAGTGGTTCGCCGAACGGTCCGCCGAGCCGGACTTCTTCGTCCCCGCCACGCTCGCCGCGCTGCGCCGCCACCGCGCGGCCGGGGCGGCGCTGGTGCTGGTCTCCGGTTCGTTCTCGCCCTGCCTGGCGCCGCTGGCCCGGGCGGTCGGCGCGGCGTACACGCTGGCCACCGAGCCGCTGGTGGAGCGGGGCCGCTACACGGGCGAGGTGGTGCGCCCGATGATCGGGGCCGGCAAACGCGCGGCGGTGCTGGACCTGCTGGCCTTCCACCCCGGGGTGGACCCGGCGCAGTGCTTCGCCTTCGGGGACCACATCTCCGACCTGCCGATGCTGGAGTGCGTCGGCCACCCCCGGGTGGTGGGCGGCGACGCGCAGCTGCTGGAGCGCCTGGGCCGGCGCGCGCAGCCCGTCCCCTACGGCGCAGCCCCGGACGGGACCGCTCCGGACGGGACCGGCGAGGGCCGCCCGGCGACGGCGACGGCGACGGACGGGGCGGCTGGGGTGGCTGGGGTGGCTGCGGTGGCGAACCCCGGTTCCGGTTCCCGGGAGACGGTGCCCGGCTGCGCGGTGGCCTGCTGGTCGATGGGCGCGGGACTGGCCGGGGCGGAGGCCTGCGGTCACGGCTGCCTGTGACCCGGCCGCCCGGAGCGGCGGCCACGCGGTGCGGGCGCCTGGTCCGGGGGCCCTGCGGGCGGCCGGTTCGGCGGCCACGCGGTGCGGGGGGTGTCGAACGGAGGTTTCTCCGTTCGACACCCCCCGCACGGCGTTCAGTTGACGCTCCGGAAGATGTTCGGCTCATCGTCCTCCCAGTCCTCGGGCAGCTGGGGCGGGGCTGTGCCCCGGGCCTCGGCGGCGCTCACCGCTCAGCCCGCCAGGACGAGTTCGAGGGCGCCCTCGTGGCGCTCGGCGCCGGAGGGCCTGGCGTGGGTGGTGGCGGCCCAGCGCAGGAGCACCGAGCCCACCGACATGCCGCCGCCGAACCCGGAGATCAGCAGCAGTTCGTCCTCGGCGAAGGCGCCCTGGCGGTGCACCAGGTCCAGGGTGATGGGGATCGAGGCGGCCCCGGTGTTGCCCAGGCGCTCCAGGGTGAGGTGGCAGGTGGCCGCGTCCAGGCCCAGGTCCGGCCAGACCTCGCCCAGCATGACGCCGTTGGCCTGGTGCGGGACGAAGTGGTCGACCTCCTCGGCGCCCGTGCCGGCCTTGTCCAGCAGTGCCCGCACCGCCTGCGGCAGGTTCTCCTGGACGAAGCCGCGCACCCCGCGGCCGTCCATCCGGAAGAAGTGGCCGCCCTCGGCGAGGGTGGTCGCCGAGGCCGGACGCCGGCTGCCGCCGGCCGGCACGCTGATCAGGCCGTGCTGGTCGCCTCTGGTCAGCAGACTGCTCGACAGCGTGCCCTGGCCGGCCGGCACCCGGCCCAGCACCACCGCGCCGGCGCCGTCCCCGAAGAGGATCGCCGTCTTGCTGTCGGAGTGGTCCAGGATCCGCGAGTACACGTCGGCGCCGATCACCAGCGCGTAGGAGTCATCCGGCTCGGCCCGCAGCATCCGCTCCGCGGCGGTCAGCGCGAAGACGAAACCGCTGCAGACCGCGTTGACGTCGAAGGCGGCGGCGTTGCGGGCGCCGATCAGGGACTGCACGATGCTCGCGGTCGCCGGCTGCGGATGGTCGGGCGTCGAGGTCGCGACCAGGATCAGCGATATCCGCTCCGGGTCCAGGCCCGCCTGCGCCAGCGCGCACCTGGCGGCCGCGGCCGCCAGGTCGGAGGTCGCCTCGAAGGAGGCGGCCCGGCGCCGCTGACGGATACCGGTCTTGCGCTCGATCCACTGCGCCGTGACCCCGGCCCGGCGGGCGACCTCCTCGTTGTCGACGACGTTGGCCGGAAGGTAGGAACCGGTGCTGATGATGCCGATGGCGTGCTGGTCGTTCATACGGCGCTCCGTTGGGATGTCGGCCGGCCACGGGGGCCGGGCACGGCTGATGGGGTGGTACCTGCGCGATGGCGTTCCGGGCGGTGTCCTGTCGGATCTGCAGGAAGGTGCAGGGGTGCGGGAAGTACAGCTGCAGGGCGGGGAGTTGGGTGAGGGTTTCGGGTGCGGGGGTGGGTGCGGGTTTCGGGGATGGGTGCGGGGGTGGGTGGTCAGGGGTGGTGCGGGGGTGGGTGGTGCGGGCCCCGCGGGGAGGTGCGGGGCCCGGCGGACAGGTGCGGGGCCCGGCGGACAGGTGCGGGCAGGTGCGGCCCGGGCCGGTGGGGGCGGCCGCCGGGCGGCGGGCGGTCGGACGGGTGGCCGGTCGGACGGGTGGCCGGTGGCCGGGTCGGGCCGGGTGGCCGGTGGCCGGGTCGGGCCGGGCGGCCGGTGGCCGGGTCGGGCCGGGCGGCCGGGGCGGGCGGTCAGGCGATCGTGGTGAACTCGGCGAAGCTGGGGCCCTGCAGCTTCAGCTGGGCGTGGATGTCCCCGCCGAGGCCGAAGTGCCCGATCGCGCCGCCGTAGTTCTGCTGGTAGCTCATCCACAGCACGATCACGTTGATCACGCGGTTGGCGCCCGGCGAGCCGGCCTCGGGGAAGGGGTTGGGCAAGGTGGCCCGGTAGTGCGCCATGCCCATCTGGTCACTCATGAAGGCGTTGGGGATGCCGAGCGGGCCGGGGCGGGTGGGACCGTCCGGGTCCAGGTCGTGCTCGCGCAGCGACATCACGGTGTAGAGGCTGTCGGGGATCAGCCCGGTGAAGGCGAAGGAGAAGTGCGCGCTGCGCCGGTCGGCGGACAGCGAGACCTCCAACTGCCCGCGGGCCTTGACCCACTGCCCGAGCCGGATCGGCTCGCGCACCTTGAGGCCGTCCTCGAAGCGGGCGTCGGGGATGGGCGCCTGGTGCAGCGGGAAGCTCGGACGCTCCACGGCGTGCGCGTCGGGCCGCTGGTCGGGGGCGAACAGCATGTTGTAGTTGTTGCACGGCAGCGGCAGCGGCAGGGTGTAGAGCGCCGTCGCCGCGTCCTCGGGGGCCAGCGCCTCCGGGAGCTCACGGACAATCGTGTACGGCAGGTGCTGGCCGAAGGGCGGCACCGGACTGTCGGCGGAGACCACGGCGCTGCCCCAGTGGGCGCTCGTGCCGCCGTCCGGGCCCGGCCGGTTGATCCGCCCGATGACGACGAAGTCGCCGTTCTCGTCGACGATCTCGCTCGGCGGGTAGAGCGGCCCCTGGGTGGTGACGCTGAGGTCGTAGGTGCGCTCGGTGACCGGCGCCGCGCCGCCCGGCGGGCCCGGGACGGCGAGGACAGCGGCGGTCGTCACGGTGGTCGGGGAGGTGGTCGGGGAGGTGGCCGTGGTGGTGGTGGGGGTGGGGCTGGTGACGGTGGTCATGACGGTGGTCCTTCGGGAGGGTCCTGCACCGGTGGCGGGTGGGGACGGGACGCGGACGGCACGGGGCCGGTGGCGGGCAGGGCGCGGCGGGCGCCGCCGTCCGCGTCCCGTACGGGAAGGTGCGCGACGGTGCGGGACGCGGACGGATCAGGCGGCCGGGGTCAGGCGGGCGTACAGGCGGGTGTAGAGGCCGCGGTCGCCGCCGGTGATGTACGAGTCGCCGGCCTGGCGGACGATCTCCTGGTAGCGCGGGGAGGTGAAGACGGCCGTGTAGTCCTTCGGCTCGCAGGAGAAGCCGGAGACGAACATGACGCCCGGCTCGCTGCTGAGCACCGAGTGGTACGCCTCGAAGTAGTCGACCTCGGGAGCGTTGCGGACCACGTCGAAGATGGTCTCCTCACGCCAGGCGCGGTAGGCCCGGTAGGCGGTGGGCGGGACCTCGACGTGGCGCATCTGGATGTACGCGGTGTTCGGCAGCGGGTCGGCACTGGGCTTGGGAGCCTCCACGAAGTGCAGCATCTGCCGGCTGAAGTCGCTCTCGGCCATCGGGCCGACCACGTCCCACAGCTCGCGCCAGTCCTTGCGCAGGGACTCGATCTGGTCGTAGCCGGCCAGCGGGGCCAGCTCCAGCAGCGTGGAGTCCTCCAGACCGCGGTAGAGGATGCGGCCCTCGAAGCCGGAGGCGGCGTGGTGGGCGAGCCAGGCGGCGGCCGCGGCCTCGACCTGGTCGGGCTTGACGGACAGCTCGGTGACGGTGATCAGGGCGCTGGACATGGTGGTCTCCTTGCGGGTTCGGTGTACGGGAAAGGAAGGGAAGGCCCCGGGATACGGGGAAACCGTGCGACGGGAAAGCCGTACGACGGGACAGCGGAGTGCGGGACAGCCAGGTGCGGGACAGCGAGGTGCGGGAACGTCGGGCACGGCAGCGGGCCGTGCGGGTGCGGGGGCCGTCGGGTGCCGGGTACCGGCGTACGGACTACCGGCGTACGGACTACCGGCGTGCGGACTACCGGCGTGCGGGGCCCGGGCGGCCCGGGCTCAGGCGGCGAGCAGGACCTGGGCGGTGGCGGACACCGTGTGGTCGACCGCGAAGCGGGCGCGGCGGGTCTCCTTGGACTCGATGAGCGCCGGCTCGAAGGCGGTGTAGGTGACGGAGGTCAGCGCGGCGCGCCGGCCGGCCTGGTGGACGCTGATGTCGGCGGCGAAGGAGAGCCGCTCGGGGTCGGCGACCTCGGCGCGCAGGGTGACGAACTCGATGGTGGCCTCCAGCGGGAAGAGGAAGTTCTCGAAGGAGGTGTTCATGGAGTCGATCACGTAGTAGTAGGAACGCTCCGGGTGGCGGCTGGCGTAGTAGCGCTCGCTGACCGCGAGGAACATCTGGCGGGCGGCCTCCACGGCCACCATGCCCTGCACGTGCTGACCGGTCTGGTGGTCCAGCAGCAGTTCGTTGTCGTCGTGCAGGCGCAGGGCCGCCACGAAGCGGCCCTCCTGCTCCCGGCGCAGGTCCGCGATCAGGGTGTTCTGGCTCTGGTGCTTGTGGGCCTCCCCGCGCGGGGAGAGCGCCGTCTCGAACCGGCGCAGCTCCAGGCGCTCGCCCAGGCCGTGCCGGTCGGCCTCCTCGCGCAGCTCCTGCCAGCGGGCGGCCGTGATGCCCTGGCCGGCCAGCACCTGGGTGCGGCCGGGCGCAGCGGCGAGCAGCGGCAGCTGCCGGGTGAACTGCGAGATGGTGAACACCCCCTCGTGGACGGCGAATCCGGCGAAGCGGTCGCCGACGAGCAGGACGGTGCGGGGCTGGGCCGACATGGGTCTCTCCTTGGCGTGGCGGGCCGCGGGACGGGCGGGCCGCGTGAGGGGGTGGCTGGCTGCGCTGCTGCGGCGCGGTCCCCGGGCCGGTTCGGCGGGGGCGGGCAGGGCGGCTGATCTGCTTGCCGGCGGCCGGAGTTGAGGTTCTTTGTCCGGCTCGCCGCGTCCTGCTGAAAGAACGTTAGAACAGATCCGCCGAACAGCGCAACCATCTAGTTGGTTTTTCTGAACCATCCAGTTGGTTGCCGATCGGCTAGCCTTCCCTCATGACAGTCAGCGCCAAAGCCCAGGAGACCCGCGGCAAGCTGCTCGAGGCCGCCCAGGAGGAGTTCTCGGAGCACGGCCTCGCGGGAGCGCGGGTCGACCGGATCGCGGAGCGGTCCGGGGTCAACAAGCAGCGGATCTACGCCTACTTCGGCAACAAGGAGACGCTCTTCTCCGCCGTCCTCACCCGGGTGTACGAGCACATGGGCGAGCAGGTCCCGATCCCCACCTCCGAACAGGGACTGCGCGAGTACGTCGGCGAGGTGTTCGACTACCACCGCCGCTCCGGCGACCTCGTACGACTGCTCGCCTGGGAGGGCCTGCTCTACCGCGACCGCCCCATCCCCAACGAGAAGGAACGCGAGACCTACTACACCCACAAGACCGCCGCACTCTCGGTCGCCCTCGGCATCGACGACCCCACCGCCGCCGCCCGGGTGCTCATCTCCCTGATCGGCCTGGCCTCCTGGCCCTTCATCGTCCCCCAGCAACGCCGACTGATGCTCGGCCCCGACCACGACTCCGAGGCCAGCTGGACCCTGCTGCGCGCCAGCGTCGCCGCGGCCGGCCACGTCATCATCGACAACGCCCTGCGCGGGACGGTCTGACCCCGACCCCCTCCCCCCTCCCCCCGCGCGACGCCGCACGACCCCACCCCGCCCCCGCCGGCGACCGCCGACCCCACCGCCGGCCCCGACCCCACCGCCGGCCCCGGCCCCAGCGCCACCCCCGAGCCTCACCGTCCACGTCCCGTCGACCGCCCCCCCCGAAGCGCCCGGCCCGAACGCCTCCCCTCGATGCGTACCGGCCGGGCTTTCGCGTTCCCGGAGCACACCCCCACACGAAAACCAACTAGATGGTTGCCATGGGGGGTGGTCCTCGGCTACCGTCGTGGTTGTCAGGCCGCCCCGCCTCCTTCGAGGCGAAGGCCCTTCTGAACAGGGCGAGTTGCGGCCTCCTTCTGACTGATCGTCGTGAACAAAGGATGCAGTGATGACCTCTGACCGTCCCGCGGAGATCTCCCCGGTCGTGCTGGTGAGCGGCGCGACCGGCGGAATAGGCAGTGCCGTGGCCGAGGAGCTCAGCCGGTCCGGGGCCACGGTGGTGCTGCTCGGACGGGACCCCGAACGCCTGAAGGCCGCCCGCGAGAACATCGCCGAGGCCGGCGGCGCCGAGCACCTGCTCCTGACCCGGGTGGTGGACATCAACCGCCGGCGCGCGGTCGACACCACGGTGGCCGAGCTAGCCGCCGAACTGGGCCGCATCGACGCCCTGGTCCACGCCGCCGGCGACGGCCCGGTCGCCCCGCTGGCCGAGGCCACCGACGACATGTGGCAGACCACCCTGAACAGCAAGCTGATGGGCGCCGTGCGCCTCACCCGGGCCGTCGCCGCCCCGATGACCGCCACCGGCGGCGGCCGGATCGTCCTGGTCGGCGGCGCCTTCCGCAGCACCCCCGACCCGCTCTTCCCCGTCAACAGCACCGTCAACGCCGGCCTGGCCGCCTTCGCCAAGGCCGTCTCCGCCGACCTGGGGCGCAGCGGCATCCGGGTGAACGTGGTGGACCCGGGCGCGGTGGACACCGGGCTGTGGACGCAGACCGCCAAGGAGCTGGCCGAGCGTCACGGCGCCACCGCCGAGGAGGTCACCGCCCAGGTCGTGGCGCAGACGCCGCTGGGGGTCCTGACCCGCCCGGCGGACGTCGCGCAGCTGGTGGCGTTCCTGCTCTCCCCCGCCGCGGCGCAGATCACCGGTGCCGCGGTGACCATCGACGGCGGTGCCTGCCGCGCGCTGTGACGCGCGCCCCGCACCCCGCACCGCGCGCCCCGCGCGGTACCCCGCGCGCCGTACCCGTTCGTGCCGCACGGCCCGGCGCATCCGCCGCCTCCCGCGCACCGCGCGCCCCGCACGGCGCATCCGCCGCCTCCCGCGCACCGCACGGCGCACACCGCAGGTCCCGCACGGCGCAGGTCCCGTACGTCGTGCATCGCAGGTCCCGCGGGTCCGGTGCGCCTCGTGCGTGCTTGCCGCTTCCTCCTTCCCCCGTCCCGCTCCCGTACAGACAGGATTCCGCCGTGCCGATCGTGAACGTGACCACCTGGCCCAACCAGAGCGACGAGAAGTGCCGTGAGCTGATCGAGGAGTTGACCCTGACCGTCAACCGGGTCACCGGCGCCCCCTTCGACAAGATCACCGTGTTCATCCAGGAGATCGCGCAGAACCGCTGGGGCGAGGGCGGCGTGCTCGGCACCGACCCCGGCTTCCCCGAGCTCAGCCGCCGCCGCACCCGCCCCGCCGACACCACCGGCCCCGCCACGGACACCACCGGCGCCGCCGGCCCCGGGGTCGTGGCCGGCCCGGGGGTCGTGGCCGGCGCCGTGTCGGTGTAGTGCCCGCCCCTTCCCGCTCCTCCTCCCCGTCCGTCACCCTTCTCCCTGGAGTTGTCCCGATGGCCATGACCATCACCCGCGGTACGCGCTCCCCCGCGCCCGCCCCCGCCGGGGCCGACGAGCCCCGCCGTCCCTCCCGTCCCTCCTCGCCGCACCTGGTACTGGCGGCCGCGCTGCTGAGCTTCTTCGTGATCTCGCTGGACGGCTCGGTGGTCAACGTCGCGCTGCCGGCCATCGCGCACAGCCTCAGCGGCGACATGACGGCCCTGCAGTGGGTCGTCGACGGCTACACCCTGATGTTCGCCGCGCTGATGCTGTCGGCCGGCGCCGCGGCGGACCGCATCGGCGCCAACCGCGCCTACGCGGTGGGCCTGGGCGCCTTCACGCTCGCCTCCGCGGCCTGCGGCCTGGCCCCTGGCCTGGGCGCGCTGATCGGCGCCCGCATGGTGCAGGGCGCGGCCGCCGCCATCATGGTGCCCACCTCGCTGGCCCTGATCCGCCAGAGCTACACCGACCCGGGCAAGCGGGCCCGGGCGGTGGCGATCTGGACGGCCGCCGGCGCGGTGGCGGTGGCCATCGGCCCGGTCGCCGGCGGCGCCCTGACCACGGCCTGGAACTGGCAGTCCATCTTCTTCCTCAACATCCCGGTGGGCGCGGTGGGCCTGGCCCTGCTCGCCCGCATCCCCCGCTCCCCGCGCCGCGCCGCCCCCCTGGACCTCTTCGGCCAGCTGTCGATCGTGGTCGGCCTCGCGAGCCTGACCTACGCCGTCATCGAAGGCGGACGCGACGGCTTCAGCTCCCCGCAGATCCTCGCCACCCTGGCCGTCTCCGCCGTCGCCCTGGTCCTGTTCCTGGTCGGCCAGGCCCGCCGGGCACAGCCCATGGTCCCGCTGGGACTGCTGCGCTCACGCACGGTGGTGGTCTGCGTGGCGGCCGGATTCGCCCTGAACGCGGTCTTCTACGGGGTCATCTTCCTGTTCGGCCTGTACTTCCAGCAGATGCGCGGGGAGTCCGCGGTCAGCGCCGGAGCGATGTTCGTGCCGATGTGCGGACTGATCGCGGTGGTGAACATGGCGAGCGTCAAGCTGTCGGCCCGCACCGGACCGCGGGTGCCGATGGTCCTCGGCCAACTCATCATGGGCGCCGGCGCACTGGTCCTGCTCCTGGTCGGCCCCCACACCCCGGTCCTGGTGCCGGTCCTGCTGCTCGTCCCGGTGGGCATCGGCGGCGGACTCGCGGTGCCCTCGCTGACCGCCGTACTGCTGGAGAGCGTCGCCGCGGAATGGGCCGGCACCGCCGCCGCGGTACTGAACACCTGCCGACAGGTCGGCGGCTGCCTGGCCATCGCCGTGTTCGGCGCACTGATCGCCGAACAGACCTCCTTCCAGCACGGCCTGACAGTCAGCCTCGTGATCTCCGGCGCCATGCTCGCGGCAACCGCCGCAGCAACCCTGGTCCTGCTCCCCAAGTCCACCAAAACCACCACCTGACCCCCCACCCCCAGCGAGGGGGCCGGGCCCGCCGCGCACCTGGGGGTGCAGAGCAAGGGACCCGGCCCCCTTCACCCTGCACCCCCACACCGCCGGTGCCACCCGCACCGCCGGCACCGCGGCGGGCAACACGAACACGACCACCGGACCGCGGACCTGCGGGCCGCAGGGCGCCGGCCCTGCGGCCCGCAGGTCCGTAAGAACACAGCCCGACGACACCCCCGACACCGCCCGCCCGGCACGGGCAGCCGATCCGCAGGGCACCCAGACCGCAAAGCCGCAGACACCCCGCCCCCCGCGCCACGGACAGCAGACGACCGACGACGGGCATGCGAGCCGCGCACCCGCGAGAACACCGGCCGGCACCGGCGGCACACATGCAAGCAGCACAAACACCACCCCCAGCAACCAACCGGCATGCAGGCCACCGCCGCGCACGCACCCACGCCACCCGCACCAGAGACACGGCACCAGGGGCACTGCGGCGGGGGCACTGCGGCGGAGGAGGAGCAGCAGCAGCAGCAGCAGCCCGACGGTACCGAGGTACCGAGGCACCGAGGCGATCAACACGGCACGACCGCCGGCAACAGGACCTCGACCGCAGGGGGCCGGCCCACGCGGGCCGCCGCCCGGCAGGCACGGGGGCGGCCCCCGGGCCGGACGGACAGGCGCCGCGGGCGGTACAGCCGCGAGCAGCACGAACACGACCTCGGGCGGCAGGGGACCGACCGCAAGCGGCAGGCACGCGGGCCGCCGCCCGGCAGAACAGATGACGGACCGTCGGCCGACGGCACCGGCGCCACAGCCGGCGCGGGCAGCGGATCCGCGGGGCGCCAAGGCCACGGGGCCACCGGCACACGGACCACCGGGCCGCAGACGGCAGGAACACAGGCCGCCCCGGCGCAGCGAAACCACCGACACGGCCGTAAGCCGCACGGACACGTCCGCTGGCGGCAGGGGCCCGCCCACCCGGGCGGCCGTCCTGCGGGCCGCCGCCGGGGGCGGGTGGGCGGGTGGCGGCCCGGGGGCCGGCGGCACGGGTGCCACCGGGGCGCGGGTGCCACCGGGGCGCGGCCATGAGCAGCACGAACACAACCTCAGGCGACAGGGGCCCGCCCGCCGGGCGGCCGTCCTGCGGTCCGCCGCCGGAGGCGGCCGGGTGGCGGCCCGGGGGCCGGCGGCACGGGCGCCACCGGGGCGCGGCCGTGAGCAGCGGGCTTGCGCGGGGGCCGCCGCCCGGCAGAACGGGTGACGGACCGTCGGCCGTCGGCACCGGCGCCACAGCCGGCGCGGGCAGCGGATCCGCAGGCGCCGGATCCGCAGGCACCAAGGCCCCGGGGCCACCGGCACGCGGGCCTCCGCGCCGCAGACGGCAGATGGCAGGCATACGGGCCGTCGCCGGGCAGGAACACAGGCCGCCGGCACGGGCGCCACCAACGGCACGGCCGGGAGCAGCACGGACAACACGTCCGCGGGCAGCAGAGGCTGACGTCAGGGCTGCCGGCATGCGCGGATCGCCATTCGGGGGCGCGGCCGTGAGCCGCACGGACACGACCTCAGGCGGCAGGACACAGGCCGCCGGAAGTGGTGGCACAGCGACGGCAAGGGCGGCACCGGCGAAGGGGCGTACAGGCGGCGCGGCCGTGAGCCGCACGGACACGTCCGCGGGCGGCGGGAGCTCGAGCGCGGGCGGGGCCCGGCGGCTGTGGGCGGTGCGGAAGCCACCGGTCCGGATCCGGCCGCCACCGGCGGGGATCCGGACCCGGGACAGGATGGGAGTGTGACGCCAATCACACCGCAATAATACCTTCGCGAAGGTATTATTGCGGTGTGAAGCGATGGATGGACAGCACATGACCGCGCTCGCACTGCGGGAGAAGGTCCGCGCCTACAACCGGCGGGCCGAACTCGTCCGGGCTCTGGAACATCTGCCCCGCGGCCCCGCTCCGCACCGTCCGCCGCCCCCGGGGGCCGGACAGGACGGCCCCGCGCACGACGCGGACGAAGCCGCCGCCGGGCGGCGCGGCGAGGCCCCTGAACCCCCCTCAGCAGTACCGCCCCTCCCCTCCCCTGCCGCCTTACGAAGGGTTGCCACCGTGACCACGCCCCTGTCCGCCACCACCCGCCGCGCCGAGACCTTCTCCCCCGTCGAGGTCGAACGGATCAGCGGCCTCTCCTCCGAGGACCTCCTGTGGTACGAGGAACTGGGACTCATCGACTCCGTCTCGCGCGAACCCGGCGGCCAACGCGTCTACTCCGCCTCCAACCTGCGCTGGCTGGAATTCCTCAACCGCCTGCGCTCCACCGGAATGCCGGTCCAGGAAATGGGCCGCTACGTCGAACTCGCCCAGGCCGGCGACCACACCGTCGGCGAACGACGCGACCTGCTCGCCGGCCACCGCCGCCGCGTCCTCGCCCACGCCGAGGAACTCGCCGCCACCGTCCACTACCTCGACTGGCAGATCGACTTCTACGACAAGAAGCGCACCGCCCTCACCACCGGATCCCCATGCACCGAAACAAGCTGAACCCACCACAACCCGACCACCACACCACAGCACAGGCCCACACCACAGCACCAGCAGAACCGGAACCGGGCCCGGGACCGGGACCGCACAACCGGACCCGGCAACCCGGCAACCCGGCAACCCGGCAACCCGGCAACCCGGCAACCCGGACACAGCACACACCACCGCAGCACCGACCGGAACCGCGCACAGCACGGAACCGGACCACAACCCGACCCGGCGCGCCACGAAGGCACCGGGCCGCCCGGATCCGGCGCGCGGCGCCCGGTCCAGGGTGCGGCGGGGTCCAGGGTGCGGCGGGCGGTCCAGGGTGCGGCGGGGTCCAGGGTGCGGCGGGCGGTCGGGAGCGGTCAGCTCCCCGTGCCCGCCGGTCCACACGTACGCGTACGTGTCCGTGCGCACCCAAGCACCCGTACCCGCACGCGTCCGGCCTGCCCGGCCCGGGACGGGTACGGGTGCGGGTGCGGGTGCGGGCACGGATCGGGTACGTACACGTACGCCGGCGCACCCGGCCCCCGGCCCACCCAACGGCCCCGCACCCTGGGCACGTTCGCCCACCCGCTCACGGACGCGCCGGCACGGATCCGCAGGCACGCGGCGGCCGGCCACGCGCACCCGCGAACCCGGACCCCTGCGGCATCCCCACCCCCCGGGCACGCCCGCCCGTTCAGCGGCACACACCCCCGGACACACCAACGGGCAGCGGCCGCACACACCCCCGGACACACCAACGGGCAGCGGCCGCACACAGGCACGGATCCCTCCAACCCGCCCTGCCCCCCCCCCCCCCCCCCCCCGGGCGCGCGCCGCCCACCCACCGGCGCGAAGGCGCGCAACAAGATCGCGTGGGTGCACACCGGCCCGCACCGCCCCAACACCCATACATCCGGGCCACGTTCGCTCGCCCACCCGCCCACGCCCACGTGGACACACGGCGGCTGCGCGTGGACCCGGCCCCTCCGACATCCATGCTCCCCTGCGCACACCCACCCGCCCACGGGGCGCGCGGGCGCGGCCGCACGGACACCCGGCGGACGGCTGCGGATGTGCGCGCCGACCGGACCCCTCCAACGACCCAGCACCCCGGACACGTTCGCCCACCCGCTCACCGGCACACCCCCACCGGTATACCGAGGCGCAGGCGGCAACGGGCACGCGCACGCGCACCCGAACCCTCCAACGACCCAACACCCCGGCACGCTCGCACCTACGCGGGCACCCACCCACGGACGCGGCCGACGACCGCGGGCGCACGAGCGGCCACCGGTGCGGTGCGGCACCGGCACCCAACCACGGCACCCCTTCC
Organism: Kitasatospora herbaricolor; assembly: GCF_030813695.1. Classification (NCBI taxonomy): domain Bacteria; kingdom Bacillati; phylum Actinomycetota; class Actinomycetes; order Kitasatosporales; family Streptomycetaceae; genus Kitasatospora; species Kitasatospora herbaricolor. The sequence continues at coordinate 293,235 of NZ_JAUSVA010000003.1, forward strand.
AACCCCCACCAACCTCAGCACGCTCGCACCCACGCGAGCACCCACCCACGGACGCGGCCGACGACCGCGGGCGCACGAGCGGCCACCGGTGCGGTGCGGCACCGGCACCCAACCCCGGCACCCCTTCCAACCCCCACCAACCTCAGCACCCTCGCACCCACGCGAGCACCCACCCACGGACGCGCGAACGCGTGCGGCGAGCGGCAGGTGCGCAGCCCCGGAACCCTTCCAATCCCCCAGCAACCTCGGCACGCTCGCACCTTCGCGGGCACCCACGGATGCACGAACGAACGCGTGGCGGCCGGCTGCCGGTGCCGGTGCCGGTGCGGTCAGGGTGCGGCCGGCCGCAGGACGGCGGCGGCGAAGGCCTCGGCGGCGGGTCCCATCCGCAGGGCCCCGTGGGAGGCGACCGTCGTCACGTCCCGGCACAGGCGCAGCAGGGTGGCGCCGTGAAGGTCCTCGACCGGGCGTTCCTCGTGGGGGTCGGTGGTGTCGGCCAGGCGTCGGACGGCGGTGGCCAGCAGGGTCACGGCGAGGACGGCGTCGCGTCGGTTGCGGGCCACCAGGTGCTCGGTGACCGGTTCGGTGTCGGCGCGGCGGGCGGCCTCGGTGAGCAGCAGCCCGGCGGTGTCGATCTCGCCCGAGGCACGGGCGAGGGTATCGGCGATGCCGGCGGCGCCCGCAGTACCGGCCGTGCCGGTAGTACCGGCGATGCCCGCCGTGCCCGCAGCACCGACGGTGCGGGCCGTGTCGGCCGTGTCGGCGGTGTCGGCGGTGCGGGCCGTGTCGGCCGTGTCTGCGGTGCCGGCCGTGTCGGCCGTGTCTGCGGTGCCGGCCCTGTCGGCCGTGTCTGCGGTGTCGGGGGCGCGGGGGGTGTCGGGTGCGTGGGCGGTGTCGGGTGCGGCCCGGCGGGTCCACAGGTGCAGGGCGCGGGTGGCGGCGCCCAGGGCGGGGGCGGCGAACATCAGGGCGCCGGCCAGGTGCGCGGGCGCGCCGTGACAGCGGGAACGGCCGGCGCCGGGGCGTCCGGCCATCAGGTCGGCGAGGAGGAAGGTGCGATGGTGCGGGACGTGGACGGACTCGGCGAGGACGGAGTTGCTGCCGGTGCCGCGCAACCCCGGGCTGTCCCAGGTGTCGAGGACGGTGAGGTCACGGGCCGGCACCGCCAGCACCAGGGCACCCCCGCCCGGCTCCTGCGGGGCCGCGAGCAGGACCCAGTCGGCGAAGTCCACGCCGCTGGCGCACTTCCAGTACCCGCTCAGCAGCAGACCACCACCCGCGGCGGGCACAGCGGTACCGGCGGGCGGGAAGAGCGCCGCGGCGATCCTCGCATCGGGCCCCTGCGCCCACACCTCGTCCCGGCCCCGCGCGGGCAGGTAGGAGGCGATGCGCCCGTGGGCGGCCAGCAGCGCCGCGCACCACGCCGCACTCGGGCACCCCCGCTCCGCCAACCGCGCACTGCGGTGCACCAACTCGGCGAAGCCGCCCTCCGCACCACCCCGGGCCCGGGACACGAAATGCCGCGCGAAACCGGCGTCCACCAACGCCCGGACCGTCTCACCGGCCAACCGCCGCTCACGCTCCGCACGCCCCGCATGCCGGGCGGCGACGACGGCGGCATGGCCGAGCAGATCAACACGCATATAACATTCCTTCACGAAGGTATCGTTGATGGGGATGTCACACCACAACCGACCCGGGGGGACACCCGATGAGCAAACAACAGGCCCGAGCCCGCCTCACCTACCAACGGGCCCTGCAGGAAGCCGGCACCGAGTTCGCCCGCCACGGCTACGCCGACGCCAGCCTCCTGCGCATCGCCCAGCGCATGAACCTCACCAAGGGCGCCCTCTACGGACACTTCGACTCCAAGGCCGAGATCGCCGCCGCACTGGTCGCCCTGCTCGACGAACTCCTCCCCCACCCCGGCGACCCGACCACCCACCCCCACCCCGACCCCATGGCCGACCTGCAGGAACTGGCCCTCACCGTCGCCCGCGCCGTCGAATCCGACATCCAGATCAACGCCGCCCTACGACTGACCGTCGACGCCGCCCTCGACAGCGACCGGACCCCGCCCTTCCTCGAAGAACTGCACCGCCGGGCACTGCAACTGCTGGAAGCGGCCGGCCAGACGGAACCCGCCGCGCTGGCCGACCTGCTGATCGTCGTCCTGGTCGGCGCCTACTACACCGCGCCGACCCTCCAACGCTCCGGAATGTCCACCAGGGTGCAAGCCATCTGGGACGCACTCGCCCCACGCTCACCCTCGACCGGATGACCACCCGACACCACCAACGCCCACACACCCACCGAGGTCGCCAGCGTCGAGGAACCCTGCAACGCATCGATACGCAACCGACGCACCCCCCCAGCACCCGCACCGTCCTCCCGCACGACCAACCTCACCGGACGGTCCAACTCACCGAAAGCCAGACAGACCGTGGAAAGCGACAACAACACCGGCCGCACCCCCACCCCCACCCCGACGGCACCACCCTCCCCCACGGAACAACCACCCCGCGCAACACCACCCCCCGCAAAACCACGGGACCCCGACACAACACCACCCTCCGGCACGGCACCGCCCTCGGACGCGATACCGCCCTCCCCGACGATGCCGGACGCGCAACGGCCCTCGGACGGGGAAAGGCCCTCCCCGACGATGCGGGAGGCAGGCGCGGCACCGCCCTCGGACGCGGAACGACCCTCGGGCGCGATACCGCCGTCGGACGCGGCACCGCCCTCCTCGACGCCACGGGACGCGGACGCGGCACGACCGTCCGGCGCGGCACCGCCCTCGGACGCGATACCGCCCTCCCCGACGGTGCGGCCGTCGGGCGCGGCACCGCCCTCGGGCGCGGAAGAGCCCTTCCCGACGGTGTGGGAGGCGGGCGCGGCACCGCCCTCGGACGCGAAAGGGCCCTCGGACGCGGAACGAGTGTCGGGCGTGGATGGGCCCTCCCCGGCGGTGCGGGGGGCGGGGGTGGTGAGCAGGTGGTGGCCGAGCTGGCGGAAGCCCTCCAGCATCGCCATCAACGGCACATGGTCGCTCGGGTGATCGAAGAGGATCGCGTGATCGAGGTCCAACGCCAGCTCCCACTGCCCCGCCGCACGCACCAGCACGCTGTCCTTGGCGCGCAGGCGACCCACCGCCGCCGCCGGCATCCGCCGCACACGACCACGCACCGGCACCGGCCGGCGAACGCCCCCGGCCGCCGCCGCGGCCGCCCGCCCGCGCAGCATCGCGTACCGCTTGCCGTCCACCGCGATCACCCGCAGGCTCCCACGCCCGCAACGCCGCCCACCCACCACCAACTGCACCTCCACCCGCATACCGTGCCGCTGCGGGGAACCGGCACCCCAACACACCTCCAGCACCACCGGCGCCGGCGCCGCACCCACCCGCAGAGCCTGCGGATCAGTGATCTCGAAGTCCATGTCACAACCGATGAAACGATGCGTCAACGGAACCGCGTGATAACGGTGCGCCAGGAAGACCAACGCCTGACGAATCGTCTCGGCGAACAACATCGGATCACCCAACCCGCCCGCGTCAGGGTGATACATCGCATGATCACGCGGCCACTGCGCAGCCACCAGGAAACGATCCCCACCCAGCTCCACCGCATCGGTCACGAACACCTCCGCCACCGAAGCCCGATGCACCAGATCCCGCGGGATCGGCTGCTGAAAACTCAAACCCCCCCACCCCCTCGACCCCCCCGGACACCACCGACGCGGCAGCCGAACGACGCTGTGCAGGTATGACGGTCACGGCAGGTTGCGACATCGACGTTCCCCCATTTGACAGACCACTGACATGTCCGACCGCCGGCACCGGACCACCGACGCGACAGCAAATATACCTCCGAGAAGGTATATTTCAAGGTGCACCACCCACCCGGCCACCCCCGAACGGCCCGCACAGAACACGAGGACACCATGACACCGGCGAACGGCGAACGCCCCCGCGCAGTCAACCCCACCACCGAACACGGACGAGCCGGCCTCACCCAGGAACGCGCCCTACGCACCCGCGCCCAGATCCTCGGCGCCGCAGCCCACGCCTTCGCCACCAAAGGCTTCCCCGCCGTCACCGTCCTCGACGTCGCCCAACTCGCCGGCATGACCAAAGGCGCCGTCTACTTCCACTACCCCAACAAAGAAGCCCTCGCCCGCGCCGTCGCCGACGAGTTCTACCAAACCCTCAACAACCTCACCGACGACGTCGCCCGACAAAACCTCCACCCCCTCGACGCCGTCACCCAACTCCTCACCCGCACCGCCATCGCCTTCCGCGACGACCTCGTCATCCAAGCCGGCGCCCGCCTCCAGATCGAACGCTCCCTCATCGCCACCGACCTCCCCACCCCCTACATCGGCTACACCCGCACCATCACCGACTGGCTCACCCAAGCCACCCACACCCCCAACAACACCACCCCCACCAACAGCACCACCCCCAACCCCCACACCACCACCCTCGACCCCCACACCACCGCCCGCGTCCTCATCTCCGCCTTCTTCGGCGCCCAACACATCTCCTGGATCCTCACCAACCGCACCGACATCACCCAACGCGTCCAAGAAATCCTCACCACCATCCTCCCCACCACCCCACCCACCACCTGACCCAACCCACCAC